>CAMDIH010000036.1 GCA_945898515.1 Candidatus Neomicrothrix parvicella RN1 | reverse complement strand
GGGCCACCACGGAACCCCGCGCCACTGGGGACATCACCTTCAACCTCTACGGTCCGGATAACGCGACGTGCTCGGGAGCCCCAATCTTCACCACTAGTAAGTCGGTGGATGGCAACGGGGCGTATACCTCGAACCCGTTCACCCCCACCTTGGTGGGTACCTACCGGTGGGTGGCCTCCTACAGCGGGGATTACAACGCTGAGTTGCACAAGGGGAACGCGGCCACGTCGGGTAGTTGCAACGACCCGGGCGAGTCATCTGTGGTCAATGCGGCGACTGCCACGATCACGATCAAGAAGGTGGATAACTCCACCCCGCCGGTGCCTACGGACGGAGCGGTCTATGGCCTCTACGACACCCTGGCCAAGGCCTCTGCGGTGGCTGGCCAGGCCGATGCCGTGGCCATTGCGGCGGCGGTTACCACCTGCACGACCGCGTCCTCGGCTGGTACCTGCTCGCTGGGCCCGGTCCCGGCGAGCATGAACTACTGGATCACGGAGGTCACCCCTCCAGCGGGGCTTCTTCCCTCCGCGGAGATCCGTGCCGTGCCAGCAGCATCGATCCCGGCGGGCGCGACGTTGATCCTTTCTGCAGTGCCGTTTGTCAACGATGTTCCGGTGGGCAATGTCACGATCACGAAGCGACTCTTCAACGACGAGAACGACAGCGACGATCTTGATGGGAATGAGGAGGTGACCCCCGACAACCCCCAGGACCTTGATGGCATCGTCTTTATGCTGCAGCAGGGTGATGAGCCTTCCACGACGCACCCGGGCGGGGATCCGGCAACCTGCACCATCGAGGACGGTGAAGGTGAGTGCACCATCTATTCGATGAGACTTGGCACCTATCAGGTCGTGGAAACTCTGAACCCGTCCGGACCCGATGGGATCCAGGTGGGCACCTCACCCTCGGTGACGATTACCGAAAATGGTGAGACCGTGGAGGTCAACTATGACAATCCCCTCAGTCCCCTGAACATCTCCCTGAGCAAGGTGGGCGATAAAGGCAGCGCCAGCATCGGCGAAACGGTGGGCTACACCTTTTCGGTCAGCACCTCCGGGCCACGCTTGCATGATGTTTCCTTGGCTGAGTGGGCGGGGGTGGAGGGCGGGGTGACCTATGCCGACATCTGTGACGCTTCCCCGGTGTTCGACGAAGCAGCGTCAACTGGCTGGGCCGATGGGTTCCTCAGCATGGGTGATCTCTTCGTCTGGAAGTGCTCGCATGTGGTGATGGGTACCGACCCGAATCCGCTGCCCAACCGGGCCCAGGCGTCGGGTACCGACGATGTGGGTCGCCAGGTCGAGGCGTTCGATATCTTCAACGTGGAGATCCTTAACCCTGATATCGCCATCACCAAGGTGGCTGATGACGCTGTGGTGGATGCGGGTTCGGACATTGGTTTCACGATGGAGGTGTCCAATGCTGGTCCCGGTATCGCTCGGGGCGTGACGTTGAACGATCTACTGCCGGGTGGTGATGGGATCAGCTGGAGCATTGAGAGTGGTGATGATTCCTGTGAGGTGACTGGCAGCCCGGGGAGTCAGGTGCTGGCGTGCGGTCCGAAGGACTTGTCCGACGGTGCTTCGTTCTCCGTACAGGTGGTGAGTGGTACCCAACCCGCGGGTGAGTCTTGCTCGCCGGCGACGCTGCATAACACGGCGGTTGCTGATGCCACCAACGATGCTGAGGTGGAGGATTCCGCCAGCGTGGAGGTGCAGTGTCCTGATATCGCCATCACCAAGGTGGCTGATGACGCTGTGGTGGATGCGGGTTCGGACATTGGTTTCACGATGGAGGTGTCCAATGCTGGTCCCGGTATCGCTCGGGGCGTGACGTTGAACGATCCGCTGCCGAATGGCGTGGAATGGACGATTGAGTCGAGCACTGAGGGTGCGAACTGTCGCATCGCCGAGTTGGATGTCCTCACCTGCGGGGCGGTGGACTTGCCAGCGGGGGGATCCTTTACGGTGCATATCGTGGCGGACACCTCGGCGATACCGGAGGTGTGTGGGCAGTATGACAACGAGGCCACGGTCTCGTTGAGCAATGGCGCAGGGGATTCGGCGGAGGCCTCCACCGAGGTTGTGTGCCCGTTGGCTATCGCCCTGGAGAAAGACGGGCCTGCGTTGGCTCATCGGGGTGATGAGATCACCTATTCCTTTGTGGTTGCCAACACCGGTCAGGTGGACCTGGTGACCGTGAACCTGTCGGATCCGAACTGCGACGAAGGCACGTTGGTGCGGGTGAGTGATGGCGACGGCGATGGGACCTTGGCCCCGGGGGAGACGTGGGGGTATGAGTGCACTCGGGTGATCAGCGATGTCGACCCGGATCCGCTGCCTAATACAGCGGCGGTGGTGGGTGTTGATGAGCGGGACCGCTCCACGGAGGCCACCGCTGATCATGAGGTTGATCTGATCAGCCCGGTGATAGATATCGACAAGTCGGTTGATGATTTGCTACCGGAAGTGGGTCAGACCGTGACGTTCACCTATGTGGTGACCAACACGGGTGACACCACCCTCTTCGACGTAGATGTGGTGGATGATGTCCTTGGCCCGGTGGGCGTGATCGCCGAACTGGCGGTTGGCGATTCCGCTACGTTCACGCTCACCGATGTGGTGTCCAATGCTTCCAGAGTGAATGTGGGCACGGCCGAGGGTGAGGACATCCTCGGCAAGTCGGTGACGGATAGCGACACCGTGGAAATCGCGGTGGTGGAGGACGTCGTCATCGTGCCGGTGGATCCCGTCACGACTCTGCCTCGTACGGGTGGGGCCTTGGCCCGTTCGGTCGAAGTGGCGTTGTTGTTGCTGCTGGGCGGGGCGATCCTGGTCAGGAGTGGTCGGGGCCGTCGGGAGTTGACGGCGCAAGACGACTGATTGGTTGGTGGCCTATCGTCTCCGCGGTCCGGTGCACCATGCACCTCGGATCGGGGAGACGATTATGGCCAAGATGCCCACCACCATTGACGAGGTGACCTCCGTCTGGTTGACCGAAACCACCGGCTGGGACATCGAGGCGGCCACCACGGAACAGATCGGGGTGGGGATCGGCGTGAGCAGCGCCGTCTACCGGGTCCACCTGCGTGGTGCGGGCAGCCCGGAGACAGTGGTGGTGAAACTTCCCGCCTTGGATCCGGCGGCCGTATTTACCTCCACCATGCTGCGGATGTACCTGCGGGAGACACAGTTCTTTCTCAAGTTGGCCCATCAGACCCCGATCCGAGTACCGCGCTGCCACCATGCCGAGATCGACCCGGAGACGAGCCAGTTTGTGTTGGTAATGGAAGATGTTGGTCACCTTCGAGAAGTGGATCAGGTGGGTGGCATGGGAATCCTCGATGCGGAGCGGGCCATCGATGGTCTGGCGCGATGGCATGCCACCTGGTGGCGCCAGGCTGATGATCTTGCCCGCGACGGCCTCACCGTGAGCCTGAGTGACGAGATCTACAAGGCGGTGCTCCCGCTGGTATTTGACGAGGGCTGGAACAAACTCCTGGGTGAGGTGGAGGTTCCGTCGGCCATCCAAGCGGTGGGGCCGCGCTGGGTCGCCGCCATGCCCCGACTGCTCGACGCCCTGTCCGTCGCGCCGACCACCATGATCCACGGCGATTTTCGGGCCGACAACCTTTTCTTTGACGGTACCGGATCGGTCGTGGCCCTGGACTTCCAGTTGGTGGGCACCGGTCACGGGGCGTACGACCTGGCCTATTTCATCACTCAGAGCCTCACGGCGGCTGATGCCTCGGGCCATGAACAGGCCTTGTTCGGCCGCTGGATCGCTGGCCTCGAAGGGGCCGGCGTCCCCGCCGCGGATCTCTCCGACTGCTGGGAGCAGTATCGGGTGGCCGCCTTGTTTTGTTTGGCTTACCCCGTGGTGGCGTGGCGGGGGATGGATGTGACGGATCCTCGTCAGCACGACCTGGCGATCGCCATGCTGGAACGCTTTGATCGGGCGGTCACGGAGTTGGATTTGATGCCCCTGCTCTGACCGCCCCCGCCCTTACGGCTGGCGGATCGACCGGGGGAGGGCCTACGCTAGGCAATTGCGACCCCCAAAGGGCAGTAGCTCAACTGGCAGAGCAGCGGTCTCCAAAACCGCAGGTTGGGGGTTCGAGTCCCTCCTGCCCTGCTCTTCTCTCACCTCAGGAACTTCCACGTCAATGGCGATGAACCGACAGCAAAAGCGCTTGCTCCAGAAGAAGGGGCAACTAGACGCCGAGGGCGAGCCGAAGGCCCGGCGGCGCGGGACACCCCCGCCCCCCCGTCCCAAAGCTGAGCGCACCAGCCCACCGCAGTTCGTGCGCGAGGTACGGGGAGAACTCCGTAAGGTGGCCTGGCCTACCCGACCAGAGGTCGTTAACTACTCAATCATCGTGCTTGTCGCGGTGGTCCTCCTAACCGCCTACGTTGCCGCCCTCGACTACGGGTTCGGCGACCTCATACTGAAGTTGTTCTCACGATGAGCGCCTATATCACTGACCCGATCTCCAACGACGACTCCGGCGAAGGTCGCCCGACGGGGGTGATCGACGGCGAGGACCTCCTGGAGGAGGCTGCGGAAGCCTTGCCGCCGGAGTCTCCCTTCGACCGGCCGGGCCGCTGGTATGTGGTCCACACGCAGTCGGGGTATGAGAAGAAGGTCAAGCAGAACCTTGAGGCTCGCACATCGTCGATGAACATGGAGGAGCGCATCCATGAGGTCGTGATCCCGATGGAAGATGTGGCTGATTTCAAGAACGGCAAGAAGGTTGTCGTCCAGAAGAAGATGTTCCCCGGCTACCTCCTCGTCCGGTGCGAGTTGGATGACGACAGTTGGTACGTGATCCGTAACACGCCTGGGGTAACCGGCTTCGTTGGCCAGGGGGCCAAGCCCTCGTCCTTGCCCCGGAAGGACGTGGAGAGCTTTCTCTCGGTCTCCACCGAGACACCTGATGAGGTGGAGAAGCGAGCGAAGCCGCGGTCGCAGTACGAACTGGGCGAGACCGTGCGGGTCAAGGAAGGACCGTTCGCCGATTTCTCCGGCGAGGTCATCGAACTCAACGAAGATCAGCTCAAGGTGAAGGTGCTGGTGAACATCTTTGGCCGGGAGACCCCTGTCGAACTGGACTTCTCCCAGGTCGCCAAGCTCTAGCGCCAAGGGGTGCCATTGGCGCTGCACCCCTGTTCGCGACCACACTTGACCCCCGCCCCCCCTAGGGCACCATCGCTCGTCATCCCAAGGAGTCGGCCCCATGGCCAAGAAGAAGGTCCTGGCTGTCGTCAAGATCCAGATCCCCGCCGGTCAAGCCACCCCCGCGCCCCCAGTGGGCACCGCCCTGGGGCCCCACGGCGTGGCGATCATGGATTTCTGCAAGGCCTATAACGCCGCCACCGAAGCCCAGCGAGGCACGATTGTGCCGGTCGACATCACGGTGTTCGAGGATCGTTCATTCACCTTTGTCCTCAAGACTCCGCCTACCCCGGTGCTGATCCGCCAAGCCGCGGGTCTTGACAAGGCAGCGGTGAACCCGGGCAAAGAGGTAGTGGGCTCGATCACCGATGCGCAGGTCACAGAGATCGCCAACATCAAGTTGCCCGACCTCAACGCCAACGATCTGGCTGCGGCCAAACTGCAGGTGGTTGGTACAGCCCGCTCGATGGGTATCCAAGTCAAGTAGTGCAGGAGGTGGGTAGGAACCCGCCACCTTGTCCATGCAACCGGCGCGACTGAGACAACCTCATCCAGCGGCCGCTCAACCAGAGGGAGCCAGTGATGGCGAAGGGTAAGAAGTACACAGACGCAGCGAAGCGATTTGATCACGACCAGCTGTTCACCCCGGCCGAGGCCGTCGAACTGGCGAAGGGGATGGGAACGGCTTCGTTCGACGAGTCGATCGAATTGACCATCCGCCTCGGGGTCGATCCCCGCAAGGCCGACCAGATCGTGCGGGGCACGGTGGCGCTTCCCTCCGGTACTGGCAAGAACGTACGGGTGGCGGTGTTCGCCAACGGCGAGGCGGCCGACCAGGCTCGTGCGGCGGGGGCGGATCATGTGGGCGGGGACGATCTAGCGGCGCTGGTGGAGGGGGGCATGCTCGATTTCGACGTGGCCATCGCCACCCCTGATCTCATGCCCCTGGTGGGCAAACTGGGACGGGTACTGGGTCCCCGCGGGCTGATGCCGAACCCGAAGACCGGTACCGTCACCACCGATGTGGCGAAGGCCGTAGGCGAGTTCAAGGGCGGCAAGGTGGAATATCGAACCGACCGTTACGGCAACGTTCAGGTTCCCATCGGTAAGGTTAGCTTCGAACTTGCCGCCCTGAACCTGAACTTTCGTGCGGTGCTTGACGAGATTCAGCGGGCCAAGCCCGCCTCGGCCAAGGGCCGGTACCTTCGCAAGATCTCGTTGTCGCCCACTATGGGCCCGAGCGTGAAGATCGACACCAACCGACTGAAGGTCCTCGACAGCGACGCCTGAGGGCCCGGCGCGTCAGGAGCCCGCTACGAACTGGGTCACCGCCACGGTGACCGGTGTGGCCAAGTTGGCTACCTGTCGGTCGATGTCGAGATCCGTTCCCGGCGCGTAGATGTTCCAGCGGGTGCCCAGGAAGTTGTTGAAGGCGCCGAGCGTGGGATCGGTGTTGGCTATCCCGCTGGTGATGGCTATGCCACTGGCCCCGTACTCGGACCCATCTCCCGTGCACTGCGTGGCTGGGGGGGTGGCGTCGTCGAGGTAGTAGATCCCTGGTATGAGCCCCACGATGTCGGTTTCCAGGGTGCCCGCCGACACCATCGTGCCCTGGACGCCGGAGACGGCCTCCCACGTAGGCAGCGCGCCGCCGATGATGTCGGATACCCCGTCGATGGTCACCCCTGCGGGGTTATTGGAATTCGAGTACTCCATACCGATAGCGGCGGCGCTGTAATCGTAGAAGTCCAAGATCCCCGGAATGGCGTGCACGCGCAACGTGGTCTGTACCCGCTCGACACCTCGGTAGAAGATGTGCTCCCGTTGGGTGTACGTGCCGCTGTTGGCTCCGAGGTACGAACGGATGACGCGCACCGGGCCGTTGACGTTGGTGGCAAAGCCGCCCACCCCGGCCGAGAAGGTGTCTTCGCTGCGGATACAGTTGCCTACCGCGAAGAGATTGCGGTGTCGATCGAGAATGTTGGGTCCATCGCCGAGCCGGAGGCTGTCTCTCGTCCAGCGGCCGGAGAAGTGTGTTGTGTAGCGATTGGTGGAGACGGTGGAGTTCTCAACATTCCCGGTGGGGTCGGCCGGGGCGAAGGTGTACTGCACGTAGTCGTGGCCAGCGGCCGGCAACAGTGTGGGGGTGGATCGCTCGAACAGGTAGAGGAAGCCCACGCCCCACCCACGGGTGGGGTCTGTCGAGGCCAGCGGGTCGGTCACCGTCACGCGGAGGCCCGAAGCGGCGACCACCCCGGCGGGCGTGGGCGCATCGCGGGGCGCCTCCCCCCCGGCGTCGATAGCCATGAAAGCGATTTCGTCATTGAGATCCAGGGTGGCGTCGGGGTCGGGGCCGGCATTCGCGTATGGGTCGGAGTAGGCGAGGGTGGTCGGGCCGCTGGTGCCGGAACCGTTGCGGAGTTTGCTGAGGAACTCGGTATGCCGCTCGTCAACCTGAACCGGTACTTGCTGCCACCACCGCTCCTCGGAGTTCCACCTGAACGCCACGATGTTGCCAGGGGCCTTGGTGGCGAAGGCAGACACCTGGCTTCCGGTTATCACCACCGGCGTGTTGTCGCGATGCCAGAGTCCAGACCCACCTAGGCCGTTGCAACCGGCCAGGCTGGCGGCGGCGAGGATCACGGCGACCAAGGCGGCGGCTCGTTTTCGGCTGCTGGCTGGTCGGTACATAGGGGAGCCGCCTCGGATGGTGGGTGCGGCAGTATTTGGCCGCCTGTTCGTCAGTTGCTTAGTATCTCTCGTTCAACAACAGATTGCTCGCCACAGACATCCGGTGCCCCTCGGGGCTCAAAGGGACTTCGGTCCCGCCTGACGAGGCGGACACCTCGAGGTCTCACTCGTAGTGCCCGTGCCTAGCGCGAGCCACGAGACAACGAGAGGAGGTGTCGATGGACAACCCGAGACCGGAAAAGGTTGCCGTGGTGGATGAGGTGCGTGAGCGCCTGGATTCCGCCAGTGCCGCCCTACTCACTGAGTACCGAGGGCTTGACGTAACCGCGATCAGCGAGTTGCGCCGAGCGCTGCGGTTGGTCGGTGGCGAGTACAAGATCTACAAGAACACGCTCGTCGCCCTTGCCGCCCGTGACCTCGGCTTGGAGCTAGAGGACCTGCTCACCGGCCCCACTGCGATCGCCTTCATCACCGAGAGGCCTGATGGCACTCCCGGCGATGCGGTCGATGTAGCCAAGGCCCTGCGCGACTTTGC
The DNA here is from genome assembly GCA_945898515.1 of Candidatus Neomicrothrix parvicella RN1. Taxonomy (GTDB): domain Bacteria; phylum Actinomycetota; class Acidimicrobiia; order Acidimicrobiales; family VFJN01; genus VFJN01. The sequence goes on along the minus strand of CAMDIH010000036.1, from coordinate 13,426 downwards.
TAAGACCAATGCCAACCTCATTGTGAAGGGCGGCCTGCTGGGCGCGCAGCCCCTCACCGCCGATGAGGCGAAGGCTCTGGCCGAGGTGGAGACACGCGAGGTACTACTGGCCAAGTTCGCTGGCGCACTGGCCGCACCCATGGTGCAACTGGCCGGCTTGCTCGAAGCCCTACCCCGCAACTTTGCCTATGGCCTCAAGGCCCTCATCGACCAGCAGGGGGGCGTGCCGGATGCACCGGCCGACGAACCTGCCGAGGCCGACGCGGCCGAGGTCACCGCTGATCCCACCACCCCGGAAGAGGTTCCCAGCGAGGAGCCCACCGAGGCGTCCGATACCACTGATGACACCGTCGTTTCGGAGGAGGTTCCCCCCGGGGAGCCCGTTGCCGACGACACCACTACGGAGGAGTGAGCACCATGCCCATCAAAGAAGACATTCTCGATTCCATTGCCAACATGACCGTCCTGGAGCTCTCTGAGCTTCTCAAGGACTTTGAGGAGAAGTTCGGTGTGACTGCCGCTGCTCCTGTGGCGGTAGCGGGCCCCGCGGCCGCTGGCGCTCCCGCCGAAGCCGAGGAAGAGCAGGATGAGTTCGATGTCGTCCTGACGGCGGCGGGCGACAAGAAGATCCAGGTCATCAAGGAGGTGCGTGCCTTGACGAACCTGGGGCTGAAGGAGGCCAAGGATCTCGTGGATGGTGCGCCCAACGCGATCCTGGAGAAGGTATCGAAGGAAGACGCTGAGAAGGCGAAGGCATCCCTCGAGGCGGCCGGTGGTTCGGTAGAGCTCAAATAGCCCACCGCCCCTGACTCTGCGAAGGAAGGCCCGTCCCTAGGGGCGGGCCTTCCTCGCGTCCGTGGGGCCCGGCACGACAGGTCAGGGCACGCGGCCGGGTGGCACCACCCATTCGGTGGGCTGGAGGGTGACGGCGGCGATGATGTCAAAAGGCGGGTGGTAGTGCAGCAGAACGAGTCCGGCCTGCTCGGCGATCGCTGCGACCATAAGATCTCGCATCGGGATGTCCCGGTGTTGCCCGTGGGCGGCCAGTAAGCCCTGGATGCCCACCGCTCGCTCCATCCCCGCCTCGGTGATGGGGGCGCGGGGGAGAAATTGGCGCTCGAGGCGGATCTGTTCATGCTCGTGGGCAGTTTGGGCCCCGCGGAGCACTTCGAGATCCACGATGGCGCAGGTGGCGATACGGCCGCTGATAAACATCGATTCGGCTCGCACGGCTACGTCGTCGTGGTGGAGGCGGATGAGCACGCTTGTATCAGCGAGATGGGTGGCCAAGGTCCCCCCTCAGGCGCCCCTGGGCCTCTGCGTCATCGAGATCGATGCCCTCGCGACGGCGCAGGCGCTCGAAGTGGCGGGCCCGTCCCCGCATTCGGATCACCTCTCGCAAGGCCTCGGCGAGGGTTTCGGTGGTGGTGGCCGTTCCGAGGATCTCCTTGGCCTGCGCCACGAGATCGTCGTCGAGCAGGAGCGCCGTTTTACGTATGGCCACGGATCTACCTTTCTGGGCAGCAGAGGATAGATCACTTTGTCAGAACGTCTACTTTTGGGCAAGAAAAACCTTGACCAGTGTCTGAGGCTGTCGTACGGTTTGCTCGTCAAGGACTTCCTCGGTAGCACCGCTGTGCTCCGAATTGCCTCCAGCAGGCCAGATCCTTAGGATTGGCAGAGCCGTCGCCCTGGTCTCTTGCTTTGTCGTTCCTTTGTGACGATCCAGCGGGTCCATGACACGGCTTGCCACCCACCTGAGCCAGGGGAGATGCGTTGCCTGCACGCACGACCATGCGCGATCGTTACTCGTTCGCGAACATTGACGAAGCCCTATCCCTGCCGGACTTGATCTCGGTCCAGCGTGACAGTTTCGAATGGTTCCTGCAGAAGGGCCTCAAGGAGACCTTCCGCGACATCTCGCCGATCAAGGACTTCACTGAGACGCTCCAGTTGGAGCTTGAGTTTGATCCCGATGACGAGGACCTGCGTCCCCCGCCCAAGTTCAGCGTGGAGGAGTGCAAGGAGAAGGACATGACCTTCTCCGCTCCGATTTTTGTCCGGGCCCGCTTCATCAATGCGGCCACCGGCGAGATCAAGGAGCAGACGGTATTCATGGGGGACTTCCCGATGATGACCGACAAAGGCACCTTCGTGATCAACGGTACTGAGCGCGTTGTGGTGTCGCAGCTCGTGCGTTCACCGGGGGTGATCTTCGAGCCCGGCGAGCGATACCGCTTGCGCAACCTCACCAAGCATCAGCTCGTGAAGGGCACCGTTCACCCCTACCGAGGCGAGTGGATTGAGTTTGACGTCGAACAAAAGCCCGGCAAGGACGTCACCGCTGGCACTCGAGTGGCTCGCAAGCGTCGCTTGTCGATCTTTATGCTGATGCGGGCGCTGGGCTACGGCGAAGACCGTTGCCCGGGCTTCATGGAGGCCTTTGTCCGTCACTTCGACTTCCTCGAGGGTCAGTGGGAAAAAGACCGCGAGTTGGCCGTGACTCGCGAAGAATCGCTGGTGGAGATCTATAAGCGCGCTCGCCCGGGCGAGCCGCCGTCGGTTGAGTCGGCTCGGGCCTATTTCGATAACGCCTTCTTCCAGAACCGTCGCTACGACCTCAGTCGGGTTGGCCGTTACAAGTTGGATAAGAAGCTGAGTAACGAGATCGAACAGCTGGCCGAGTTGTTCCCGATGCTCAACGGTGCCGACGAGGACGGCGTGCCGTTCCTGGATCGCCCCGTCGAGGGCCAGCCGGTGCTCTCGCGCTGCGAGGTGTTGGCGGCGTGTTCGTACCTCCTTCACCTGGTCAACGCCGAGCCGGGTTACCGCCTCGACGATCAAGACCACTTCGCCAATCGCCGCATCCGCTCGGTCGGCGAGCTGATCCAAAACCAGGTGCGTATCGGCCTGTCTCGGATGGAGCGGGTGGTGCGCGAGCGCATGACCACCCAAGACGTGGAGGCCATCACGCCTCAGACGCTCATCAACATCCGTCCCGTGGTGGCGTCGATCAAGGAGTTCTTCGGCACGAGCCAGCTCTCCCAGTTCATGGACCAGGTGAACCCGCTGTCGGGTCTTACCCACCGCCGTCGCCTCTCCGCCCTGGGCCCCGGCGGCCTCTCGCGGGAACGAGCCGGGTTCGAGGTTCGAGACGTTCACTTCTCCCATTACGGCCGCATGTGTCCGATCGAAACCCCCGAAGGGCCCAATATCGGCCTCATCGGGGCGCTTTCCACCTATGCCCGAGTCAACCCGTTCGGGTTTATCGAGTCGCCCTACCGCCACGTGCGGAAGGGCCAGGTCACCGACGACATCATCTGGCTTACGGCGGATGAAGAAGAGGACTACGTCGTCGCCCAGGCCAACGAGCCGCTCCATCCGGACCACACCTTCAAGAACGAGCGGATTTTGGTACGCCGGTCACCCCAGGCAGCCACCCTCGAGAACCTGCGCCTCCAGCTCGAACGTGACACATACTTCGCCGCTACCACCGAGATCTCGGCGGTGCCGCCGGCCGAAGTGCAACTCATGGACGTCTCGCCGAAGCAGATCGTCTCGGTGGCCACCGCCCTGATCCCGTTCCTCGAACACGACGATGCCAACCGTGCCCTGATGGGGGCCAACATGCAGCGCCAGGCCGTGCCCCTGGTGCGGGCCGAGGCGCCGTACATCGGTACCGGCATCGAGGCCCGGGCGGCGCGCGACGCGGCCGACATGATCATCGCCCAGGAAGATGGCGTGGTGACCGGGTGCTCGGGTGACCTCATCACCGTCGAGTACAAGACCAGCGGCAAGAAGGTGTTCAAACTCCTCAAGTTCGAGCGATCGAACCAGGACACCTGCATCAACCAGAAGCCGCTGATCAAGGAGGGCGATACCTTCAAGAAGGGCGATGTCCTCGCTGAGGGGCCGTCGACCGATAACGGCGAACTGGCCCTGGGCAAGAACCTGCTCGTGGCCTTCATGCCATGGGAGGGCTACAACTTCGAGGACGCCATCATCCTCTCGGAGCGCCTAGTCAAAGACGACGTGCTCACCTCGATTCACATCCACGAGCACGAGATCGATGCCCGCGACACCAAGCTCGGTCCTGAAGAGATCACCCGGGACATCCCGAACCTCTCCGAGGAGATCCTGAAGGACCTCGATGAACGCGGCATCATTCGGGTGGGTGCCGAGGTTGGACCGGGAGATGTCCTGGTGGGGAAGGTCACGCCCAAAGGCGAGACCGAACTCACTCCCGAAGAGCGGCTCCTGCGAGCCATCTTCGGCGAGAAGGCCCGCGAGGTGCGCGACACCAGCCTCAAAGTGCCCCACGGCGAAACCGGCAAGGTGATCGATGTCAAGGTCTTCAGTCGCGACGACGGCGATGAGTTGCCCCCGGGCGTGAACCAACTCGTCCGGGTCTACGTTGGTCAGAAGCGCAAGATCAGCGTGGGCGACAAGTTGGCTGGTCGTCACGGCAACAAAGGTGTTATCTCGCGGATCCTGCCGATCGAGGACCTGCCCTTCCTCGCCGATGGCACGCCGGTGGACATCATCCTCAACCCACTGGGCGTTCCGTCTCGCATGAACGTGGGTCAGGTTCTGGAGGCCCACCTCGGCTACGCCGCTCGGTGGGGATGGGAAGTCAACGGTGAGCAGGTAGGCGATCCCGCCTACCGCGGTACCGAGGCCAAGACCCGCACCAAGACTCCCGCTGCCACGCTGGTGGCCACGCCGGTATTCGACGGAGCCCACTGGGACGAAGAGGAACAAGCCGGGAAGCACCCGACGATCCAAGCGATCTTCGGGAACCTCCGCCCGGAGTCGCAGTACTCCGAGTACGGCGATGGAGGCCGGCTCATTCAGAACGACGGCAAGACCACGCTCTATAGCGGTCGCACCGGCGAGGCCTACGACAACCCGATCACGGTTGGCTACGTCTACATCCTGAAACTGGCTCACCTCGTGGACGACAAGATCCACGCTCGTTCCACGGGCCCCTACTCGATGATCACGCAGCAGCCGCTCGGCGGTAAGGCCCAGTTCGGTGGCCAGCGTTTCGGCGAGATGGAGGTGTGGGCCCTGGAGGCCTACGGCGCCGCTTACTGCCTGCAGGAGTTGCTCACCATCAAATCCGACGATGTGCTGGGCCGAGTCAAGGTCTACGAAGCCATTGTGAAGGGCGAGAACATCCCCGAGCCGGGTATTCCAGAAAGCTTCAAGGTGCTCATCAAGGAGATGCAGGCCCTCTGCCTCAATGTCGAGGTCCTCGCCCAGACGGGTGAGGAAATCGAGATGCGGGAGCTTGACGAAGACATCTTCCGCACCGCCGAGGAACTGGGCATCGACTTGTCCCGCCCTGAGCGTGGCAGTGATGACGAAGACGAACGCCGTCGTGAAGGAGCGCGTTACTAATGCTCGATGTCAATAACTTCAGCCAGCTTCGCATCGGCCTGGCCACGGCAGCTTCGATCCGCACGTGGTCCAACGGTGAGGTGAAGAAGCCCGAAACCCTCAACTACCGCACCCTCAAGCCAGAGAAGGACGGGCTCTTCTGCGAGAAGATCTTCGGTCCCACCAAAGACTGGGAGTGCTACTGCGGTAAGTACAAGCGGGTGCGTTTCAAGGGAATCATCTGCGAGCGCTGCGGCGTGGAGGTCACCCGTTCGAAGGTTCGGCGCGAGCGCATGGGCCATATTGAGTTGGCCGCTCCCGTTGTGCACATCTGGTACCTCCGGGGAACCCGATCGTGGTTGACCTATCTTCTCATGGGCACTGAGGCGCGCGAGGAGCTGAAGGCCAAGCAGATGGAAAAGGTGATCTACTTCGCCGCCAACCTCGTGACCTGGGTGGACGAGGAGAGGCGTGATGCCGATCGTCCCGATCTTGAGAAGGAAATGCTGGCCGAGCGCGAGGCGATTGAGAAGGAGCGCGATCAGAAAATCAACGCTCGCTTCACCGAGCTCGAAGTTGAGGTTGAGGGGATGGAGAAGGCCGGCGCCAAGGACGCCGACGTCCGCGCTCGCCATAAGGCCGCCGAAAAAGAGGTGGCGGCGATCCGGGAGACCTACGAAACCGAACTCGACATGCTGGTGCGGGTGTGGGACGAGTTCCTCGACCTTTTCGCCCGCAAGATCCTTGAAGACGAAGCGCTCTGGCATGAACTCGAGGACCGTTACGGCGAGTACTTCGAGGGGGGCATGGGGGCCGAGTCGCTCAAGGCGCTCATCAACCGCCTTGACCTCGACGTGGAGGAAGAGAAGCTCAAGGTCGCCATCGATCCTCCCGAGGGTCAGCGTCCGCTCTCGGCACAGCGCAAGCAAAAGGCCATCAAGCGTCTCAAGATCGTGACCTCGTTCAACAAGCGCAATGAAGCCGGCAAGCGGGTCAACGACCCCGGCGCCATGATCCTGGATGTGGTGCCGGTCATCCCGCCCGAACTGCGCCCGATGGTGCAACTCGATGGTGGGCGCTTTGCCACCTCTGATCTCAACGATCTCTACCGCCGGGTCATCAACCGGAACAACCGACTCAAGCGACTGCTCGATCTCGGTGCGCCGACGATCATCGTCAACAACGAGAAGCGGATGCTGCAGGAGGCCGTCGACGCCCTGTTCGACAATGGACGTCGCGGTCGGCCCGTTACGGGCCCTGGAAACCGCCCCCTGAAGTCGCTCTCGGACATGCTCAAGGGCAAGCAGGGCCGGTTCCGCCAGAACCTTCTCGGCAAGCGCGTCGACTACTCGGGCCGCTCGGTCATCGTGGTTGGTCCGACCCTAAAGATCCACCAGTGCGGCCTGCCCAAGCTGATGGCGCTTGAACTCTTCAAGCCCTTTGTGATGAAGGCGCTCGTGGACCGTGAACTGGCCCAGAACATCAAGTCGGCCAAGCGCATGGTCGAGCGTCGGCGCCTCCCAGTTTGGGATGTGCTGGAAGACGTCATCAAAGAGCACCCCGTGCTCCTCAACCGAGCCCCCACGCTGCATCGCCTGGGCATCCAGGCGTTCGAGCCGGTACTGGTGGAGGGCAAGGCCATCCAAATCCACCCGCTGGTGTGCACCGCCTTCAACGCCGACTTCGACGGCGATCAGATGGCGGTGCATCTGCCGCTGTCCGCCGAAGCCCAGGCCGAGGCCCGGGTCCTCATGCTCAGCGCCAACAACATCCTCTCGCCGGCCCACGGCCGTCCGCTGGTGACGCCTACCCAAGACATGATTATTGGCGCCTACTACCTCACCGAGATAGTAGATGGCGCCCTTGGTGAGGGGCGCTCCTTCGGCACGATCGCCGAGGCGCTCAAGGCCTACGAGAATGGCGACATCTCGCTCCATGCCCGGATCAGCCTGCGTGACCTCGAGCCGGATGCCGATGGTCCTTCGCGACGTGAGGGCACCCTGGGGCGGTTCCTTTTCGATGAATGTCTGCCGGCGAACTTCCCCCGGATCTCCGAGAGGGTGAAGAAGAAGCAGATGGGTGAGATTGTGGACCGCCTGGCCAACGAGCACACCAAGGCCGAGGTGGCGGCGAGTCTGGATGGCATCAAAGACCTGTGCTTCGCCTACGCCACTCGTTCGGGTCTCACCATCTCCATCGACGACGTCACCACCCCGAAGGAAAAGCGCGGCATCCTCGACGAGCACGAGAAGCAGGCCGACAAGGTGGAGCAGCAGTTCCGCCGAGGCATCATCACCGACGGAGAGCGTCGCCAGAAGGAGGTGGAAATCTGGACGACCGCCACTGAACTGGTGAAGAACGCCATGGAAAAGGCCCTTTCCTCCAAGCAGTTCAACCCCATCGACATGATGGTGGGATCCGGTGCGCGCGCCAACATGATGCAGGTACGCCAGATCGCCGGTATGCGTGGCCTGGTGGCCAACCCCCGTGGCGACATGATCCCCCGGCCGATCAAGAGCAACTTCCGGGAAGGCCTGTCGATGTTGGAGTACTTCATCTCCACCCCCGGTGCCCGCAAGGGCCTTGTCGACACCGCCCTGCGAACGGCCGACTCGGGGTATCTCACCCGCCGATTGGTGGACGTGGCCCAGGAACTGATCATCCGCGAGGACGACTGTCAGCGAGAGGGAGATCCCGTTCGGGGCTTGTGGGTGGAAGGCATCGTCCCCGACGAAGCCGGCAAGCGAAGCCACCTTGAGACTCGCATCTTTGGTCGCACCCTGTCTGTCGACGTGAAGTTGACCGGCGGCAAGGTACTGCCGGCTGGCCACATGATTACGGAAGACGACCTGGTGGCGCTGGAGGAAGATCCCAAGGTCAACCGCATTCGGGTGCGTTCACCGCTCACCTGTCAGTGCGACCTCGGCGTGTGTGCCGCGTGTTACGGCCGCTCATTGGCCACCGGCAAAGCCATCGAGATGGGGGAAGCGGTTGGCGTAATCGCCGCCCAGTCCATCGGGGAACCCGGTACCCAGCTCACCATGCGCACCTTCCACACCGGTGGTGTGGCCGGTGGTGCCGATATCGCCGGCGGTCTGCCCCGCGTGGTGGAACTCTTCGAGGCTCGTTCCCCGAAGGGCAAGGCAACGCTGTCCCGTACCTCGGGGGTGGTGCGCATCGCCGACGACGAGGGTAAAGGTCGGGTCATCACGGTGGTAAGCGACGACGGCACCGAAGACAGCTACACGGTGCCGGGTATCTCGAAACTTGAGGTCACCGATGGCCAGGAGATCACCGCCGGTGAGCCGATTGTGGAGGGTCCCCGTGACCCCAAGGAGCTTCTGGAGATCAAGGGTGTTCGCGAGACCCAGCAGTATCTCGTAGGCGAGGTGCAAAAGGTCTACCGCGACCAGGGCGTATCCATCCACGACAAGCACATTGAGCTCATCGTGCGACAGATGACCAAGCGGGTCGGAGTGCAAGAGCCGGGCGACAGCCCGTTTTTGCCGGGGGAGCGTGTCGATCAGAAGGTCTATGCCGATACCAACCGTCAACTCGTGCAGGAGGGCCTCACGCCCGCCGAAGGTCGTCCCGAGATGATGGGTATCACCAAGGCTTCACTGGCCACGGACTCGTGGCTCTCGGCAGCTTCCTTCCAGGAGACCACCCGAGTGCTTACCGAGGCGGCGATCGAGTCCAAGTCCGACAACCTCCTTGGGTTGAAGGAGAACATCATTATCGGCAAGTTGATCCCCGCCGGTACCGGAAGCTCTGGGTACAAGGACATCGAGACCTCCGCCCCGGACTACAAACCGCTGGACTACTGGTCATCCGATAGCGATGACGAGCAGGACATCGCGGAGTGGCTGAAGGAGAGTTACGACAACACCGCCGTGGGAGCGCCCGACGCTGAGGTGGTCAACATCGGCGGCGAGGGCGAGCAGGCCGGCTGACGCAAAATCGTCTGCAGCTAGACGAGTACTGTTGGCGCCCCGGGCCTTGGTCCGGGGCGCCAACGCGTGGTTGGTGCGACTGTGCCAACATTCCCGTGGATGCCTGGGTAGTCTCGGCAACCTCTCGAATTTCAAGGCTTTCTGGGTGCCCCAATACGAGGAGAACATTCGATGCGCACCACTGCAGCAGTGCTTGTAGTAGTTGTGGCCATGGCGGTTGTGGTGGGCTGTGGCAGCCCCGGTAGCGGAGAATCATCGCGAGCTGTCGACGTCGGGCTATCCGACTTCGTGATTGACCTGAGCAAAGACTTGGTCTCGCGCGGCGAAGTGACCTTCGATTTGGACAATAAGGGTCCTTCGGTGCACGAGTTTCTGGTCTTTAAGACCGACCTGGCGCCCTCCGACCTCCCGACCGACGGCGAGGGTGATGTGCTCGAAAGCGATACCTTCGCTCCGATTGATGAGGTCGAGGACATCAAGGTTGGTTCGGGGGACAAGCTCGAAGTGGAGCTGGGGGCCGGTAACTACGTGGTGATCTGTAATCTTCCCGGTCGTTATCGCCAGGGGATGCGGGCGGGGCTAACCGTTAGTTGACGCTTCGACGGGACCCCGGCGCTCCGCTGGCCCCACGCCCTCGGATTCCTCGAAACCCCAGGGTTTGCCCAGCGATCGGGTGGACCCGTAGAGTTTACCTCCGGCACTAGCGCGCCCTGCGGGCCCGTCGTGCCGTTTCGAAGTCCTGAAGTCGTCATCGTTCGCGAGGTTTGAGTGCCCACTATCCAACAGCTAGTCCGCAAGGGCCGGCAGTCCAAACCCACCAAGGCCAAAACGCCGGCCCTCAAGGGCGCGCCGCAGCGGCGCGGCGTGTGCACCCGCGTGTTCACCCACACCCCCAAGAAGCCCAACTCCGCCCTCCGCAAGGTCGCTCGTGTGCGCCTGTCGAGCGGCCAGGAAGTTACCGCCTACATCCCCGGCGAGGGCCACAACCTCCAGGAGCACTCCATTGTGCTGGTGCGCGGTGGCCGCGTGAAGGACCTTCCCGGTGTGCGGTACAAGGTCATCCGCGGCACCCTTGACACCTCCGGTGTGAAGGATCGCAAGCAGGCCCGTAGTCGCTACGGCGCCAAGAAGGAGAGCTAGCCGTGAGTGAGCGTCGCCCGTCAGTTCGGAGTGGAGTGTCTGTCGTCGTGGCCCAGCCGATCCACCTTGAGGTGAACTTCTAATGCCGCGCAAGGGTCCCGCCCCCCGCCGTGAACTGATGCCCGACCCGATCTACCGGTCGTTGCTCGTCACCCAAATCGTGAACAAGGTGCTCGTGCGTGGGAAACGCTCTACGGCCGAAAAGATCGTGTACGACGCCCTGGCCACCATCGAGGAGAAGACCGGCGCTGAGCCCACGGCCACGTTGAAGCGAGCCATCGAGAACATCAAACCGCAACTCGAGGTCAAGAGCCGCCGCGTCGGTGGGGCCACGTACCAGGTTCCCATTGAAGTCAAGCCCCGTCGGGCCAACACCCTGGCCATCCGTTGGGTGGTGGGGTATTCCCGGCAGCGTCGGGAGAAGACCATGGCGGACCGCCTCGCCAACGAGTTACTCGACGCCAGCAACGGCATCGGTGCCGCCGTGAAGCGTCGTGAGGACATGCACAAGATGGCCGAATCCAACAAGGCCTTCGCCCATTACCGCTGGTAGCGGATCAGACCCCCAATCCACCAGGGGGAGTGCCCCCGGGTGCTTCCCCTGAACGACCGGGCCGGGCCCGGTCGTTCGCATGTAGCGAGAGAACGATATGGCAGACCAACAGCGCTCCCACTCCCTCCACAAGGTTCGCAACATCGGGATCATGGCCCACATCGACGCGGGCAAGACCACCACGACCGAGCGGATCCTCTACTACACCGGCAAGAGCTACAAGATTGGTGAGGTTCACGAAGGCGCCGCCGTCATGGACTGGATGGCGCAGGAGCAGGAACGGGGCATCACCATTACCTCCGCCGCCACCACCTGTCAGTGGCGCGATCACAACATCAACATCATCGACACCCCTGGTCACGTGGACTTCACCGTGGAGGTGGAGCGTTCGCTGCGGGTGCTCGACGGTGCGGTAGCGGTCTTTGATGGGGTGGCCGGGGTGGAGCCACAGACCGAAGAGGTCTGGCGGCAGGCCAACAAGTACGGCGTCCCCCGTATGTGCTTCATCAACAAGATGGACCGCCTCGGTGCGGACTTTTTTAGCGCGTTGGAGTCGATCAAGGATCGTCTGGGGGCCAACGTCGCGGTGATCCAACTGCCCATCGGCGCCGAGGGCAACTACAAGGGCCTGATCGACCTCGTCACCATGGAGGCGCTGGTCTGGTACGACGAAGAACTCGGCGCAAAGTGGGAGGTCGAAGAGATCCCTGAGGACCTCCGAAGCCAGGCCGATGAATACCGTTCGGCCTTGATCGACGTGCTCTCCAGTTTCGACGAGAACATCCTGGAGAAGTTCGTGGCCGAGGAAGAGATCACGGTTGAGGACCTCCGCTCCGCCCTTCGCGCCGGCACCATCTCGGGCGAAATCGTGCCCGTTCTCAACGGTACGGCGTTCAAGAACAAGGGCGTGCAACCGCTCCTCGACGCGGTGGTTGACTACCTCCCCAGCCCGGTGGACTTGCCGCCAACTAAGGGAATGAACGTGAAGGGCGACGAGGAACTCGAACGCAAGCCCTCCGATAGCGAGCCGTTCTCGGCGTTGGCCTTCAAGATCATGACCGACCCGCACGTGGGGAAACTCGTGTACTTCCGCGTGTACTCCGGCGTGTTGGAGAAGGGCGGCACGGTGGTGAACACCACCCATAGCAACAAGGAGCGGATCGGGCGCATCCTGCAGATGCACGCCAACAGCCGGGAGGACATCGATGCGGTGTACACCGGAGACATCGCAGCAGGTATCGGCTTCAAAAACACTCGCACCGGCGACACCCTCGCCGCCCCCGGGGCAGAGATCGTGCTCGAGAACCTGGAGTTCCCCGAGCCGGTGATCCATGTGGCCGTGGAGCCCAAGACGAAGGTGGACCAAGACAAGATGGGCAAGGCCCTCTTCAGTCTCTCGGAGGAAGACCCCACGTTCCGGGTGCGCACCGACGAAGACACCGGCCAGACCGTCATCTCCGGCATGGGTGAACTTCACCTTGAGGTGATCGTGGACCGGATGCTGCGCGAGTTCAATGTAGATGCGACCGTTGGCAAGCCCCAGGTGGCCTACCGCGAAACCATCACCCAACCCGTTACGAAGCACACCTATACCCACAAGAAGCAGACCGGCGGTAAGGGCCAGTTCGCTGAGGTCACCATCGATCTTGAGCCGACCGGTCCTGGGGGTGGGTACGAGTTCGTGGACAAGGTCACCGGCGGTCGGGTGCCCAAGGAATACATCCCTTCGGTCGACGCCGGTATTCAGCAGTCGCTTGATGCCGGGGTGCTGGCGGGCTATCCCACGGTCGATTTGCGAGCGGTCCTCACCGACGGCAAGTACCACGATGTGGACTCCTCGGAGATGGCCTTCAAGATTGCCGGAGCCATGGCTTTCAAGGAAGCTCTCCGCAAGGCCAAGCCCGTGCTCCTGGAGCCGATCATGTCCGTGGAGGTGGTGACGCCCGACGAGTACATGGGCGACGTCATCGGCGACCTCAACTCCCGCCGCGGTCAGGTGGGCGGAATGGAGCAGCGCGGTAACAGTCAGATCGTGCGAGCCCAGGTTCCGCTTTCGGAGATGTTCGGTTATTCCACCGATCTCCGGTCCCGTACCCAGGGGCGAGCCAGTTACTCCATGCATTTCGGCAGCTACCAACAGACGCCGGCATCAGTACAAGAAGAGATCGTCGCGCGAGTGCGTGGCGAGTAAGTCCAATCCCGCACTACCGTCCTCATCACCATTACGTAACGCACTGAAGGGTTGAATCTCATGGCCAAGGAGAAGTTCGAGCGGAATAAGCCTCATTTGAATGTGGGGACGATGGGTCACATTGACCATGGGAAGACGACGTTGACGGCTGCGATTACGCGGGTGTTGGCGGCGGCGAATGGGAATGTGACGGTGATGGCCTTTGAT
>CAMDIH010000035.1 GCA_945898515.1 Candidatus Neomicrothrix parvicella RN1 | reverse complement strand
GCTGTGGCCGTTGGTGCTGTGGCCGTTGGTGCTGTGGCCGTTGGTGCTGTGGCCGTTGGTGCTGTGGCCGTTGGTGCTGTGGCCGTTGGTGCTGTGGCCGTTGGTGCTGTGGCCGTTGGTGTCGTGGCCGTTGGTGTCGTGGCCGTTGGTGTCGTGGCCGTTGGTGTCGTGGCCGTTGGTGTCGTGGCCGTTGGTGTCGTGGCCGTTGGTGTCGTGGTCTACGTCGTGTGCAGGATGCTGCGAATGGACTGGGCCCCGAGGCTCCTCGACGGCAGGTCGCTGGTACATCCACCAGCGGGCACCAGCCGTCGATGGGTCAACCCGATCTTTCGGGTCGACCAGGGATGGGCTAGGGGCGGGGTGGGGCGCTGTCACAGGATCGTGCCATCACGTTCGCAGGTTGCCGCGATTCACAAGCGCAATGCCGAACGGGTCAACGCCACCCAACTCGAGGCGATCAGCGGCCAGGTTTGCGTCGCTCTTGTTGGCTTGACCGATTTCGATCGCCCAGAGCACATGGCGCGTAGACCATGCCATGATCGTGGCGTTGGGGTCCGCGAGAAGTGCAGGTCCGGCGATGACGACAAGGTCGATCCCGCCGGCGGCCAGGGCATCGAGAAGCGGGGTAAGCCCATCGAGAGGTAGTCCTGCGTCCGTTTCCCCCGGTGGCACAATGTAGAGGTTGGGAATCGCACGGGTCCCGAGCCGGGTGAGAATATTGCTAGTCAAACCGCCCGATTGGGCATCAGCGAGCAGTTCGGGGAACGTAGAAACCTGACCGGCCAGGGGGCTTGGTTCGCCATAGCCCAAGGTGCTCAACCTGTCGCCGTTCTCCTCGCCGCCGTCCTCGTTATCAAGCGGGTTTGCGTGAAGGAACCAGCGCTGGCGGGGAACCGTACCGATGAGGGCTACCGATACCCCGAGACTGGCCAGACCCACGGCGAAGTTGGCTGCCACGGCATCCTGGGTTATATCGGATGGACTCGTCACCATGATCGCTTTGGGAAGCCGGTCGGTGGAAATACTTGTGGCGGCGAGGGATCGGAACGCCAATCCCACTGCCGAGTCCGGGGGAGCAAATTGCTCTTGGAGCCGCCGAGGTATGTGTGGGATGGTCTGGAGGATGCTGGCCCGGAGCATCCCTGGGGCCGACCGGGCCTCGGTGATTGTGGCATCGAGGCGGTCCATCCCAAAGGGGATCGCCAAGGCCAGTAGCAGGCCGATAGCTAGGATTTGCACGAGGGGAATGAGCGGCGACGGCGGCGGCGGGGTGATCCGTGCGGTGGACCGGCGCTGGACCACCGTGGTGTATGTTGCCGGAGCGGTGGCATCGGTAGAGGACGCACCGTAGGAAACCTGGCGGCGCTGGATTTCGTTGAGGATGGTGTTTCGCTCGTACAAGAGGAGGGTTGCTTCGTTGTCAGCGGTGGAACTCGACACAACCGCGAGCGTTTCCCCATCCGGCGCTACGGGCGCCTTTTTGAGCCCCAACTTCGCCATGGTGCCTTCTACGGACTGAAGTCGCTCTGTGAGCAGCCTGATTACGATGATCTCGTTTCCGGCGGTTCGGTTGGCTGCTTCAACTACAGATTCACCCCGGCCTTGTTGGTAGGCCCTGATGTAATCGTTGATCACGTTGGCGGCCACGTCGGGCTGAGACCCAGACACGGTCAGGATCATGAGAGTGGCGTTTTCGCTGAGCTCGCCAAGGAGGACGACCTCTTCGGCTAGGTCATCGGGCAGGTCTGCCGTTCGAAGGGTCGCTTCTCTTACTTCCGGCGAGTTCGCGAGTTCGTTTTGTCCCTGAAGGAGTACCGGGGGCACGTTTTCAATGCTGGTGGGGTCATCTGTGTCGCGGGATGGGATGAGTACGTCAGCGCTGGTGGTGTAAATATCCGGCGCCTCCACGATGTCCCGGCTGGCGAGATAACCCGCCATCACAATCGGAACAACCAAAAGAATCACCAACGGGACCGTCCAATGACGACGCAGTGATGCTCGCAGTTCCTTGACGTTCACCCGGCTCGCCCCCCTTGAATCGTTTGCTATTGCCTCAACGCCTCCGCTAATCCCACTTACGGCGACTAGACGTAGGACATTACTACTCTCTGTGGTCAAATGGAAGCCCGAGAAATTTGCGACGGCTGTTTGCGGGTCTCCAGCACCCTGGACTATCCACGATTGTTCCCGGAACTCAGTCTAATGTAGCCCCCGGACGGCCCATTGTCTTGCGGCATCACCGCGCAACCGCTTCCAAGCACGGGCTGGTGACATACTCCCCGACGATGGCAGGGAACAAGGTGGACGATCCGCACAGTGGCGGTGACCGGCAGGCGGGCGCCGGCGCTTCGGGTGTGGAGTTGCAGCACTGGCGTGCTCTGGCTGCCGAACGCGAGGCAGCATTACGGCTACTCGCTGGTCGCCCGCTGGTCCGAATGGCGTTGGGACTAGACCGTCGCCTGGCTCCCGCGGGCCGTCGCGTTCACTCCTGGTATTCCCGCGGCCAGACAGGCCTCCGTCACGGCCAACTTTCCTCAATGGCGATCGGCAGTCGATTCCTCCGAGGGCGCCGCTCGGCTGCTCTGGCCACTGAGATGGCCCGGTTGAAGGAACCGGAGACGGGCCCGTCGGTGTCGGTGGTCGTTATCGATGACGGGAGAGACGGGTCATGGCGGATGGCCACCGGCCTGACGATGGAGGTTGTGGTGGTCGGCGATGCTGCCTCACCGGGCGGCGACAACGGCGATGTCCGGGTGGTGGCGGGTGCCCAAGAGATCACGGCTGCGCTGGCTCAGGGGGCTTCGGAGGCTACTGGCGATGTCCTTTGTTTTGCCCCCTGGCCCATGCAGGCTGTTGCACCGGGCTGGTTGGCCCACCTCGCCGGGGCGATAGGGGGCGACGTGGTGGCGGCAACGCCCACGATGGTGCACCCGGCCCGCCGAGGATGGCAGGTCACCGAATATGACCAACTGGTCCGATCCGAGGGATTTGATCTGGTCCTTGAGCCCTCGGGGGTGCCGTCGGTTCTGGCGCGTCGGGCGGGTGCCGAGGTTGATGTGCAGCGGCCGCCGACGCCGGTCGATGCCGCCCCCCTGCATTGTTTGGTAGTGGACCGACGGGCCTACCTGGCGGCTGGAGGTCTGCTGTCGACCGGCGACGACGACGCCGCCGCCGTGGACTTGTGCGTTCGCCTTCGCAGTCGGGGTGGGAGCATCGTGCACGTACCAACAGCCGTGGTCTACGACCAGCGACCCGTGGCATCACGGGACGCACTCCATTGCCCCATCGACCCGCGCAGCCGTGGCTGGCGAGAAGTAGTTGACCGGCATGGATCGAGCCTGATGCATTCTGCTCGATCCGAGCCCGACCCGCGAGCGCAACGGTGGGTCATAACCACCGCCGTGCCGTCGGCTCGGGTGGCGGCACGATGGGGGGACTGGCACCTCGCGCAGGGCCTCGCCGAGGCGCTACGCCGGCTCGGCCAAGACGTGGTGGTGCAGACACATGATCAGGCCGACTCACTGGCCGCCCGATCCCGCGACATCCATCTCGTGATACACGGGCTGGCGTCGGTACGCCGCACCCCGGGTCAGCGCCACATCCTGTGGGTCGTCAGCCATCCAGAGTCTTTTGACCTCGACACCTGCGATGCCGCCGACCTCATATTGGTGGCATCGGCCCGCTTCGCCGAAGACCTGCGGGCCCGCTCGAATACGCCGGTGGAGGTAGTTCTTCAGGGCACCGATCCTGAGCGCTTCCAGCGGCGCCCGTCTGTTCCTGAGCACGAGCACCCCGTAACGGTGGTGGCCAAGACCCGTAACGTACGTCGGCGGGTGGTTGTCGACGCTCTGGCGGCGGGGATTCGTCCCGCGATCTACGGAAGCGGATGGCGGCATTTGGTGGACCCCGCTCTCGTGGTGGCAGACCATGTGGACAATGACGTGCTACCCGTCGTCTACAGCAGCGCGGGCGTGGTCCTGAACGACCATTGGGACACGATGCGCTCCTGGGGATTCGTGTCCAACCGGATCTTTGACGTGTTGGCCTGTGGAGTTCCGATCATCTCCGACCGCCTTCCCGAAATCCAGGAGCTGTTCGGGGCGGCCGTGCCTACCTACGAGACGAGTGCAGACCTTGGCGACCTAGTGCGCAAGGCGTTGGCTGATCCCGATGCCGCCCGATTGCGGGCAGAGGGTGGCCGCCAGATTGTTCTGGCCCATCACACCTTTGACCATCGGGCACAGCAGATTGTGGAGATGGTGGAACGCCACGGCATAGGAATCAACGCAAGGTGATGCCCATAGGAGCAGATCCGTCACTAGCCTCTGGCGTCGTCGGCGGGTATAACTCACTTCCGCCCACGGGAACCTCGATCGTCGATCTCCTCTGTTTAGGCGGGTAACCGGCGAAAGATCATTCCAACGAGAGCTAGAGGAAGGTGCACGATGAGCGATGATCCCCGACCGTCTGAATCCTCCGAGAACGTTGACTCGCTCGGGGCGGCTCCTACTCGCATGGTGGGCGGCACCGGCAAGTCGCAATCGGCCAGAGTGCGCAAGAAATTGCGGCGGCAAGGTTCGGGCTCGGGGGGTCGATCAACGATCCGGAACATAGCGATCGTAATCGTGCTGGTGATTGGCCTCGCCTTCGTGCCAGCGGTGTTTTCGAGCCTGAAGAAGACCCCAAGCAACATGGTGGGCATTAGCTACGGCGGAGGCCCGCTGGAGGCGGCTCGTTTCCAGCGGATCGTCCAGCCGAGTAGCCCGTTGTTCTTCAATGGCCTTTTCGATCCCCTCTATCTCTATCCCGCTGACACGCAGACCTACATCGTCTCGAGGTCGTCCGCCCAAGGCGCGGTGCAAGGGGTGGATTCGATCAGCTCGCCTTCCCGTGATCGGGTGGAGATCGAGTATCAGATCGCCGTCTACTTCAAATTGAATCTCGATCGCCTACAGGCGTTCCATGAGCAACTCGGTCTGCAGTTCCAGGCCTACACGCCTGCAGGATGGAATCGCCTCATCCAGGACACGTTCCGGCAACAGATCGAGAACACCCTGCAGGAGAACACCCGACGCTTCGACGTGTCACAAATTTACGGTAACGCCGCCGATCTCGTCGCTCTCCAGACCGACGTTGAGAAGCAACTCAGCGAACGCCTGACGGGGGCCTTAGGGCAGGCGTTCTTCTGCGGTCCCGTTTATGGGCGCGGCCAGGCATGCACACCCCCGACCTTCATCATCAAAGCGGTGGAGATACCCGAGGATGTGGCGGCGGCCTATCAAGAGAACGAAACCTCCTTGATCAAGGTGAAGACCAACGAGAACGAGATTGCCCAGCGGGAGGCCCAGTCGAGGTCGATTTTGGCGTTGAACGAAGGCTTATCTCAAGGCGGCATGAACTACGTCTTATTGCGCGGGATTGAATCCGGGAAGATCGATTTCTGGGTGTTGCCCTCCGACAGCAGCGTGACCCTGGAGGCTCCCGACCCCTCGGGGGAGACTCCGAACACGGGAGCGAAGTAGGTTCGCGCCATGGATTATGTGATGGTGCCCGTACCCGAAGACCTCGTTGTCGACGTGATGCAGCACGTTGCGAGGCTGGTGGCCCAGGCGTCGGCAGTTGCCTGGGACGAGGACGCCGCCGCCAGCTTCTTCGACAGTGTTGACGAATCGGAACGGTCGCTCTTGGCAATTGTCGCCCGTCATGTCGTGGCCGACAAGGATCTGAGCGAGGAAGATGCCGCCACATCACTGGAGTTGCCCGTGCGGGAGGTTCGCTCGATCGTTCGAGACCTCGCAGAGACTGCCAAGACGGAGAACCGGAGGCCGATTGTTGCCCTCCGGGAGGTCACGACGGTCCTTCGCAACGGTCGCTCGGTGGAGCGGCGCTTGTTGGTGATGGACTCGCAGATTGCTCGGGCGATCCGCGCCCATGGACGTCGCAGTTCTGCCGGTCCCGGGGCTGAAGCGGTGAGCGAACCCTCCGCGGCCCTGCCCGAGTGAGCATGAGTACCGACGAGGTCTACCGCTCCCGGAGCGGTGTCGTGCATGTGTTCGAGCCCAACGACCGATCCCTGCCCCCCTTTCGGCCATACCTCCTTGACTTGGTCGAGCGGCGCGTCTTCATCAAAGAGTTGGCTGGCACAGAGGTGCGAGGCCAGCGCACCAACACAGCAGTGGGCGAACTTTGGACCCTTGTCGACCCGATCTTCCAGGCGTGTATCTACCTGTTCTTGTACACGGTCATCCGCGGCTCAAATCAGACATCGAGTGGCTTCGTAACCACCATCATTGGGTGTGTGTTCTTCTTCAACTTCACCCGTATCTCAATCGGTGATGGTGGTCGAGCGGTGTTGAGGAACAAGGGGTTGGTCTTGAACGCCGTTTTCCCGCGAGCGCTGTTGCCTGTCTCCGAGGTCTACAAAGGTTTTCTCGCCACGCTTCCGGCTTTGGCCCTCTACTCCATTCTGTTCGTGGTTTTCGGAGCACCGATCACGACGGCACTCTTGGTCCTCCCGTTGTTGTTGCTCATCCAGACCGTGCTGAATCTGGGGTTCGCCCTCTTGCTGTGCACCGCCACGGCGTTCTTTACGGATGTAGCGAATCTGGTGCCGTATCTGCTGCGGGTGCTGATGTTCGCCACCCCCGTGATCTACCCGGTCTCCATGCTGAGCCCCACTCTTCAAGGAATCCTGAGTTGGAATCCGTTCTTCGCCCTCTTTGCGGCGTATCAGTCGGTCATCAATGGGAACATCCCTTCGTTCGGACTCATCGTTCAGAGCGTGGCCTGGGCGCTCCTTTGTCTCGTCATCGGGGCTTGGGTGTTTCTTCGAAATGAGCGGTCCTTTGGCCTCCACATCTGAACCCCACCAGGCATCGCCTTTGGCCATCGAGGTGGATAACCTTCATGCGTCGTACTACCTGCGGGTGGGTCGAGCGGCTGGCTGGTGGGGCCTGCGGGGCATCCTGAAGCGGGACGGCTCGGGACGACGAGAGGTACCTGCGTTGCAGGGGGTCTCTTTTGATGTACCGCATGGAACGGTTCTGGGAATCATCGGCCGCAACGGAGCGGGTAAGTCCACGCTGCTGCGAGCGCTATCGGGGATCCTGACCCCTAGCTCAGGGCGCATCGTTGTGCGGGGTCGTATCTCCCCTTTGTTGTCGGTGGGTTTGGGCATGCAGGGTGATCTGACCGGACGAGAGAACATCCGGCTGGGTGCTCTGGCTCACGGCCACAGCGCCCATGATCTGCCGCGCCTCGAATCGTTGATCGCTGAGTTCGCCGAACTAGACGAATACGTGGATTACCCCTTCCGCACCTATTCGGCGGGCATGCGGTCCCGCCTTGGCTTCGCAGTGGCCGCCCACCTCGATCCCGATGTTCTCCTGATCGATGAAGCCCTCGCAGGCGGCGACGCCAAGTTCAAAGAAAAGACCGAGGAGAAGATGTTTGAGTTGTGCGGGGACGGACGAACCATCGTCGTCGTCACCCACACGCTGGTTTTCGTCCGTGCGATGGCCACCACGGCGCTGTGGCTCCACCAGGGCAAGGTGGTGGAATACGGCGATCCCGACGACGTCGTAGATGCCTACATGCGGTACTGCCGGATCGCTGATGATGGGCGAGCCACCCTCGATGACGACTGACCTGCCGGCCCGGTTCTCTTACCTGATTGCCCGCACCCGCTACCGGTGGCGCTCTTCTCCGCCGGGTGCGCCGGTGGTGGTGTTTTCTATGGCCAAGACCGGATCGTCAGCCCTGGCGGCCGCCCTGAGGGATGCCTATCGGGGTCCGGTGCACCATGTGCACGACCTCGACCCAGAGTTTCTCGCTCGCGAAGAACGCCAGTACCGGTGGGATGGCCGGCCGTGGCGGATCTGGGACGCGCAACGACTGCTGCGCCGGCCGCCTAGCCCGGCGCGGCCGTGGCGGGTGGTATCTATCATCCGGGATCCGATTGCCCAGACGATGTCGGCCTTCTTTCAGCCGGGCCAGCGCCGGGGGTACCTCCATGCGGAAACCACGGTGGGGTCTCTGCAAGAGCGGTTTGGCGACCGATTCGATCGCCTGCCCCTCCGTTGGTTCGAGAACCAGGTCCTTCCTGGGCTCGGGATCGACGTATTCGCCACGCCCTTCGACCATCAGCGGGGGTACCAGGTCATCTCCACCCCGACGGTGAGCCTCCTGCTGCTGCGCTGCGAGGACCTCGCGGTGGCCCCCGCCGCCCTCGGTGAGTTTCTCGGGAGCGCTGATCCCCTCGCGGTGCCAAGGGCCAATGTTGGAGTGGAGAAAGGGTATGGCGAGCTGTATGAGAGCTTCCGGGCAGCGGTGCGGCCCACGGCGAGCCAGTTGGATTGCGCCTACCGATCCCAGGCGGTGCAGCATTTTTACACCGCCGAGGAAATCGACCGGTTTCGGGCCCGCTGGAGCGTTCCTTCGCCGATGGGCGACGAGTTAGGCCGGTAGTCTCTCGGGATGCAGTTGATCGTGCTGGGTATGCACCGGTCCGGCACGTCCAGCGTGACCCGGCTGTTGAATCTTGCCGGTGCCTATTTCGGGGCCGAGGGGATGGCCACCGAGACCAACGACGAGAACCCCAAGGGATTCTGGGAACGACGCGATGCGCGGGCTGTATGCGACGGCTTGCTCCACGGGGGAGGCTTCGATTGGTGGCAGATCGCTGATTTCGATCTCGACCGTATTCCCGAGGAGGTTCGGCAGGAGCAACTGGCGGCCTTCAGCCGGATCGTTGTCGACCTGGATGCGCACCGACCATGGGTACTGAAAGAACCCCGACTCTCACTTTTGTTGCCGCTGATGCGGCCGCTGTTAGAGGCGCCGGTGTTCGTGTATGTGACGCGTGAGCCGCTGGAAATTGCCGAGTCGTTGCGGGCGCGCAACGGGTTCCCGCTGCCGGTTGGGATCGCTCTGTGGGAGTCCTACACCCTCCACGGGACCGCCGCAGTGGGCGAGGACCCCCGGGTGGTGATTTCTTACGGCGACCTCGTGCACGATCCCGTCGCTGTCACGACCCACCTGGTGCAGGAACTCACGACCCTCGGGGTTCCGTCGCTGCGGGTGCCATCGGAAGCCGAGGTGATGGGATTTATTACCCCGTCCCTCCATCGCCATCGTGAGACGGCGATGGGTCGAGCGGGGTACCTGAACGAGACGCAGCGTCTCCTCGCCACCACCTTCGATGAGGGGGGCTGGCCGGATACCGGGGCACCTCGACCGCTTTCGGCGGGAGCTACCGCCACGTTGCGGGTCTTCGAAGAGAAGGCAGCGCTGGTGGTCGATCTGCACGAGACGCGCCGCGATAACGCAGCGGAACGGATTCGCGTTGCCGACGAACACCGCCGAAGGGTGAACGAACACCGCCGAAGGGTGAACGAACTCAAATCGCAGCACCGCCGGAGTGACGATTCGCTCGGGGAAGCGCAGCGCCGGATCGAGGCCGTCAAGGCTTCCGGTGCCGTTCGGCTTGGGGTTCGGATTTCCGCGATTCGTGAACGGATACAAGGGGGGGGAAATCGCGGGGTTGACGTTGCCCTTCGGGGAGCGTTGGACAGCATCCAACAGGCCCGTGATGCCCTGGAAGACCCGTCGACCGCCATGGCATCGACGGGTTGGTTCGACGGCGAGGATCCCGCTCCGCCCCTGGAGGAGTTACAACTCCGGCGCATGGTGGCTCGGGGCAGCGGTGCACGAGCCAAGGTGGCGGTGGTGGCCTGGGATGTGGGGCACAACCCGTTCGGACGGGCTCACCTGCTGGCTGATCTCCTACGGGACCACTGCGACGTTGAGCTCTGGGGGGCACAATTCGATCGGTATGGATCAACTATCTGGCCGCCACTTCGCGACACGACGATCCCGGTTCGGCGTTTTCCCGGGAGTTCGTTTCCCCAGTTCCTCGACACGTTGGACGACGTGGCACGCCGTATCGACGCCGATGTCATCGTTGTGTCGAAACCGAGGCTTCCCTCGCTGGCGTTAGGGGCCATGGCCAAGGAGCTTTGGAACCGTCCGCTGATCTTGGACGTCGACGACTTTGAACCGTCGTTCTTCCAGGAAACCGAGGGTCTCGATCTCGACGAGCTGTGGCGCCGCCGCGCGGAACCGGATATTTCCTTGCCCTTCGGGAATCTTTGGACCCGGGCCTGCGAACTGGTGGTGGGCGGGGCAGATCAGGTGCTGGTGTCTAACCAAGAGCTTGCGGCCCGTTACGGCGGACTTATCGTGCCCCACGCTCGCGACGAGACCTTGTTCGACCCGCAGCGCTACGACCGTGACGCCTCGCGCCGCCGTCTCGGGCTCGAGGCGGGCGACCGACTGCTCCTCTTTGGTGGCACACCCCGGGGCCATAAGGGTCTTCTCGAATTACTGGAAGCACTGGAGGTCTTGGGCGACGATCACTTGCGCCTGGGGGTGTTTACGACCCGGGAGTTGGATGCTCTGCGGCCGCAGATCGGTGAGCTAGAGCGATGGATCTTGCCCTTGCCCGCCCCGGCGTTTCACAAACTTCCGGCCCTGCTGGCAGCGGCGGATCTTTCCTGTGCCCTCCAGTTACCCGGTCATCCCGTGTCGAGATATCAGATGCCGGCCAAGGTCACGGATGCGATGGCCATGGCGGTGCCCTGCCTCGTGACACCGGTTCCCCCCTTGCGGTCCCTCATCGAGCAAGACATGGTGGAGGTCTTCGATGGGCAGGTGCCGCTCCACCAGCGGTTGCGCCAGATCTTTGATGATGAGACCACGACCGATCGAGCCCGCCGCTCTCGGGAGGTGTTCCTTGAATCGCACACTTACGCCGCCGTGCGGCCCACCCTCGCGGCGGCTATCGATCGTCTTGTCGATGGGCCCTCTTCGCCGGCCCCCGCGCTGTCGGCCCTACTCACCACGGTCCGACAGATCGTTCGACCGGAATCGGTGCCGCCGCGCAAGCCGATACGGGGGCCGGTCCCGGCCGGGTCGACCTACGACCTTGTCATGTTCTGGAAGCAAAACGACACTGGTATTTACGGACGACGCCAGGACATGTTCCTCAAGTACCTCGAACAGTCCGGTCGCTTCAACACCATTGTGCACTTCGACCAGCCAGTGAGCACTCGATCCCTCCTGGGTACGGCCCGGGCCAGCATTGGGTCGTCTGACCAGAACGGCCTGGTGCTGCGTCAGACCCTGCGCCGTCTCGTTCATCGAAGCGATCACGGGAATCTTCGCCAGCGCACCTACCTCTACTCCCCCGGGCGGCTTTGGGGGGCGCTGGGGCTACCCCATCGGGCTCGATACGCACGATGGGCGCGGGGTGTGCTGGCGCATGAGGGGGTCGGCGTGGGTGAGAGGCCGTTGCTGTGTTGGGTGTATCCGGCCAATGCCTTCCTGCCGGAACTCATCGATGAGCTGCAGCCGGATGTGGTGTTGGCCGATGTCGTTGACGACAACCGGAGTTGGTACACCCCGGACACTCCGATGTTTGACCAAATTGAGCGCAACTACGCCGAGGTCCTGGGGCGCAGTGATGTGGTGTTGGCCAACTGTGCTCCGGTGGCCGAGAGCATGGTGAGCTTCGCGTCCCAGGTGGAGGTGGTGGCAAATGCCTGCGAACTTCCGGGCGATAGCGCTAATCCGTCCCGGCCCGCCGCGCTCCGGGGATTGTCCGGCCCGATCATTGGGTATGCCGGAAACCTGTCGGACCGCATCGACGTTGACCTCCTCCGGACGTTGGCCCAGACGCGACGAGACTGGACCTTCGTACTCCTTGGTTCAACCCACCGAGACCGAACGGCCCTCGATCTGGACCGCGAACCCAACGTCTCCTTCCTCGGCACCAAGCGGTATCAGGAAGCGCAGGACATTATTCGCCATTTCGATGTGGGCCTTATCCCTCACCTCGACAACGAGATGACTCGGTCGATGAACCCGCTCAAGGCCTTCGTGTACTGCTCACTGGGGGTGCCGATCGTATCGACCCCCGTGGCAAACCTTGCCGAGATGCAGTCCTTTCTCACCATTGCCGAAGGCCCTGCAGAGTTCCTGGTGGCAATCGAAAAGGCGCTCCTGGCTCCTCGTGACCTCCCGGATCGGGATGCGCTCCTCCCGCATTCGTGGCCGGTACGGATCGAGAGAGCTCTGCAACTGGTGGACGACGTGGCCAGTGCGCGTCCGGAGTTGATCGGTGGTTGATCCGTCGGAGTATCCGGCTTTGAAGCGGTCGCTCTTCGATCAGTGGGATCGGGAGACCACGCAGGTGAATGTGGTGTTTGCGTAGGGCAAGACTGGAACCAGCAGTATTGCGCGGGGGCTGAAGCGGGCGCGGTTCCATCCGGTGTTCCAGGTGCACACGCTCGTCCCGCGGAAGTTAGCCGAGGCGGAGGCTTCGTACCGTGGGCGACGAGACGATCACTATCCCCGCTATGTCTGGGAGGCCCAGTGGTTGGGCGCTCACGGCCCCACTGAGGAGCACCCGTGGCGATTAGTGACTTCGGTGCGCGACCCGATTGCCCGGGTGGTGTCCAGGTTTTTCCAGATGGAGAACGCATTTCGGGCCTTGCACGAGGAACCTAACGTGGAGGCCGTGGTAGTTGAGTTGTTCGAGAAGTTCCGGCAACAGAGTCACGCGCTTGGTATCGGATGCGACTGGTTCGAGGCCGAGTTGGGCCGTTGCTGGGAAAGAGTGTGTACGACTTTCCGTTTGATCCGGCGGTGGGCTACGGCACGATCGTGTCGCACCACGCTCACGCCTTGCTGCCGCAAGGGGAGAGCCTGGACAAGGCTCCTGAGGCGCTGCGGACACACGTTGGCCGTGAAGTGGAACTCCTGCACGAAAACGTAGGCACCGCCAAGGATTACGCTGGCCTATATCGCTCGGTCATGGAGCAGTTTCGGCCCCCGCCGGAGTATGGGGCCAAGGTGTATGACACCCGGCAGGCCCGCCGCTTCTATTCCTCCGCAGAACTCAATGGGTTCCGACAATGGTGGACACGACCGATCGGAGCGTCGTGACCGCAGCAGGGTCGTCTCACAACTCAGACGGTGAAGTCGGGTACTCTGCCCGGCGTGGGAAGTGAACACCGACTGGTCGTGGCGGCCGACCCGGCTTCTCCTGGTTCGATCCATCGGGCCGTCGCAGCCATCGTGGGTAGCGGGACGGTCTTCCTTGGTCCGGGCGAGCACGTAGTGGACTCAACCATCGAAGTCCCCAGTGGGGTGTCGTTGGTGGGCGCCGGTGCTGCATCGACCACTATCACGCTGGCTCCCGGCTCGAGGTGTCATGTCTTCACCAACAACGACCATGCCAAGGGCAACGAAGCTATTGAACTGCGTGGCTTCACCCTTGAGGGCAACATGCGCACACAGCCCCGCCCGGCGGATCTGCAAGGCATCACTTTCGCCTGTGGCGGCTATTTCAAACGGGTGAAACATCTGGTGGTGCAGGACGTCGTGGCTCGTGGGATCCGCCAGACGGCTTTTCACTTCAACCACTGCAAGCACGTGATGATCGAGCGCCTGGAGGCAGATGAACTCGGGTGGAGTGGCGTGTCCACCTCCGGTACTGACGACATCGTGCTCCGGAGCGTGGTGGTGACGAACTCCGGTCTCGATGTACGTCACTCGGGGATGCATCTCGATGGCGGCACCGGCGCCTATGTGGATGCCGCCATCGACACCTGCACCGATAATGGGATCATGCTCGACTCAAAGTTTTCTCCCTTGAGTGATGTGGTGGTCTGCGGTGTGGTGCGACGCTCGATGCGTGGGCTCTCCCTCAGCGGTAATCATGAGAAAGCATTGAGCAAGGTGCACGTGTCGGGGGATTTTTCCGATAATCGGGAGGTCGGTGTGTTGGTATCGAACGCCTCGAACGTGTTCATTGTGGGTACCACCACCGCCTCGAACGGCAGCGCCGGAATCGTGATTCAAGGAAGAAGCGGCTCCCCCCACTGTGTGGTGGCGAGCAGCCACATCACGGGAAGCCCCGATCTTGTCGTGGAGCGCGATGGCAATCACGTTGCCTATGTGACCGAAACGGTCGAGATTCCAACGCTGGCCCCGGTGGAGCCGCTTGCCACCTCCCCGGCCACGGCGGCGAATCCTGGTGTTCCCGACGACGACTCCTTCGATGGCATCTACAGTGTGGGTGGAACGCATCAGGCCTTTATCCGTCGCAATGCATCGTTGCGGGAGGGCTGCCGGTGCGTGCCGTGTAAGGCATCTTTGCGTTACCGCGGTCAGGCCGGCGCTATCTTGCGCAGTTATGCCCATCATGGTGCCACCACGATCGCCGAACTCGTTCACGAGCCTGAGTTCGCGGCACTGTCCTTCTGGGAGCCGCGGGTGCTCGGGCCGTTTCGGCAGCACTTCACCACGATGCCCAGTTACGTGATGTCGGACTACTGGCCCGATGTGGCCCCTGGCGATACGCGCGATGGCGTGCGCGGCGAGGACCTGATGGCGCTGACCTTTGCCGACAACTCCTACGACCTGGTGGTCACTTCCGACATCTTTGAGCACGTTCGCCATCCCTGCGATGGCTTTGCCGAGGTACGCTGCGTGCTCCGGCCGGGGGGCCGACATATCTTCAGCATCCCCGTGCAAGAGCCCTGGAGGGCGGTCACCGTGGCGCCAGTGGATATCAGCGGTGCCGATGATGTGAACATCCTGGAACCCCGCTATCACCTGGGACCGGGCAACAGCCAACACATCGTCTTCAACGATTTCGGGCGGGATCTCGTCGACGGACTGGCAACGGTGGGATTCGATAGGACGGTTATTCGGTTTGAGTCCTCGAGTGCAGAGGCATCGCGTTTGCTGACGTTCTGCTGCACGAAGCGCCGATGTGCGAGCCGGAGGCGGCTTACCCGATGCTGGCGGAACAAGGCAACGTCGCCGCCAGGCCTCCGATGCGCGCTTCCACAGCCGTGACCTACTCGACATCGACGCCGACGCTGATCGCCGGGTCATCGTCGACAACCACATGGTGAAGCTGCTCTCCCTCACCGCGGCCGAGATGGGTCGAACACCTCTGACGCAGCGGGTCACGTTCGATGATGAGCGACTTGAAGTGGCGAAGCGCAGTCTTGAGCGCATTGGTGTGGTGGGTCTGCCGGAGCAGGTCGATACCTTTTGTGGAAACTTGGGATCGAGTTTTGGCTGGAATCTCGGTCTGCCACGTTTTGCTAACCGCACTGCCTCAGTACCGTTGCCTGACGAGTTGAGGGAACGGAGCACGACTGATAACGGCGCCGACATCGCCCTCTATCGGTTTGCCGGCGGGTTGGTCAACGATCGGGGCGCGGGGCCCGTTGCCGTCGATGAGTGAACCCAAGATCGTGATCACCGGCACCGGCCGGGCGGGGACCACCCTTCTGGTGCAGTTGCTGGACGATCTCGGGCTGGACACGGGTTTAGCGGAGGGAAAACTCTCTGCTTATAGGCCAATGGCCCGGGCGGGTCTGGAGAGCCGCGTCGACGATCCAGAGGCCCCGACGGTGGTGAAGGACATGACCCTGGGTTTCCGGATCCGTGCACTTCTGGAGGGGGGAGCGGTGGAGTTCGGCCACGTGATTATTCCCGACCGCCGGATGGAGGTGGCCGTCGCCAGTCGCATTCGTGCGGCTAATTATGGCCGGCTCCCATTTCGGCAAGGTGGATTGACGGGAACGATGCTTGCTACCGAACAGGAACGTGTCCTTATCTCAGCGAGAGCAGAGATTCTCGCCGTACTGGCCGAGTTCCATGTGCCCTACACGGTCCTCGAGTTTCCGCGGTTCGCCTTGGACGCGGCCTATTTTCACGACGCGCTGGGGTCGATTCTTCCCGGTATTAGCGTGCCCGATGTGCAGTTGTCGCTTGACCGATGTGTGCGGCCGGAAATGATCCACGAGAGCGCGCTGGGGAGGCGCGAAATATGGCGCACTCGTGTTACCACTGCATGGATGGTGGTGTACCGGTTTCCCATCGCCCGGGTGCGGGGGTGGATCAACCCGAAGCGCCAGCAGCGCAAATTGCGCGCTTCTGTTGCCGCAGCGAAGCGCCAGGAGGCGCTGATGATCGAGGCGGAGCGACGGGCGGGGCGGTTTCCGGGGCCGGCCCATGACCCGCCCGACTCCCACGGATCAACGCCCCGCTCGTGAGTCCACCAGTTCTTTGGCATACGCATAGAACTCAATATCGATGGCGTTGTCGGCGGCGATTCGACGACGCAGGTCTGGATCGATGGGTTCCATGTCGGACTCGGGCGTGGCGTTTTTCCTGGCGCCCTGAACGATTCGCCATCCGAATCGTTCCTGCGTTTCTCGCAGGAACTCCTGGAAGTTCTCCAGTACCCCTACGACGTCGATTTGAGCCAGGTTTGTCTTGGCCAGTTCCAGCCGGGACTGGGTGACCTCAATCACGTCCGTATACGTGTGTGGGTTATCGGCGGTGGTCATCGAGAAGATCTTTGTCTGATGATTTTGGATGAGCGGACCAAACACAAGTGGCTCGTCATAGACCGCCTCCAGGGTGCGCGCTGCTCTCGGCTGCAATCCGGCGGGGTCCTCCCAGGGCTGGTTACGTTTGAACTGGCGTAAGAGGGAGATTGTTCGCTCCACGGGTTCGCGAAGGATCGTGACGGTAAGGAAATCACGTCCGAGGATTTCTTGCACCACATATGGGAAGTGGCCGGTAAGCACCCGGATTTGGGCCCATCGCTCTTTTGAGATGGTGAGCAGGTACGGCACGGAGAAGTGGTGCTGGATATCCAACTGGCCATCTTCGTAGCGAAGGTCAAGATCCCGGTACGGGTAGATCTCCTCCAGCGCAAACGTCTCGCGGAGGTTGCGCATCAAGGTAGTACCGCCCGTTTTCATCAGATGGATGAACAGCACTGGTGATGTATCGGCGGTCATGCAGGCGCCTGGCGCCGGATCTCGGCTCGGATCAACCGGGCGAAGTTCCGTGGCATCGACAAGCGGACAATCTTTCCGGTATTTCCGCTTACCCCTATTGCGGTTTCAGTGCTCACCTCTATCAGTTCTCGATCCGAGTCCAGAACGCTGTGATTGAGATCGGAAATCGCCTCGAGCAGTTCTTCGGTCGTGAGGTTGCGGTCATCGGCGAGATCCCGGAGTTGGATCGGAACGTTTCGGATAGCGGCTTCGGCGATCGCGCCGAGCCACGATCGGAGCTCGGGTTCGGCATCTCGCAAGAGAGAAACCAACGTGGTGGAAGCGTCGTTGAGTCCAACGCCCTTATGGTCGGCCTCCGCTCGAAAAAGCACCCACTTCATGACCGCAAGGATATGGTCCGCAGGAACCGGTACTAGAACGAAGTTCATGATGTGTTCCTGTTTTCAGGTAGAAGGATCAGTCGACGAGGACTAGGATTTCATGCCCAGTCATGGTGTGGCGCAGTGCGGAGGTTGAATTCCTCGCTAGGGTACGCATTTCCTGAGTAGAAGGGGGTTACTGGGATGTTTCCGCTCTGGGAGGTGGCGATAGCGCCGGTCCTTGCTGCCGCCCAATCACGGAGGGTGGTCGAGATCGGTGCGGAGCGCGGTGAAACCACCGCGCTGATCCTCGAGTTACTCGGTCCCGACGCCGAACTCCACATCATCGATCCGGCTCCGGCCTTCGACCCTTCTGAGCACGAAACGGCCTTCGCCGGTCGCTACCACTTCCATCGTCAAATCAGCCACGATGTCCTGCCGGGGCTACCCCCGATGGACGCGGCCCTCGTGGACGGAGACCACAACTGGTTCACGGTGTACCACGAGCTCAACATGCTCTCGGAGGTCTCCCGATCTGCTGGTAAGCCGCTACCGCTGATCTTCGTTCACGATGTGGGGTGGCCGTACGGCCGACGCGACTTGTACTACGACCCGGAGCAAGTGCCCGAGGAGTTCCGTCAACCCTGGGCGCGGGGCGGGATGCGGCCAGGACTAGCCACGTTGCAAAAGCAGGGTGGCGTGAACCCAACGATGTGCAACGCCAAGGTGGAGGGTGGGCCTCGTAATGGGGTGATGACGGCGGTCGATGATTTTATCGCCGAGCACCATCGTCCGATCCGGCTGGTGGTGGTTCCGATCTACTTTGGTCTGGCGATCCTGGTAGACGACGATCGCTTGGCCGAGCATCCTGAGATCGCTCGGGAACTCGACCGGCTGGAGGGGGAAGAAGGGTTACGACCCCTTCTGGAGGTGGCCGAGTTTACCCGCCTGCGTGCAGTTGGCTTTACGCACACCACAATGAAACGAAGCCAGGACAAACTCAGCCGCTCGGCCAACCGATATCTCGAACTCCTGAAAGGTGCGCTTCTCGATGAGCATTACCTCGAGAATGAGATTCGCCTGAAGTATCTGGCTCGGTGTGTGCGCACTGGGGAAAATGTCGAAGCAGATCGCCTACGCGATCCGGTCCGGGCGCAGCCTGATGCTTACGAGCGCACCCTGCGACGGCGGCGAGTTGGTTCCATGATTCAAGGCGACACCACCAATGGGTTTTTGCCGTACGCGCCCATGGGTCGTGTGCGACTCGACCATCTTGAAGATTGTCTCGATGCCGTGCGGACCGAGGCGATTCCCGGCGATTTGGTGGAGTGCGGCACGGGACGGGGTGGTGGCGCTATTTTCCTGCGGGCCTACCTGGAGGCTCACGAACTTATCGACAGAAAGGTGTGGGTAGCCGATGAGTTCCGGGCGTCGCCGTGGCCGCAGCGCGTTGCAGCCACGGTTGATGAGGACTTAACGGAATTCCAGGCCGACCTCAACCTGGTACGAGATGGCTTCGAGCGTTTCGACTTGCTCGACGATCGGGTCCGCTTCCTGCTGGGCTCGCTCGGTGCCGTCGGATCATTCGTTGATGTTGGTGACATTGCGTTGTTGCGCCTGGGGGCTGGTATCGGCGAGGACGCCGGTGCCATCTTGGAGGTGCTCTATCCCCGACTATCGCTGGGGGCCTGCGTTGTTGTCGACGACTACACGGACCCGGCCTGCGCCCGCGCCGTCACGGCCTACCGGGTGGATCGTGACATCAACGAGCCCCTGGAGGGGGTTGATTGGTCGGCGGTCTCGTGGCGTAAAACCGGACGAGTGGATGACGACCAGGCCACCTCGGCGGCAGCCAAAATGGCATCACTGGGTCTGCCCCTTGCTCTTCCCGCGCCCGAAGCGGCGATGGACCTCACGGTGGTGGTGGTTTTCTACAACATGAAGCGGGAGGCCGCCCGCACCCTTCGCTCGCTGTCGCGGGTCTATCAGGAGGATCTGGACGAGGTTCGATACGAGGTCATCGTGGTCGAAAACGGGTCCTCCCTCGACCAGCGGTTGGGGGAGGAATTTGTGGCTGATTTTGGATCCGAGTTTCGGTATATCGATCTCGGAGACGAGGCGCGGCCTTCTCCGTCACATGCCCTCAACGTGGGTATCCGGGCCGGGCTGGGTAAGGCCTTTGCGCTCATGATCGACGGGGCCCACGTGCTCACCCCCAGCGTGCTGCGATTCGGCTTGGACGGACTGCGAATCTATGAGCCTGCCATCGTGGCTACGCAGCAGTGGTACGTCGGTCCGGGACAACAGGGCGAAGTGATGCGGTACGGCTACGATCAGGCGGCCGAAGACCGGCTTTTCAAGCGGATCGGTTGGCCCGAAGCGGGGTATCGCCTGTTCGAGATCGGCCATTTCGTGGGTGGCCGTGACTGGCTGGATGGCGTGTGGGAAAGCAACTGCCTGTTCGCGTCGCGGAACCAACTCGAACAGGTAGGCGGTTTCGATGAGAACTTCGATATGGCGGGCGGTGGATTCGCCAATCTGGAAATCTACGAGCGCCTGGGGTCCTCGCCTGGCGTGACGGTGGCGACGATCATTGGTGAGGGTTCGTTCCATCAGGTCCACGGGGGGGTGAGTACGAATCAACCGGATTCCGATGAGCGTCGGGCACGGGTGTTCGGGTACGGCGAGCATTTTGCCGAGCTTCGCGGCCGCCGCTTTCGTGGTCCCGGAAAGCCGCTCCATTACGTCGGACGGGTCGGATCACCCGAAGCCCGGCGCAGCCGTTCTCGCCGTCTTAGCGGGCCGATGTTTGGCCACGGGGTAGACGCTCCGGAGCCGGATGGACTGCCAACGTCACCGATTCCGGTGCCCGAAGATCTGCGATGGAACTTTATCGAGGCCGTCTGGGGGAGCATGGCCTGGGATGAGACGACGTGGCTGGGGCGACCGTTAGCTAGTGCCCCTACTGACCTCTTCGCCTATCAGCAGTTGATCACGTCCCTGCGGCCTGACTGGGTCATCGAAACCGGGACGGGTAGCGGGGGTCGGGCACTTTTCTTGGCTTCGGTGTGTGAACTCATTGGGCACGGCCGGGTGGTCTCGATCGGGGAGCAACTTTCCGACGATCTTCCGGTTCACCCACTGCTCACCTGCATCGATGCCGTACCCGCGCTGGAGTCAACCGTGGCGCAGGTGCGGGAACTGGTGGGGGAGGACCCCCATGGTCTGGTGGTGGTCGGGAGCGGCGCCCATCGGAACACCACGGAGCAGGAGTTTGAGGCCTACGCCCCATTCGTGTCGGTGGGGTCGTACGCCATCGTCACCGACACCGTGGTCAATGGGCATCCTGTATGGGCGGGCTTTGGCCCCGGGCCCTTTGAGGCGGTGAAGCTGATTCTGGGGAGTCACGGTAACTTCGCCATGGATTACGAACCGGAGCGGTACTCCCTGACGTTCAACCCGGGGGGATTCCTGAAGCGGACCCGATGAAAATTTTCTGCGTGGGTCTTAACAAGACAGGGACGCGGTCGATGCACGATGCCCTGCAGATCTTGGGCTTTCGAAGTGTCGACTGGGGAGGGCCGAGTCTGCCGACAGCCGTGCAGCGGGGACCAGAGATCCATGCGGCGATGAAGCAGTCGCTCCGGGAGGGCCGCCCCTTGCCCGAGGGTCTTGAGGATGCCGATGCCTACTTTGATATTGGCGCGCTGAGTACGAACTTCGACGTGCTCGATAGCCAGTACCCGGCCAGCAAGTTCATCCTCACGGTGAGCCCCATCGTGGAGTGGCTCGCCAGTCGAGAGCGCCACGTGAAGGCGAATCAGGCCATGCGGTCGCGCGGCGAGTACGACGGTGCGTTCTTGGAGATGGACCTCATCGGGTGGCGCACCGAGGCACTCGAACACGAATCCCGGGTCCGGTGCTATTTCGCCGATCGTCCCGAAGATCTCCTGGTATTCGATGTCACCGCCGGCGCTGGGTGGGAAAAGCTGTGTCCGTTCCTCGGCACCGTCATCGCCGATGATCCGTCTCCGGTGCGGCGATGACTGAGTTGAGCCCTCCTCCCCCGGGTGGGCCCCTGAGTGGACTGAAGCCGTTCGCCTGGGTGCGGATCGGGGCGATTGGTACGGCGATGGTTTTGGCTGCCCTAGCGACGCGTAAAGGTCCTGGATTGTCGGTTGACTCGGTTAACTATCTCGCGACGGGGATCAACATCGCTAGAGGCGATGGCTGGGTAGCAGTCAGCGACCAGCCACTCACGATCTTCCCCCCGGGCCTCCCACTACTAGCGGCACTGGGGGAGGTACTGGGGATCGGTGCTGAAGCGATGCTGCGGATTGTCTCGATCCTGTCGTTTGGTTTGATCGTGGGGCTTGGTAGTCGCCTGTTGCAGCGGGTGGTCCCTCATCGAGGGGTGGAACTCGGAGCCACCGCCGTGCTGGCGGTATCGCCGGTGTTGCTGGGATTGGCCACGATGGCCTGGTCCGAGCCGCCCTTTATCGTGGTGACCCTTATTTTTCTTCTCGTGTTGGGCGACGTATGGGAGCGCGGCGCGCTCACCGTTACCGACGTGCTGCGGATAGCCGCCCTTTGTTGGATGGCGTTCGTTCTCCGTTACGCGGCGACTGCATTGATCGCCACGGCCGGAGTTTCGATGCTGATTGCCGTTCGTCCCTTGGACCGACGCGTGCTGACGCGCATCGCCGCTTTCGGGGCGTTGAGTCTGTCGTTCCCGATCTTGTGGATGCTGCGAAATTATGGAGCCGACGGCACCTACATG
>CAMDIH010000034.1 GCA_945898515.1 Candidatus Neomicrothrix parvicella RN1 | reverse complement strand
CCTTGACCCCGGCGCGGATTTTGGATTCGCGGGCGGCGACGACCGTGGGCCCCTACAGCAGTGCGTGGGGCTCGGGCATGCAGCGGACGGTACCGGTGGGTGGTGTGGGTGGGGTGCCAGCCGATGCCGTGTCGGTGGTGTTGAACGTGACGGTCACCGGTACCACGGCCGCTAGTTATCTCACGCTGTGGCCGGCGGGGGTGAGTCGCCCGAACGCGTCATCGTTGAACTGGTCCTCGGGGGCCACTCGTGCGAATGCGGTGACGGTAAAACTGGGCACGGCGGGGGCGGTTTCGGTGTTCAACGCGGCCGGCAACACGAACGTGGTGATCGACGTAGCCGGCTACTTCAAAACTGGCTCAGGGAAGGCGTTTTACCCGCTCGAGCCCACTCGGATCCTCGATTCGCGGCCGTCTAGCCAGGTCGGTGTCTATCCCACGGCGTGGACGGCGGGCGCAACCAGAGCCGTCAGCGTGGCCGGTAGTCTTGGTGGATTCCCCGCCACGGGCACCTCGGTGGTGCTCAACGTCACGGTCACGGGCACTACCGCCTCGTCGTATCTCACCGTCTGGGCCACCGGTCAGGCCCGCCCCACTGCTTCAAGCCTGAACTGGTCCGCGGGGGCGACCATTCCCAATGCGGTGACGGCGAAACTGGGCGTCGACGGCGCGGTTTCGATGTTCAATGCCGTTGGCTCCGCCAACATCGTGGCCGATGTCGCCGGCTACTACGCCTGACCGGGCCCGCCAGTCGCCCCTAGGTGATCGGGGATGGCCCATTGGTGGGAATGCGGTGCCGATCAGTCGGCTGCCGCACCGGTGGCCCCGTCGGCATCGACGCCCTGCTCGGATTAGATCAGTGACGTAAAGGTCCGATGGGTGGGTGAGCGGAGGACCGCAGCCGGACATCGGGGGTGGGCGGCGGCACGGCGACAACGCTCGGGCCGTGGGTGTTGCGTACCATGCCGGCGTGGCGGATCCGCGGGCGGTGGTTCCGGTGCACTGGGCGTGGTGTTTCAGCGCGCTCCAGGCGAAACGCGATCGTCGGGGCGTACCGAGTTTTGCGGTCGACCCTCCCGGCCATGACGCCTCAACCGCACTGCTTGGTGATCTGTAGGGAGACGCCCAGTGTGTGGCGGCCACGTTGGGCGTGTTGCGCTCCCGCGGGATTCGCGGCGTGGTGCTCGTCGGCCACAGCTACTGCGGTGTGGTGATCAGTGAGGCGGCATCCCAGGATCCCTCCCTCCATCCACCGCATCGTGTACCTCGCCGCCGTTTATGTAGATGCCCGGCAAAGCGGGCTGGACCGGATGGCCGGCTGGCTGCAGGAGGAGTCGGGTCTCAGTGAGGCGATGGTCTTCAGCGACAAAGGCCGGCTGTCCACCCTCAAGCCGCACTTGGCCCAGGCGTTGTTACACAACTGCTGTGATGACCTAACGGCCGCGGCGGCCCTTGCCCGCCTCCCACCGCAGCCGATGTCTAGCGCGGTGCAGGCGGTTACTGGTTCACCACGCGATCACATTGCGTCCACGTACGTGGCGCGCTCGCAGGACCTCTGGAAACGATCGCGCGCCGTTGACTCGGGGGGAAACGTGGGTGGATAGGGGGCCGCGGCACCCGGCTTAGGGGGCTGGAACGGGTGGGGGTGACGGCACCGTCGAGGGAGCTAGTCCATTCTCGGTGCGGTCGCCGGGATCAGCCGCTCCCACACTGGAAGTTGGCCACTCCACCCGCGGTGTAGATGCACAGCCGGGAGAAATCTGCCGCCGGGGTGAAGGCGACGGCGGGATCCTCCGAGGTGAGAGTGATGCTGTCGGTGTAGCTGCCCGTGGTGGCCTGCGCGATGCCGCGAACCTGAGCGGAACCAGGCTTACCTATGCCGGCGGGGAGGGCACCCTGGCTCAGGGTGGTGGGATGGAACTGCAACGAGTAGCCCAGGCCCGGCGAGGTGGCACTTGCGCAGAGGGCAAAGGCCACGGGGAACAAGGGGAAGACGAGGTCGTAGTGAACCGATCCGTTGGGGTCGCCTGCGGTGAAGACTTCACGTTCGATCACGAAGGCCGAGCTCACCCCACCGGCGTTGCGGAACACGATCTGGCCGATCGCCTTGGTGGCGGCGGGCTGGGTATTGAAGATGCCTCCCACGAACGAACCAGGGTTCATCCATTGCCCCGGGAAGGCGAAAGACTCCAAGGTGTTGTTCGAGCACTCGTCTACCCCGGGAGCGAAGGCAGGATTGAGGTCCATCTGGATGAGCTGAGAGGCCATCGCCTCGGAGTTTGCCGGCGCCGTCACACTTGGGTCACCAATCACGATGGTGCAACCGCTGTTGCCGGCGGTGAGCCCGCCGGTGGTAGTGGCCTTGCTCGTGACTGCGTTCACCGAGAGGATGTAGACGTTGGAGGGGATCGAGTAGGCCGCCGGGGCCGTGCAGGATCCGGTGATGGGCAGGCCCACGTCGTCGGCCGTGAATTTGGCTGCCGGTGAGGTGATTGCCGTGGCCGAGGTGGTGGAGGCGTCATTGGCCTGTCGAGTGGTGGTGTTGACGATGGAACCGCCCAGGTAGATCACCTGGCCAGTCAAACTGGTGGCGGTGGCACTCGAAAGGGTGGCGGTGGTGGCATTGACCACGCTGGCGATTGTGCTCCCCGGTGTCACTGCACCGCTCACCATCAGGCCAACGTCGCCGGCGGTGAAGTTGGCGGTAGCGGAAGTGATCGTTGAGGTGCCGTTCGTGACGGCATCGGCCACTGACCGGGCGATCGTGTTATCGATCTTGAACTGGGTGCCCCCTGGAATGGCGATGGGCGCGGCTGGCCCGTCGGTGGTCGAAGTGGGCTGATTGAGGGTCACTACGCATCCTGCGCTGATCGACTTGACGAACGTGCGAAGAGTCAACTGCACGGTGTCGGCGGCGGCTGGGTTGGCAACGGGGATTCGTGTGATGGGGCGGTTTACATAGCCGGTGATGCCAGCGCAGCTCGCCAGGGTGAACGTGGTTGCTCCGGTGGCAATCGTCGTACCGTTTCCGGTGACGGTGCGGGCGGCTCCGTTGTGGTACTGGGCTACTGCGCCGTCGTGGATGGTGAACTTATTCGACACCATCGAGGTTCCGGTTGACGAGTCGAAGCGGCAGGCCACCTGGAGGGCACTCTGGGACCCGCGGGTAGGGGGGTACCAACTGATCCCCGCCCCGAGGGTGGTGGTGCCTCTACACCCGCTGGGGATTGCCACGGCGCTCGCCGGGGCCGCCACCAGCGGTACGGCAAGAAGGGCCGCAAGAAGTGCGATCGTGGAGCGAGTGAGCAACTGGCGCATGAGATTCCCCCCAGGGTTCCCGAACGAAACGGAGATCGGTGACCCGATCCCGATGTACCAACCAGCAACCTAACACTGTTTACCGCAAGGGTGGGTTTGCTCGGGCGGGAAGGGCGGTGGGGCAGCACGAAGGCGGTGTGTCGGCTGCGCCGGCGGTGCCGCCCGAGAACGGGCGACGGGTGGTTCTTCGCCGGGCTAGAGCCAGGGCGATGCGGAGCGGGCTCGGCCTCACCCGCTATTCTGTCAGTGACGAAATAGGGGTTGGGTGTACAACCTTGGTAAGCATGGCGGTGATGGTCTCCTTCGATCTAACCGACGG
This sequence comes from Candidatus Neomicrothrix parvicella RN1, assembly GCA_945898515.1. Lineage (GTDB taxonomy): Bacteria > Actinomycetota > Acidimicrobiia > Acidimicrobiales > VFJN01 > VFJN01. The sequence continues at coordinate 20,138 of CAMDIH010000034.1, read as the reverse complement.
GCGACATTTCGCCGCTGGCTTTCCTCACGACCTTTTCACGGAACTGCGTCGCGACTCGCCTGTGTATTGGCAGGAATTTCCCGCCGATTTTCCCGGCGACCACGACCCGGGATTTTGGGTGCTATCGAGTCATGCGTCCGTGCAAGCGGCCAACCGCAATGTGGAGTTGTTCTCCTCCTTTGAGGGGCCGTCGCTGAGCCTGCTGCCCGCCATGAACGGCACGATGCTCGTCAGCATGGACGGTCGAGACCATATTCGTCAGCGTCGCCTCATCAGCGCTGGCTTCACTCCGCGCATGGTGGCTCGCCTCGAGGAGCAAGCCCGCGGCTGGGCTGTGGCCATTGTGGAGCGCGCTCGCGAGCGCGGCACCTGCGACTTCGTCCAAGAGGTGGCCTACCAACTTCCGATGCACATGATCGCCGATATCATGGGAATCCCCGCCGCCGACCGTGAGTGGCTCTTCGGCCTCACCAGCGAGCTGCTCCAGGGTCCAGAGATGAGCACCGACAACAGGTCAGAGGCGTTCGCCTCGATGCAGATACAGATGTTCGACTACGCCCAGGAACTCGGTCGTCGCAAACGTGCTGAGCCTCAGGACGACATCTGGACGGTCCTGTCGACGGTAGAGATCGAGACCGACGATGGTGAACGCACTGCACTGGGCGAGGCGGAACTCGACATGTTCTTCTTCCTGCTCACGATTGCCGGGAGCGAGACAACCCGTAACGCCGTTGCCGGCGGACTGATCGCGCTGTTGGATCACCCCGAACAACTCGCCCGGTTGCGCAGCGACCCCGAGGTGATGCCGACGGCGGTAGATGAGATTCTCCGCTGGTCCTCGCCGGTGGCCTACTTCGCTCGACGGGCCACCGGTGCCACCGAGATCGAAGGCGTGCCCATCGCGCAGGGCGATCGCGTCACGTTGTGGTACCCGTCGGCCAACCGAGATGAAACGGTGTTTGACGATCCTTTCCGATTCGACATCGCCCGCACGCCCAATCGTCACATCGCGTTCGGTGGTGGCGGCCCCCATTTCTGCCTGGGCGCGAACCTTGCGCGGCGCGAGATCACCATCCTGTTTGAGGAGTTGCTGGCCCGCAGCACCGAGTTGGAGATTCTCGCTCCCCCCACCTACAGCGGGCTCACGATCGACAACCCCGTGCTGGCGGCGGTGAGCAGCCTGTCGGTGCGGATCGCCTAACGGGGCCACCAGCGATACCTCGGGCTATTGCGCAGGGGTAACGCGACGAAGCCGCCGATCGAGACCGACGGCTTCGTCGCTGGGAGAAGAGAGATTCAGGGCGACGTCAGTTGAGCATCTCCACGTCCCGGCCATGAGCGGTGAGAGCCCAGATTACGGCAATGTCGATGGCAATGATCACGATCGCCCACAGCGGCTGTTGTGGGATGAAGGCAAAGTTTACGATGGCGCTCAAGGCGGCAATGATGACGCCAATGGTGCGAGCGACCACGTTGCCACTGAGAATGCCCATACCAACCAGGACCAGCAGGATTCCCAGGCCAAGATGGATCCAGCCCCACTGGGTGAGGTTGAGTTGGAAGACGTAATTGTCGGTGATGACGATGTAGTTGTCTTTCAGGATGGCTGATGTTCCCGCGATGATCTGGAACATGCCCGCGATCGTGAGAATGATCGCCGCAAATAGCGACCACCCTGCGGCTGCGGCACTCGGTTGTTCACTCATCGTTTCCCCCCTAGTAGGTTCCGGTGGCAGTCGGTTGACCGCCCCCGCCTGTGAGCAGCAGGCTACGAGCGGTCGACTACGGGCGGGGGGATAGCAGGTCGACTACGACTTGAGCCAGTTCGCGACCGCAGTCTTCCTGGAGGAAGTGGGCACCGCCCACGATCGTGGTGTGGGCCTGGCCGGCAGCCCCCGTAATGCGCTGGATGAGGTGGCGTTCATTGCCTGCGGTCACCGGGTCAGAGTCGCCGAAGGCGCACAGGAAGGGGCGCTCGAAGCCCGAGAGCACCTCCCACGCCGCTCGATTGGCGGGCGCCTCGGGATCAGCGGAGGACGTGGGTACCAACAAGGGGAACTGCCGAGCGCCTTCCTTGTAGCGCTCATCGGGGAAGGGGGCGTCGTAGGCGGCAACCACCTCGGCGGGCAGGGCGGTGGCGCAACCTCGCTCGACGATCCGCCCGATCGGCATCTCGGGTACCTCCTGGGAAAACTTCTGCCAGGCCATGAAGGCGGCGCTGGCCTGGCCGTCACCAGTGGGCAGGAATGTGTTGGCGGCCACTACGGCGGCGAAGCGGTCGGGCTGAGCCGCTACCAAACGCAACCCGAGCAGACCTCCCCAGTCCTGACACACCAGGGTGATGTCGTGCAGGTCGAGTTCGTCGAATACATGCGATGACAGCCACCGCACGTGGCGGGCGTAGGTGTAGTCCGTGCGGACCGTGGGCTTGTCGGAACGGCCGAAGCCCACGAGGTCGGGGGCCACTGCCCGCAGTCCTGCGTCTACCAATACCGGGATCATGTGGCGATAGAGATAACTCCATGACGGCTCGCCGTGCAGAAGCAGTACCACCGGGGCATCGCGGTCGCCCTCGTCGAGGTGGTGCACCCGCAACACGCCGCCGTCGCCATCGGGGATCTCCACGTAGTGCGGCTCAAACGGGTAGCCGGGTAGATCGGCAAAGCGCTCGTCGGGGGTGCGGAGTACGTCCATGGATCTCCTCGGAAAGAATTGACAGTGATCCGGACAATAACTGGGCGCCCCCAACGGGGCTAATCCCTACCCTCGCGGCGGTTTCCCGAGATTTGGCTGCGCTGAGCCAGCCACCCCGATCGGGCAAGTGACCCCGGTGCCGCCGATGCCGCAGTAGCCGCCGGGGTTCTTGGACAGGTACTGCTGGTGGTAGCCCTCGGCATAGAAGAACGGGGCGTCGGCCGCCGAGCGGATCTCGGTGGTGATCTCGCCGTAGCCCGCGTTGGTGAGTTGGGTCTGGAACCCCACGCGACTTTGCTCGGCCACAGTGGCTTGGGCATCGTCGAGGGTGTAGATGGCCGAGCGATATTGGGTGCCTCGGTCGTTGCCCTGGCGCATGCCCTGCGTGGGATCGTGGTTCTCCCAGAACGTGGCGAGGATCGTCTCGTAACTGACCTGCGTGGGGTCATAGGCCACCAAGACCACCTCGGTGTGACCGGTACGACCACTACAGGTTTCCTCGTAGGTGGGGTTGGGCGTGGTGCCCCCGGCGTAGCCCACCGCCGTAGAGAACACGCCGTCGAGTTCCCAGAACTTGCGCTCGGCCCCCCAGAAGCACCCCATGCCCACAATGGCCGTAGCGATACCGGCGGGGAAGTGGTCGAGGGAATTTCCGTTCACATGGTGCCGATCGGGAATGGGCATTGTTTCTGCCCGACCCGGCAACGCAGCATCAGCATCGATCACGCGGCTCTTATTGGTTCCGAACATGCTGTGCACACTACGGCCCCTCTCCCCCGATCGTTGCGCTCCGGGCGAGAACTCACCGGGTGGCCAGCCAACCGCAGGCGGCCCGGGCGCCATGGGTGCCGCGGTAGGCGACCAACTCGGGCGGCCAAGCGTCGATCGCCTCCGCCAGGGCATGGGCCAACTCGGGGCGTTCGGCCACCACCGCCAGGGGAACCTGCTGGGTGCGAATGGTAAAGAGCACTACCTCGGCCCGGGTGAGACGCCGCAACGTCTGGCGCTCGCTGCGCAGGTAGAGACCATCGGGGGCCCGTCGGGCATACGGCGGCGTGGGGGTGGGCAAGAAGTACGACGGGTTGTCGTGGATGGCCCAGTTGCGCCTCCACATCGGGCGCTCGGGACGCAGCCGCTGAAGAAACGTGTCGACCTTGTCCGACAGTTCCTCGCCGTAGTAGGGCACCAGTGCGTGAACCGCCGCCAGGGGCAGACCGAGTTTCTCCTCCAGTTGCCAGTAGGCCGGAAAGCACAGTGAGGCGGCATCAAGGTGAAACGCCCCGTCTCGCTCCACCATGAGGCACAGATCCTCCTGCACCAGTCGCCCCGCCGCGTCGAGAGGATGGAGTCCGTCGGGTGCCGGGGAACTCCCGGTGGCCGCCATGATCAGATCCAGTACTTCTTGCGAAGCCACCCGGACCGCGGCGGTGTCCCGTGCCCCGAACACCGAGGCCGGCCGCTGCTCAAGGAGGTCCGTTTTCCATTGCCGGTCTCGCTGGGAATCGCCATCGGGCAGCAGCCACGCGGGCACCGCCAGGGGGTGGACGCCCATCCCCAACCATGGAGGACCCGGTTTGAGGGACAACTCGTCGAGCCAGGCGGGGGCGGGAGTGGGCATCGGGGAACGGTTGGCGGCGCTCAGGCCAGTTGCATTGGGGTATGGGCGATGCCGTCTTCGAGGTACTCGGCACCGTGGGGAACGAACCCGTACCGGGCGTACATGTCGATGAGGTGCGATTGGGCCTGCAGCACCACCGGGGGCTCACAACGCCCGAGGGCCGCTTGCATCAGGCGGCCCGCCACTCGTTGGCCGCGATGATCGGGATGGGTAACAATCCGGCCGATTTGGTGACCGCCGTCGGGCTGGGACAAGACCCGCAGGTAACTGGCCAGGCGGCCCCCTGGCGTGCGGAGCCACCAGTGCAGCGTGGTGGCATCGAGGTCTCTGCCATCGGGATCGAGGTAGACGCAGGCTTGCTCCACCACAAACACTTCCGAGCGCAAACGCAGGATGGCGTACAGATCGACAGCCGACAACTGCAGGCCGCTCCCACAGCCAAGGGCGAGATCATCCACGCCCCGACGTTAGGCGGCGGCGTCGGGTGTCGCACGCCTTGCGTAGCCTGAGCGTGTGCCTGTTCCCGGACCGCTCTGCCTCGGTCGCTCGGTCATTGTGGCCGCCGGTGCCGTCGCTCCCCCTGCCTGGGCGAATGCCGCCCGGGTGGTGATCGGCGAAGGGGCGCGGGCCGATCCCTCCGTGGTGGTGGCCGAACTTCACGAGGCCTGGCGCCTGCGCATCCCGATCGTGATCGAAGCCGCCGTTGCGCCCGCCATCTTCCGGGCTCCTCGATCCTTCACCGACCCGCCGTGGCAGTTGGGGGCCGGTTTCCCACTCTGGGACGACCGGTTGCATTTCCTGATGTGGGCCAATAGCTACGACGCGCAGGCGCCCGAGGATGAGCCCATTTGGTGGTGGGGGCGTAAGGCCCTTCGGCTGGGGGCCCGTCTGGGGGGTGATGCCGACGTAGTGCTTCCCGATGGCACCCCGGCCTGGGTCGATGGCGGCCCCCGGGGGACGTTGGTGGAACTTGTCCCGGCGACGGCAGTGGTGGCGGCTGAGTCGGTGGAACTCGGGTATCTCACCCCCGTACTCGCCCCCCCGGAACCTTCCGCCACCCTGGCCCCGGATCAGATGGCGGCCGTCACTCATGCCGGTGGAGGGGCCCGGATTATCGCCCCGGCGGGGTCCGGCAAGACGCGCGTGCTCACCGAGCGGTATCGCCACCTCCTAGTAGACCGCGGCTACGAGCGCGAAGCCACCGTGGCGCTGGCCTACAACAAGAAGGCTCAGGAGGAGATGGCCGACCGGCTCCCAAGGCTGGGCGCCCGCATCCAAACGCTCAACGCATGGGGGTACGGCATCCTCGCCCGCGCCCTCGGCCACCGTCCCCAACTCCTTGATGAGCGCGAGTTGCGCCGCATCGTGGAAGGCCTCGTGCCCAAACAACCACGCCGGGTCAACACCGATCCGATCGTCGGGTACCTCGATGGCCTGTCCCTGATCCGGCTCGGGCTTCGTGCTCCTGAGGAAGTGGAGGCCCACCTCGACGACGTCAACGGTCTGGCGGCCGCTTTCGGGCCGTATCGGGAGGAGTTACGTCGTCGGGGGGCCATTGATTACGACGAGCAGATTTACGGTGCGGTGGAAGCCCTCCTGCGCGATGGCACCCTGCGGCGGGCCGTGCAGGCCGAGCATCGCCATCTGTTGGTAGACGAAATGCAGGACCTCACGCCCGCGCATGTGTTGCTGGTGCGCCTCGCGGCGGGGCCGGCCGCCGACGTTTTTGCCGTGGGTGACGACGACCAGACCATCTACGGCCACGCCGGGGCCGATCCGGGCTTCCTGATCGACTACCCGAACTATTTCCCGGGGGCCTCGGCGTATGCCCTCGAGGTGAACTACCGCTGCCCCGCCCCGGTGACCCAAGCCGCGGCCACCCTGCTCGCCTACAACACGGTGCGGGTGGCCAAAGAGATCCGTCCCGGTCCCGAGGTGGCGGTGGCGGCGAGTGCGTTCGTGGTGCAGCCTCATGCGTCCGATGCCGGGGCCGTTGCCCTCACCACTGCGGTGGGTGCCTGGCTCCGCGAGTTGGCGGCGCCCACCGATGAGGTGGCCGTGCTCACCCGTGTGCAGTCGCTGCTGTTGGCTCCCCACGTGGCCCTCGCCGACGCGGGGGTGCCGTTGGATTCGATTCTCGACGAGTCGGTGCTCGGTCGCCTCGGCGTGCGAGCGGCCCTGGCCTACCTGCGGATCGCCGTGGACCCGGATCATCTGAGCGGCGCCGACCTGAACGAGGTGCACCGCCGCCCCAGTCGCGGCCTCCCACAGTGGGTTACCAAGTGGCTGGATAACTGCCGCTCCATCGGCGACCTGCGGCGGGCGGCCGCCCGCGTCGACGATGTCAAGGTGGGCCAAAAACTTGATGACCTCGCCGTCGATCTTGACCGCCTGGCGACCCGCGCCAGGGATGGGGCGAGCACCCGGGGCTTGCTCCTGGCCGTGCGAGACGAGGTGGGGCTCGGCGCCGCCATGACGTTGCTCGACAGTCGTGGGGGAGCCAGTGGTTCACACCTCGATGACCTCGAGGGTCTGCTCCAGGTGGCTGACCTGCACCCCGATGCTGTCTCCTTCGAGGAGTGGTTGCGTCGCTCGTTCCATCGAGAACGCCACCCTGGCGGGGTCACCCTGTCCACCATTCATCGGGTGAAGGGCCGGGAGTGGGATCGCGTCGTCGTGTTCGGGGCGTCGGATGGGCTCATGCCCCACCGTCTCGCCCAGGACGTAGAGGAGGAGCGCCGGATCCTGCACGTGGGTATCACCCGGGGTCGTCAGCAGGTGCTCGTGCTCGGTGACGACAGTCGCCGCTCGCCGTTCCTCGACGAACTGGCGGGGATGGCCACCGTTGCGGCGGTGGCTCCCGCCCCCGGCCCCGGTGCGCGGGTGCGGGAATCTCCCCTGGCTGATCCTTCCTGGCCCGCCTCGGTGGGGCAGGCCATCAAGGTGCTCGGGGGCTACGAGGGCACGGTCGAGGAGATCGACAACGACGGCATCCGCTTGCGGTTGGCCGATGGCGGCTCGTTTTTTGTCCGATTCGGGGAGCCGGTGAGCTGGGGGGGGTCGCCGGTCACTCTCGTACGCCCACCCTCGCCAGCCACCGTGGCCGCTGGGGTGGCGTTGCGGGCCTGGCGCCTCCAGCGGGCCAAGACCGATGGGGTACCGGCGTTCGTGGTGCTCAGCGACAAGTACCTCGAAGGCATCGCTCAGCGTCTTCCCGATGACCTCCGCCAACTTCGTGCCTGTCCGGGCATCGGCCCTACCAAACTCGACACCTACGGCGAGGAAATCCTCGAAGTGCTCGCCAGGGCCACCGCCTAGACCACCTCAGAACCAAGGGCGGGGGTCGTAGCATGGACGGATGGACCATCCGATTATTCAGACCATCGAACTCGGCTCCCAGTGGCCCACCATCGACCCCTTCTTGTTCTGCGTGCACCACGACGATCACTATCCGGCGGGCAACGAACACGCCGGGCCCGCCGCATCACTAGAGGGCCGGGATCTGGGACAGGATTTCGCGGGCCTCGACGGCTGGCGGATGTATCACGGGGCCGACGTTCCCGGTTTTCCGAATCACCCGCACCGAGGGTTCGAAACCGTGACCTACGTGCGCCAAGGCGTGATCGACCACGCCGACTCGTTAGGGGCAGCCGCCCGCTTCGGTAGCGGTGACGTGCAATGGATCACCGCCGGCGAAGGCATCGTGCACTCGGAGATGTTCCCCCTCCTCAACCAGGAGCACGGCAACCCGCTGGAGTTGTTCCAGATCTGGATGAACTTGCCGGCCGCCGACAAAATGGCGGCCCCCCACTTTTCGATGTTGTGGGATGGGGCCGTTCCGAGGCTTCGCCACCGCGACGACAACGGGCGGCTCAGCGAAATCACCGTGATCGCCGGGGCGCTCGGAGGTCTGGTGCCGCCGTCGCCGCCGCCCCATTCCTGGGCCAGTCATGCGGACGCCGATGTGGCCATCTGGCATCTGCATCTCGAACCCGGCGCCCGCTGGCCGTTACCCGCCGCCCGAGGAATCGAAACGATCCGCACCCTGTACGTCGTGGCCGGTGAGTCGCTGGACATCGACGGAACCACCGTGGCCGGGCGCACGGCCACGGTCGTGCGTGCCGATGCAGAGATTGCCTTGTCCAGCACCGGGGGAGCCGAGGTGCTGCTACTGCAGGGCCACCCCATCGGTGAGCCGGTGGCTCGGTACGGTCCATTTGTGATGAACAACGACCATGAGATCGAGCAGGCCTTTGCCGACTACCGGACGACCCGCTTCGGTGGATGGCCGTGGCCCAGCGACGGGCCCGTGCACGGCGAGGCTACCGGCCGGTTCGCGCGCCGGCCCGATGGCACGGTGGAGGTACCCGACGGTACCCACAGCCGAGTTTCCTCTGTCCCATGACGGCGAGATCACCAGGGAGCGAATGGCCCACCGACCTCTCCGCCACCGCGGCCACCGATGCAGCGCTCAGTGCCGACGGCGCTTACCTCATGCTGCAACAGCCAGCCGAAGCCCTTCCCGGTGGGCCGGTGCGGGTGGGTATCGAACAGGAGTGGCACACCTACCGCCTCACTGATCCGAGCCGTCACCTCGAGGCGGCCGAAGTACTCGACAAGGCCGCCACCGGGGGACCGCTCCCCCACGGCAGCCGCATCACCGTGGAGCCCGGAGGGCAGGTGGAACTGGCCACCTTGCCCTTCGACCCATGGTGGGTGGCGTTAGAGGCACTGCGGCTCGACGGTGCGGTGATACGTCAGCGACTGGCGGCCGCTGACATCGCGACGGTGGCCGCCGGCCTCGACCCCTTCCGCATGCCCTCGCGCACGCTGAGCCATCCGCGCTACGTGGCGATGGAGGAGTATTTCGACAGCCGCGGGCCCGCCGGTCGTCGCATGATGGCCAGCAGCGCGTCGATTCAGATCAACATCGACCCCGGGCCTCCTGAAGTGGCCAACCAACGCTGGGGGCTGGCGCATCGTCTTGGTCCGGCCCTCGGCGCATCCTTCGCCTGCTCACCCAGCCGGGTGTTTCGCTCGGCCCGGATGGCGAACTGGGATGAGATCGATCCCACCCGCACTCGCCCGGCCCTTCGCACCGGCGATCTGATGGACGACTGGGCGAGTTATGCGTTGGGGGCCCGCCTCATGTTGTTGCACGACGGCCCCGATCGTTGCACGGCGGTAACCACCCCGATGACCTTCGCCGATTGGATCGCCCGCGGCATCGATGGGCGCTACCCCACGGCCCAGGACCTCGCGCTTCACTGCACCACTCTGTTTCCGCCCGTACGATCCCGCGGCTGGTTGGAGCTTCGCTGGCTCGACTCCCTGCCCGCCGGCGTGGCCGAAACAGCCACGGCCGCCGTGAGTGTGTTACTGATCGACGAGGAGGCGGGCCAACGGGCGAGCGACGCCTGTGCATCGGTTGCCAACGATTGGTCCGAAGCGGCTCGCCAAGGCCCTCGCGAGCCGGCCCTAGCCCAGGCCGGCGCCGCCTGTTTGCGGATCGCGGCCGAGGCTCTTGCTCGCACCGATGTGCCGACGCAGTATCGGCGGGCCGTGGCGGAGGCCGCCGAGCGATGGCCGGCTCGCTGGCGCTGCCCGGCCGATGACCTCGAGAAACGTCTCCGACTAGGCGACAAGGTGGCTCAACTGGCCGAACCACTTCAGGAGGTGTGGTGGTGAGGCCGAGTGACACGATCAACGCGGCGAGAGCCCTCGCTGCCGACCTCGCCGAGTCGCGGGAGCGCACGCTGAAACTCATCGCCCCCTTCGACGATGGTGTGCTCCGGGGGCAACACGATGCGTTGATGTCGCCGTTGGTGTGGGACGTAGCCCACGTGGCCAACTACGAGGACCAGTGGTTGGTGCGGGCCCTGGGGGGCCCAATCATCCGGGAGGGGATCGACGATATCTACGACGCCTTCAAGCATCGGCGCGACGAGCGCGACGCCTTGGCCTTGCTCACTCCCGCAGAGGCCCGCGCCTACGGCGAGACGGTGCGTGTCCATGCCCTCGAGCGCCTCGCGGTGGCCGATCTCCATCCCGACGGCGCCAACCCCCTGCTGCGGCGAGGCTTTGTGTACGACATGGTGGTGAAGCACGAGCATCAGCATGCCGAGACGCTCCTGGCCTCGATTCAGTTGCTGCCCCCCGCCGAGGCTCGCCGTCTCCAATCGGTGGCCGCGCCCACCGGGATGGCCCCGGATGAGGCGGAAGTTCGGGTACCGGCGGGGTCGTTCATGATGGGCGCCGATGATCCGTGCTCCTACGACAACGAGCGACCCCGCCATGTTGTGGATCTCCCCGCTTTCTGGATCGACACCACCCCGGTTACCAACGGAGACTTCGAGGCGTTCATTGTCGATGGTGGCTATCAAACCGAACGGTGGTGGCAGCCCGCGGGATGGGCGTGGCGACAAGACACGGCCGCGGTCGCTCCGCAGTTTTGGGAGCGGGACGGCCGCGACTGGCAGCGATGGCGCTTCGGGCAGCGCGATGGCCTTCGATCCGCCGAGCCGGTGCAGCATGTGTGTTGGTACGAGGCCGATGCCTACGCCCGGTGGGCCGGTCGGCGCCTGCCCACTGAGGCAGAGTGGGAGAAGGCGGCGGCCGGGGCCAGCGCCGATCCCACGCAGGCCAATCTTGGTCAGCGCTATCTCGGACCCGCCGAGGTGGGGGCCTTTCCGGCGGGCGTGAGTAACTACGGGGCCCATCAGATGCTCGGTGACGTATGGGAGTGGACGGCGTCGGACTTTCGCGTGTACCCAGACTTCGTGGCGTTCCCCTATCGGGAGTATTCCGAGGTGTTCAACGACGAGGGCTACAAGGTGCTGCGGGGCGGCTCGTGGGCCACCCATCCTCGCGCCATCAGTGCGACCTTTCGGAACTGGGATTGGCCCGTACGCCGGCAGATCTTCGCCGGCTTCCGCTGCGCCCGGGACGACACCTGATGTGTCGTCATCTCGCCTACCTCGGTCCCTCTCGTTCGTTGTCGTCGGTTCTCTACGAGCCCGCCCACTCGCTGGAGGCGCAAGGCCGCACCCCGCGCCTCCAGCGAGAGGGCGCCGTAAACGCCGACGGATGGGGCGTGGGATGGTGGGACGCCTCGGTGGGCCCCGAGCCCGCCCGCTTTCGCACCGAGCGCACCATGTGGACCGACCAAACCTTCCGCGCCACGGCGGAGGTAACCCACGCCGAGGCGTTCGTGGCGGCGGTCCGCAACGCCAGTTCACCGACGCCGATCGAGGCTATCGGCAATGCCCCGTTCACTTCCGGGCCGTGGCTGTTCTCGCTCAATGGCTTCGTAGCCGGATTTCGGTCGGGGGTGCGGGAGCAGTTGGTTCCAGCCATCACCCGATCACGGGCCCGCGCTATCGAGGGCAGCTCCGATTCCGAGGTGCTCTTTGCCCTCGTGTTGGACCAACTTGATGCCGGAGGCACCCCGGCGGAAGCGTTGGCGGAAGTGACGAGCCGGGTTCTGGCCCTGGCCACTGGAAAACTCAATTTGCTGTTGTCCGACGGCCACGAAATCACCGCGACCACCGGTGGGAACTCGCTGTTCTTCTTGGCGGGAAGGGGCCTGGCGGCGGGGGGCATGTTGTTGGCCAGCGAGCCACTCGATGATGACCCTGGATGGACCTCGGTGCCCGACGAGTCGCTCTGGATCGGCACCGCCGACGGACAGAGTTGTCAGCTACTGAAGCGAACACAACGATGAGGCGCACGTCAATCGGCAGCCACACCAGTATCACCGTGCACCTCGATGCCGGGGATCTCCGGCAGGCCCTCTGCCGCGACGTTCTCGCCGGTCTGGGGGCGGTTCACAAGAGCCTGCCACCGAAGTGGTTCTACGACGAGCGCGGCTCGCAATTGTTCGATGAGATCACCCGGCTCGACGAGTACTACCCCACCCGGCGTGAGACCGAGATCCTTCAGCGAGAGGCGCCCACCATCGCCCGGCGCACCGGTGCCACCACGCTGCTCGAGCTTGGCTCGGGTACATCCACCAAGACGAAGCTCATCCTGGATGCCCTGATGGACGCGGGGACTCTCGCCCACATCGTTCCCTTTGATGTGTGTGAAGCAATTGTGCGCGAGGCGTTGCCGGTGCTGGCGGCGCGTTATCCCGGGGTGCAGGTGGATGGTGTCGTGGGCGACTTCGAGCAGCACCTCGGCTTGCTGGAGATGGGCGACCACACCCTGGTGGCATTTCTGGGCGGCACGATCGGGAATCTGAGTCCGGTGGAGCGGTCCAAGTTCCTGCGCGAGTTGGCCGATCAGATGCACTCCGGCGACTGGCTACTCCTGGGCACGGATCTGGTGAAAGACCCTGCTCGCCTGGTGGCGGCCTACGCCGATGCGGCCGGAGTTACCGCCGCCTTCAATCTCAACGTTCTGCGGGTGCTGAATCGGGAACTCGAGGGCAACTTGGTCCTTGAGCACTTCGGGCACGTGGCCCAGTGGCGCCCCGAGGAGCAGTGGATCGAAATGCACTTGCGATCCCTGCGGGCGCAGGAGGCCCGGCTCGACGTGCTGGGGCTGGATCTTGTTTTCGCGGCGGGGGAACAACTCCAGACGGAAATCAGCGCCAAGTTCACGCTCGCCAGCATTGAGAACGAGTTGAGTGGGGCAGGGCTGACGCTCGAGGAGGTATTCACCGACGCGGCCCAAGACTTCGCCGTGTCGCTGGCGTTCAAACCTTGATCTCCCGCCCGCCTAGCGTGGGGTCATGGCTGAATACACCGCTCCATTGCAAGACATGCGCTTCGTCCTCGAACACCTGGTGAACCTCGAGGGGATTACCGCCTTGCCGGGCTTTGAACACGTGGATACAGCCGGGGTGTACGACGTGCTGGCCGAAACGGCACGTTTCATGGAGGACCTCATCGCTCCGCTGAACCGAGTGGGCGATGGGCAAGGCAGTGTCCGGAACCAAGATGGCTCGGTCACCACGCCGGATGGGTTCAAAGAGGCGTACCGCGCCTATGTGGCAGCCGGCTGGGGAGGCGTTCCTTTCCCGCTGGCATACGGCGGGGGTGGTTTTCCGTGGCTGGTAGGGATCGCGATGCAGGAGATGCTCACGAGCGCCAACATGGCCTTCTCGATGTGCCCTCTCTTGAATCAGGGTGCGATCGACATGCTCCTGCACCACGCGTCGGAGGAACACAAGGAGACGTACCTTCCCCAGATGATCGCCGGGGAGTGGACCGGCACGATGAACCTCACCGAACCGCAGGCGGGGTCCGATGTGGGTGCCCTCACTACCAGGGCGGTGCCGCAGGCCGACGGCACCTACCGGATCACCGGTACCAAGATCTACATCAGTTTTGGTGAGCACGACATGAGCGACAACATCATTCATCTGGTGCTGGCCCGCACGCCCTCGGCGCCGCCGGGGACCAAAGGCATCAGTTGTTTTATCGTCCCCAAGTTCCTGCTCGATGGCGATGGTGTGCCCGGGGAGCGCAACGACATCACCTGCGTGGGCATCGAGCACAAGATGGGCATCAAGGCCAGCCCCACCTGCGTGTTGAGTTATGGCGAAGGCGGCGAGGGCGCGGTGGGGTTCCTGGTGGGGGAGGAAAACGCCGGTATGCGCTACATGTTCACGATGATGAACAACGCCCGGTTGTCGGTGGGTCTTGAGGGCTTGGCCCTGGCCGAGCGGGCCTTCCAAATGGCCCTGGCCTACGCCAAGGAACGGCAACAGGGGCGGGCTCCCGGTGCACCAGCGGGGGTCCAGTCGCTGATCATCGATCACCCAGACGTACGTCGGATGTTGTTGACGCAGCGGGCGTCAATCGAGGCGTTGCGCGGGATTATTTATCTCAACGCCGCCGCCCTCGACCGCGCCGCGCGCTCGGTTGATGCGCTTGACCGCACGCGTGCCTCCGAGTTGGTTGATCTCCTGACCCCCGTGTCCAAGGGCTGGGGTACCGATCTCGGGGTTGAACTTACGAACCTGGCGCTGCAGGTGTTCGGGGGTATGGGGTACATCGAGGAGACCGGGATGGCCCAGCACGTCCGTGACGCTCGTATCGCGCCGATCTACGAAGGCACGAACGGGATTCAGGCCATGGATCTAGTGGGTCGGAAACTACCCATGCGCGCCGGTGGCGTTATGGCGGACTACCTCGATGGCATCGACGCCACCCTCGTTGATGTGCGCGCTGGCGGTGAGGAGATGGCGTCGATTGGGGAGGCGTTGGGTAAGGCATTGGGCGAACTGCGGACCGCCACTGACTGGCTCTTGGGCGATGGTCGGGCCGATCCCGCCGACGGCTTGGCGGGTGCCACTCCCTACCTCCGGCTCTTCAGCGTGGTCACTGGGGGATGGGTGATGGCCCGCCAGGCGCTCCAGGCCAGCGAGCAACGCGACCGGCCCGATTGCCGCGCCGAGGAAGTGGCCTTCTACGAAGGAAAGGTGCTGACGGCCCGTTTCTACTGCGAGCAGATCCTCCCGCAGGCGAGTGGGCTCGTCCCGGCGGTTACGGCCACCAATCGCGATCTGGCTGCCGCGCTGCTCTAGCGGTTGTCAGGCACATTCCGCCGTGATGGAGTCGAGGTACGACATTCCTTCGACGACGGCGGAGAGCCGGTGGTAGGCGTGCGATGGTGGTAAGCGGCGGGTAAGTTCGTCGGGCGGTGATGTGAGGAGATCGCGCACATCGTAGGCAATGGCATAAAGCCGCAAGCGATCGATCTGTTGGGGATGCTCGAACAACTCCGGGTAGGCCATCTGGAGGCAGTGGGGCACCATGGCGTAATCGTCGGCGGTGGTTCGCTCCCGCTGGGCCGGCGCTACGTGGAGTTCCGGGAAGGCGACACAGCGCAAGATCACGTCAAGGTCGAGATCCTTGGGTCCGGGCCGAGCCCATTCGAAGTCGATGAGGGCGGTGATGGTGCCCTGGTGCCACAGCACGTTCTCGAAGGTGACGTCGCCGTGGACCATCATCGTTCGTTCGAGAGGCTGCAACGCCGGTGCGAGCGCGTCCACCATGTCGGCGGCCTCTTGCAGCAGGGTGGGGTCGACGAAGGCAAGCTGAGAGGCTTCTTTGATGCTGTGAAGTACCAATTCGGTGGGGGTATCGGTATCAAGCCGCAACAGGGATGGGGTCCCTGGGATCGACGGAAGGCCTACGGGCAGGGGGGTCTGGTGGACCGCTTTGAGGCGGTCCACCAATTGGTTGATGCTGGAACGGCGCTCGTCGGGGCTGAGGTCGGCCCAGACGTGGGCCAGTGGGCGGCCGGGGATTCGCTCGCTGACCATCCAGTCCTCACCGTGCTTACCGCCGCGACCCACGATGCGGGGGTAGCCAACTTGTGCGGGGAGTGCCGCACCGAGGACGCTCTCGCGATAGAGGCGGCTACTGGATCGACGGTTGACCCGGATCACATGGTCAGCGGTGAGCCATACCTCGTTCGTCACGCTGCTGGCCCGTTCGAGAGGAACCGATGGGTCGAGATGGCTACCGGCGAGAGCCGTGCGTGCCCGGACCTCTGCGAATGTCTTACCGCCTTCGTTCCTCATGACCTATGCCCTCTCTAGAACTTGGCGATCGCACAAGACCTACGATGATCTTGACACGTTCGCCGCTCTAAGTGGTGCACATGTCACAAAATGAGCCGATCGGCCTAGTCGAGGCGGGTGGTGAGGAACGGAAGCGCAGGATTGCCGGGTTGTCCCCCAGGGTGTCTATGGTGAGGGATGGCCATTTATGAACATGCGATCAACCGTCTTGACGGATCGGCGCTCGACCTGCGGGCCTATGAAGGCCAGGCCCTGCTGATCGTGAACGTAGCGTCGAAGTGCGGGCTAACTCCCCAGTACGAAGGGTTGCAGACCTTGCAGCAGCGCTACGCCGAGCGGGGATTCACCGTCCTAGGCGTGCCCTGCAATCAGTTCCTGGAGGAGGAACCGGGGAGTCCGGCTGAGATTGCGGCGTTCTGCGACAGCACCTACGGCGTCACCTTCCCGTTGACCGAGAAGATCGAGGTGAATGGCGAAGGCCGTCATCCGCTCTATGGCGAACTGACCCTGGTGGCCGATGCCGAAGGCCGTGACGGCGACATCCAGTGGAACTTCGAGAAGTTTCTGGTCACCGCCGATGGCACCGTGTCGCGTTTCGCTCCGGGGGTTACCCCAGAGGACGAGAGCCTGGTGGCGGCCTTGGAAGCAGCCCTGCCCGCCGGTTGACGATGAGGGTCTGAGCTGGCGCCGCCGGTAGCGTGGAGGCCAACCTCATGGACGACACCGACATCACTCCCGCCCTCGAGGAATCCCTTTCCTGGGAAGACCTCGGCGTTTCGGATCGCCTTGTCAAGGTCCTCGCCGATCAGGGCCTCCTCGAACCTTTTGCCATCCAACGGCTTTCGATCGCCGATGCCCTCGCCGGGCGTGATGTGTGCGGTAAAGCCAAGACGGGCTCCGGGAAGACGCTGGCCTTTGGCTTGCCCTTGCTTGATCGCCTCGCCAAGGCGCAACCCCGCAAACCGCGTGGGCTGGTGCTGGTGCCCACCCGCGAACTAGCGCTGCAGGTGCACGACGTGCTGGCCCCTCTTGCGCAGGCCATTGGCTCGAAGGTGGTGGCGGTCTACGGCGGTGCCGATATGAACAAGCAGATCAAGGCGCTCGCCGAGGGGGTCGAAGCGATTATCGCCACGCCGGGCCGACTGATCGACCTGGTCGACCGCAAGGAGGTGGAGCTCAACGGTCTGGAGATTGTGGTCGTCGACGAAGCCGACCGTATGGCCGACATGGGGTTCCTTCCGCAGGTGGAATGGCTGCTGCGTCACATTGATGGCCGTCACCAGACGCTCTTGTTCTCCGCCACCCTCGATGGGGTCGTGGACGGGCTGATCAAGCGATACCAGCACGACCCCGTCTACCACGAGGTGGAGTCGGCCACGGTCACCGTGTCCGCCATGCTCCACCGTTTCGTCATGGTGCACGAAATGGACAAGGTGAAGGTGGCGGCCGCGATCGCCCGCAGCAGCGGCCGAACCCTCGCCTTCACCAACACCAAACGGGTGGCCGATCGCCTCACGCGGGCCCTCAACGATGAAGGGGTGAAGGCCCTCGCGGTGCACGGCGACCTGCGTCAGGGGCAACGCGAAGACGCCCTCAAGGCCTTTGGTGCCGGCAAGCTCCAGGTCATGGTGGCCACTGACGTGGCCGCCCGGGGTCTGCATATCGACGACATCGACGTGGTGATCCACTACGAGCCCGCCCCCGATCACAAGACCTATCTCCACCGCTCGGGCCGCACCGCCCGGGCGGGATCCAAGGGTCTGGCGGTGACCCTGTCGCTGTGGAACGAGGAGTTGCATATCAAGCGGCTTCAGAAGCGCATCGGGGTAATCCAGCCGATCACCGAAATGTTCTCGAACGATCCCCGTCTCACCGACCTCTCAGCCTGGGACCCCATGAGCGAGGTGCGTCGCTGACCGTTGTCGAGGGCGCCCCGGGCCTGTGCATCTCCGCAACGATGCGAAACGGCGGGGGTTCACGATGACGCCGGACCCGGAGAAACTGGGGTTATTCGCGTTCCGGGTGTTCACCAAGCTCGAAGGGGCCGTGACGTCGGGGATGATCCATCTCGGTGACCAACTGGGCCTCTACCGGGCGCTAGCGGAAGCCGGGTCGCCTTGCACCACCGCCGACCTGGCGGCGGTCACGGGCCTCGACGAGCGATGGGTACGGGAGTGGGCCTACAACCAAGGGGCCGCGCAGATTATTCATCTCGATGGTGACGAAGCGCTTTCGATGTCACCAGAAGCGGTGGCGGTGCTGGCTTCGCCTGATCATCCGTCGTTTGGGATGGGCATGTTTCACCGGCTCCCGCAAACGATGGCGGCGCTGGAGGAAATGCCCGAAGCCTTCCGCACCGGGCTGGGACTCAACTACGACTCCCACGGGCGGGAGGGTGCGGTGGGTGTGGAGCGGAGCTTCGAGCCGTGGAATCGCGCCAACCTGCTGCCGGTGGTGCTCCCGGCGTTGGAAGGGGTGGAGACCGCACTAGAAGCGGGGGCGCTGGCCCTCGACGTGGGTTGCGGTGCCGGGGGTGCCGCCCTGCTGTTGGCGTCGCGGTTCCCGGCTAGCCGCGTGGTGGGCTACGACATCTCCCGGTTCGCTCTGGAGCGTGCCCGTGAACGGCAGACCGAGCAGCAGGTGGCCAACGTGGAGTTCTTCGACCCGCGAACGGTGCCGTTGCCGACCGATGGATCAGCCGCGTTCATCACCACCTTCGATTGCCTCCACGACATGACCGATCCCGCCGCGATGGCGAGGGCTATTCGGGCCGCGCTGGCGGAGAGCGGCACGTGGCTGCTGGTGGAGATCAAGGCGCAGGACACCTACGCCGAGAACGTGGCCCGCAATCCGATGGCCAGCCTCATGTACGGCATCAGTGTGTTGTCCTGTATGAGTAGCGGGTTGTCCGAGCCCGGTGGGGCGGGGTTGGGCACCCTGGGCCTATCGGCGGCCAAGGTTGACCAACTGGCCCAAGCGGCTGGGTTTAGTCGCTGCCGCCAACTCGACATCGACCATGCCGTCAATGCGTTCTACGAACTGCGGCCCTAGGTGCGCAGGTCTGTGGCGATCTGTGACCAGATGTCGGGCTCGGCGGCGTAGGGAGCGTTGAGCGCCACCCGATCCAGCACGGTGCCGTAACGCCGAGTGATCTCGGCGGCCACCTGATCGGGTGGGGCCACCACCGCCACCGCGTGGAGGAGATCGTCGTGGACGACCTGGGCCATGCCAGCCCAATCGCCGGCTTTCGTGAGATCCCGCAGCACTGGCTGCAGATCGCCCCAGCCATGGGTGTCCAGCACGATCTTGTACGCCGGGGTCGATCCGTAGAAGGCGATCTGAGCCTTCACGGCTTGGATCGCCGCGGCCATGGAGGCATCGTCGTACCCGGTGGCCACCATCACCGGCAGGGAGACCTGCAGCGGCGTGGTTAGCGCCCCGGGCCGATGCCGGCCTCGTTGCAGGGCGGGCAGCGTGACCTCCAGTAGCGAACGTTCGGTGCAGAAGGGGTGCACCATGAATCCGTCGGCCACTTCGCCAGCGGCCTCGGTCATGTGGGGGCCCACTCCGCCCATCCAGATCAACGGGGGATTGACCTCCAGTGGCCCGGGGTCAAAGAACGGCGTCATCAGCGTGTGGGTGTAGTACTCGCCGCTGAAGTGCAGGGGGACGTTGTCTTGCCAGGTGGCCCAGATCGCCCGGATGGCCAGCACGAATTCTCGCATCCGGGCCGCCGGTGCCGACCAGGGCATCGAGAAGCGACGCTCGATGTGGGGCTTGATCTGGCTGCCGAGGCCGAGATGAAAGCGGCCGCCGGAGAGGGATTGGAGGTCCCAGGCCTGGCTCGCCACGGTCATAGGGCTGCGGGCGAAGGCGATGGTCACCGCAGTGGTCAACTCCAACCGCTCGGTGGCGTTCGCCGCCAGCACCAAGGGCAGGAACGGGTCGTGAGGGCCTTCAAAGGTGAACGTGCCGTCGTAACCGGCGGCTTCCAACGCCTGGGCGGCGGCGGCCACCGAGTTGAGACGAGGGATGACCAGGGGTCCATCAACGAACATTCCCCGACCGTAGCGTCGGCACAAGGGAGGGTTCGGATCGAACGTGCTGGAGTCCGCCGGGGGGGTGGCGGTAGAGTGGGGGCTTACATCAGGAGTGGCGCGGCGTGCCGTGTCCAGCAACCTGGGATGGACACCCAAGGTGCTCTTCCGTCGTTTCGGCGGGGATGTGGTCCTGGCAACAGGGCAACAAAGTGTTCGGGCCCCGGCCCGCGAAGGGTGTCCCTCTCGCAAG
>CAMDIH010000033.1 GCA_945898515.1 Candidatus Neomicrothrix parvicella RN1 | reverse complement strand
CCACCGACGAGCGGGGGTCGGACCAGGACCCCACCGTGGTGGTCAACGGCTGCTGCTGAGGTCGCAGAGCTCCCCGTCGAGCATCAGCCGGAACCCGACACCGCGCACCACCACGATCCGGCGGACCCCCTCAGCCGCCTCGAGCTTGCTGCGCACCGAGCGGACGTTCGAGTCGAGCAGCTGAGCGTCTCTCCGGTCGCGGCCCAGCCCCGCGAGCTGGTCACGGGTGACCACGCGGCCGGGTCGCTCGAGCAATGCGTGCAGGATCTCCGCCTCCCGGACGCTCAGCTCGATCCGGGTTCCCCCGACCGTCGCCATCCCCGAGACGCGATCGAGCTGAATCGAAGCCACATCGTGGGGGAGGACCGAACCCCGGGGGCTCGGCGGACTTCTTCGCAGCAGGGCTCGGACCCGAGCGAGCAGCTCATTGGCGCCGACGTCCGGTCGGACCAGCTGGTCAGCCCCCGCCGCGTACACCTCCAGGATCGATAGCTCGCCGAGTCCGAGCGGCGCCACCGCGATGATCGGGATCGGGCGACGCCCGCGTACCAGGGCGAAGACCGATGCCGGCGAAGGCCCCGAGGACATCAATTCCACGATCGCCAGATCTAAGGGCGCCTCCGGTTCGTGCCAGCCGTCCGGATGCGTATCGACCCGCAAGGCGTAGCCCTCCGCCTGGAGGAGACCCGCCACTTCGTCGCGCCAGGCGCTTTCGCTCACGAGCCAGATGCGGGTGGCTCCCTCGCTCCCCCCCGGCGACCAGCCGGCCCCGTCGGCCGGGGCTGTCTGAGTCGGACCTTCATCTCCTGCCCACATCAGTCGAAACGCTATGGGGGTGAGGTGGCGCACCCGTGAACGGGCGATGACCGCTAGACAACACCTTCCAGTCCCACCCTCACAGCGCGTCGAGCAGGGCCTCCGCCACCGGCTGTCCGACCGCCAGCCCCCCGGCCGCCACGGTCACGCCGACGAAGTAGTCCTCGCCCTGGGCGAGGAACAGCCCCGAGCCGTCACCGAAGTCCTGCCACAAGGCCGCCACCCCGACGTCGTCGATGTCTTCGAGGGTGGCCCCGCTGGGTGACGCGCGGATGAGATCGACGGTGCCGCCGAACCCGGTGCCGACCTCGACGGCCAAGCTCAAGCCGGAGTCGAACACGCACACCTTGCGCTGGTCCGGCGCCAGCGCCTTCGCCTTGCCCCTACCCTGCTCGGATCCGGTGAGCTCGTCGAGCGTGCTGGAGTCGAGCAACTTGCACGGGTCGGGGGGAGGCGCCACCGAAGCCGCGCCATCGCCCTTGCCGCTCGCGGAGTCGTCGGCTCCCGTGCACCCCGTGGCCACGAGCACGACGACGAACAGCAACGTACCGAGGATCTGCCTTATCTGCACCGTCGCACTCCGATCAGAAGGCCATGCGGCCCGCAAGCGCGCACCCTACCCAGCCCACCGAACGCCACCATGGCCGGCAGGTGAACACCGTCGGCCGGCACGGTCATGCCACCGGCACGAGGGGCCGCTCCTCCACCAGCAGGGGCGACGCACCCCCGACGGGGCCGCCAACGCCGAGGACGCTGCCATCGTCGTCGCCCCCGGCATCCTCATCGCGCCGCCGGGCCAGGCGACGCCAGATGATCGCCACGACGTCGACGGCGAACACCACTCCCAGCACAATGAGCCCGAGAGGGAACGCCCTGACGGAATCCTCCACCGTCACCGTGGGGCCTGCCCCCGCCGCGACGGCCTGAACCACGAAGGTCCCGATGGCCGGGGCCGGCACGGTGGGACGGGCCGTGTACGCCCAGGTCTGACCGGGCTCGAGCGGTCCCACGGCCGGGAGATCGAGCCCGGCCACGTCATCGTTGCGGGTCCGACCCACGGTGCCGGCCACCACCACCCCCGACAAGACGTCGGTGGTCTGGTTCGTCACGGTGACGGTCACCTCATAGGAGGTCGGGCCACCGAGCGTGGAGCGCACTGGCCCGACCAGACCATCGCTCGCTCGGCGAACCTCGAGGGTGAGCACGAGCGGGATCTGCGTCACCGACTCGATGATCGGCCCGACCGGATGACCCACGAGGTCCAAGGGGGCGATCGCCTTCTGCTCGTTCCGGGTGCTGGAGGCCAAGACGACACACGGGCAGGGCAGGGTTGGGCTGCTGACCATCAGGTCTGTGACCGTGGCCGCACCATCGCGGTTGAGCGGCACCCCTTGGCTCGCCGTGAGGTTGCAGTCCATCGAGCCCCGCGCGGCGCGGTTCCCGCACACCGAGAGCGTCACGGCTCGCCCTCGCCATCCCGTGAGCGTGATTCTGACGCGCTCTCCCGGGGCGGCGGCGGCCCGATCGAGGGCGATCGTCGGGCCGGCGGAGACGGTGCCGACGTCCTGCGCCCCCGCGCCGGTCGCCGTCGCCACAACCACGACGAAAGACACCGCCAGCACCCACCGGTGGCCCGGACCGGTCACGTCGCTTTGGCCTCCACGACTCCCGGATCCTGGTGTCGGGAGTAGGCACGCTGAGCTCGCCGCGCCAGCCACACGGCCAGCCCGCCGATGATCAGGGTGAGGGGCGGGGCCAGCGTGAGGGTGCTCCGGCCATTGGACGGCAGGTCCTCACCGTCGATCGTGGCGGGCTCCAGACGCACCTTGGTGGTGGCCAGCCCGGTGGCGGCGACGCCGTTCAGCGTCACCCGGACGGTGTAGTCCTCACCCGGGAGGAGTTCCGGCAGGTCCTCCGAGGGAGTGTCCTTTTCCGCCAGGCCTAGCAGCCCACCTACGGAGACGTTGTGGGTCCCCTGCATCCGCACGTTCCCGCGGTTGCGGATGCGATAGGTCACGTCCGCCGTGCCATTGAGCGGGTTGAGGCTCGGCTTGTAGGTCGTCGTGACGCCCTCGACCACCAGCTCGGGGGTGAGCGGCCCCTCGACCCGCAGGTACACGCGTGCACCGGTGCGTCGATCGAGGTTGACCACCTTCCCATCGGCGCCCGTGCCCAGTGCCACCGACGAGGCCAAGATGGCACCGACATGGTCGCCGGCGCTGGCGTCGGCGGGAACCTTCACGGTGACGGGAACGGTGGCCTGCGAGCGCGCCGGCAGCGTGATGTTCTCCTGGGCTGGCGTGATCCACGAACCCACGTCCGTCGGGGCCTGCTCACCGGGCAGCAGGCCGAAGGCGCCATCCTCGTTGTTGAAGGCGTCAGTGGCGTAGAGGCGGAAGTTGAGCTGCACGTTGCTGTAGTTGAAAAGGGTGACCGCGTCGTCCAGGGTGGCACCCGGCGCAACCTCATAGGTGAGGGTCGCCCGGTTGCCGGGCTGCGACGGATCGGTGGAGCCGGCCGGTGCGAGCGCCCAGCTGTGGACGACTCCGTCCTCGGAAGGTTGGGCACCGGGGTCGACAGGGTCGGTGGTGCCCGTCGGGCCGTCGGGTGGCGGCGTGCCCTGACCCCACGAGGAGGGCGTCAGCACCCCGAGGATCACCATCGCCGAGATGGTCGCCAGCAGCGCACGTCGCCAAGCTCTCATTGCGTCAGCTGCCTTGTCTGTCGGGAACGCCGTGAGCGGTGCGAGGCGGCCAGGCCGCTTCGCACCGCTCAGGCGCAAGGATTGGGTGTTCGGTTTACTTACTAGATGCTGGTGATGCTCAGGATCCCAGAGTAAACACCGCTGTTGGCGGTCACCGGGATCAGCAGCTTCAGGCGGGCATCGAGCACGCCGATGCCGAGACCCGAGCCGCCACTGGCGGTCCCGAGCGACCGGCCCGAGCTGAGGCCGGAGGCGTTGGCGGTGTTCGGAGCCACGCCGGTCCCGGGCAGTACCACCTGGTCGTAGGCGGTACCGTTCGAGTCGGTGAAGGCATCGGAATCGTCGGTCACGACCGGCGTCCAACCGAGCTGGCTACCACTGAAGGTGTTGGCACCCGAAGTAAAGGCGCTCATGGTGCCGTTGACCGTCCAACCGAGGTCGGCGTCACGGGTATCCACCACGCTGACCTGGTTCAGCACACCGCTGGCCCGGAAGAACTGGCCGCTGCCGAGCCCGCTTGTCACGAGCTTGGCGATGCCGAGGTCGATGCCGCAATTGGTCGGGTAGGTCGCGTTCGGAACCCCCGTCACGTCATCAACCGGATACGGGTACTCAGCGAAGGTCGCCGCGTCCTGCTGGACCGTGCCGGGCCAGTTGGTGAACGGAGCTGAGCCGACCGTGTCAGCCGCCACGGCGGGGAGGGTCCCCGCCGGGAAGCCGAGCTGAGCGGCCTCGACGCCGAGGGCACCGTTGACCCCACAGACCTGCGTCAGCACAAGGGCACCCACCGGGCGGGTGACCGTGAGCTGCTGCTGCAGGATCTGAGCGCTGAGGGGTGTGGCCTGCACCGATGCGGGCGTGGCGAAGTTCGGTGCCACGTGCGTCGGGGTGACCGTGAAGCTGTAGAGCGTGCCGGCGGTGAGACCGGTGACGTTCTGGCTGGTAGCGGAGGCCCCAGGGGTGAAGGGGCCAGCATCAGCGGGCGCCACGGTGACGGAGTACCCCGTGGGAGCCGGACCGGTGGGGCCGGTCCATGACACGAGGACCTCACCGGCCGAGCCCGGCACCGCGGTCAGACCAGTCACCGGGGGACGGGCCGCAATGGCCGGTGTCCCGCTGAGGCTGTTCGACTCGGTGCTGTTGCCGGCGGTGTTCGTGGCTCGGACCGTCACGGAGTAGGCGGTGCCGTTGGTCAGACCCGGAATCACGATGGGCGAGCTGGCGCCCGTCGCCGTGATAGCGGGGCCCGACGGCGGGGTGGCCGTGGCCGTGAAGCCACTGGTGGCCGGGGTGGACGCCACCGGGGTGAAGGCCGCCGTCAGCTGGCTTTCACCTACGGTGACCGCCGTCAGGGTGGGGGCCGTCGGAACCGCCCCGACGTTCCAGGTTACCTGGGCCGTCCCGCCGGTGGCCACGTTGGTGGTGACGGTGACGGGGATGTTCCAGTACCCCCTCATCTGGGTCGTGCTGGCCGCACCGAGGGTGCAGGCGATGCCGAGGTTGTAGGCACCGGCCGGGATGTCGCCGGGGCTGAACACCGCCAGGTTGAAGTCCGGGATGTTGACGATGGGTCCCGGACCCGGGGGAGTGGTCGCGTTCGCCGTGTTGGCGTTCACGTAGCCGCTCGACGCCGTGGTGAACAGCGGCTGACTGAAGGAGGCTCCGAGTCCACCGGGCGTGGGTCCGGCAGCATTGAACTGCAGGGTGCTCGGGTCGACGCTGGCTCGGACCATGTAGCTCTGGACCCGGTAGCCGTCGTTGGCGCTGTCACCAGTGCAGGCGGCGCCGGCCGGGAGCCGGAGCGTGAAGGTGGTGTCGCTGTTGCCGGTGTTCAGCACGGCGGCACCGCCGGCGTTCCGGACCTCTGCGGCACCTTGCAGGACGCCCGCCGCGTTGGCCACGGAGGGGGCGAGGAGGGGCAGGAGGACGGCGGAGGAGGCCAAGGCCGCCACCACCGACCATGCCCGATTTCGGCTTCGCTTCATGGGGTTTTTCCTTTGTTCGAGGGGTGAGAATTCAGACGGTCGGGAGATCGGTCCGCTACGCAACGAGCGGTCCTTGGAGCGTGGTCGAGCCGCAGCCGGCGACACTCAGGAAGCCGAAGGCGTTGGTCGTGACCGCAGCGGCGGCGGAGCACATGGACGACGTGGAGCCGACGAACATGGTCTTGTAGTCGTTGTTGCCGAGGCCACTGACGATGGTCGTCGGAAGCACGTTGTAGACGTCCCGACCGAAGGTGGTGCTGGCGTAGAAGGTGGATGATGGCACCGTGTTCGGGGCGGTTCCGGAGTAGGGCTTCCCGAGGTTGGTGGCACCGTCCACGATTTCACCGAGGTCGACACCGGCCGCCAGCTGGCTGGCCGCCACGCCGTTCGACTGCGAGATGAAGTTCGCGGCGGAGAACCCGATGATCACCTGGGTGTTGGCGAACGTCGCCCCCCGGGCAGCCAGCCCCGCGGCATCGTTCTCCTGGATCGTCGCCCCACACGTGGTGACAGCGGACGCCATCTGTGCCGCCGTGACACCCAGAGCAGTGTTCCAGAAGGCGTAGGTGCCCGAACCCAACTGGATGCCGCACGGGACGATGTTCACGCCGCCGATGGTGGCGGGGCCGGTGGTGAACAGGGAAACGAGCTGCGCCTTGGTGAGCGACGTCACGGGGGTGACGCCGTTGGCAAAGTAGCCGAAGCTCATCCCGTCGCGGCCGAAGGGGATGTAGGTGAGATCGGTGCCCGTACCGCTGGGCCCAGCCGACGAACGGGCGAAGTTCACGAGCCCGGACACCACCTTGTTGCCACCGCAGTTGGTGTTATCCCCCCAGGTGGCACCATCGATGGCTCGGCTGAGGGCGCGGCGACCGTTGGTCGAGCCGTTGGGACGCAGGAACGTCGCGCCCGGAGCCTGGGTCGTGATGCACGTGGTGGCAATGGCGTCCCACGAGGCGATCTGCCGCTTGCCGGAAGCCGTGCTGCTCTGCAGAGGGGTGTAGTTGAACGCGTTGGCGCTGCCGCCGAAGGCGTTCAGGACGTCCTGGGTGGTGTCGGAACCGACCCCCACCAGGGCCGTGAACTGCTTCGGGTCGGCGGCGGCGGGACCGCCGCCCACGGCCAGGCTGGAGAGCCCGAGCGCGGTGAGGACGACCGCGGCGGCCACCTTCGCTCGCTTGGGCCGGAGAACGGGTGTGAGTCTCAAATTCGCTCCTTTGGATTGTCGCCCGTTGCGTCGCTCGCCCGGACGGTTGGGTGGCTCCTGCCCCCCACGACAGTCACGATGCCAGGCCAATTCGTCGGCAACGTGTCCCCTAAGTGAAGAGTTCCGGGGCTAGCCAAAGCGACCGTTCACATAGTCGTTCGTACGCTGGTCCTGGGGGGCGCTGAACATCACCTCGGTGGGTCCGTGCTCGACGATGATCCCCGGGGTGCCCTGCTCCGCCAGGAAGAACGCACAGCGGTGCGATACCCGTTGAGCCTGCTGCATGTTGTGGGTGACGATCACGATGGTGACCTCGGACGCCAGCTCCAGAATCGTTTGCTCGATGCGTCGCGTGGACGTGGGATCGAGGGCCGAGCACGGCTCGTCCATCAACAACACGCGCGGCTTGATGGCGAGAGCCCGAGCGATGCACAGCCGCTGCTGCTGCCCACCCGAGAGGCCGCCTCCGGGTTGGCGAAGACGATCCCGCACCTCGTTCCAGAGCCCCGCCTTGCTCAGGCAGGTCTCCACCATCTCGTCCTTCTCGGAGGAGGTGGCCTTGGTCCCCGTGAGCTGGAGGCTGGCGATGACGTTGTCGTAGATCGACATGGCCGGGAACGGGTTCGGCTTCTGGAAGACCATGCCAATCTCGCGACGGGCATCCGTGCGCTTGCGATCCGGGTCATAGACGTCGTGTCCATCGAGCAGCACCTCCCCAGCCATAGCCGCACTCGGGATCAGCTCGTGCATGCGATTCAGGATGCGAAGGAACGTCGACTTGCCGCAGCCTGACGGGCCGATGAGGGCCGTCACCTCCCCCGCCGCCATGTCCAACGACACGCGGTCGAGCACGTTGTGCGTCCCGAACCAGGCGGAGAGGTCCCGGGCCTCGAGGCCCGCCAACCGGCTCGGTTCCACCCCCTCGTCGACCACGACGGGCGACGCCACGGCGGCGCGAGTTGATCGCCAGCGCCGTCGACCGCGAACGGCGGCTGGAGTGGACGGGTCGACTGACTCCTCCGCCCTCTCGGATGGCCACGACGCGTGGACCTCAGGTTCCGCCAGCACAGCCGGGCCAGCCGGCCAGGCAGGGGGAGGGGTTGGCCGCGGGTCGAGGTCGGCCGCCGGCGACGCGCCGAGGTCGATCACCATCGGTTCGTCTGGCTCCTCCCGCAGGTCGAGCCGAATCGGCTCCGGGGCCACCGGTGGCGGTCGAACCTGCGACCCGAGGGGTACGGCGCCGTCGAGCGCCGCGCCGGCCCGCAGGGTGTCGAGGAGGGAACGGAACGCCGCCACCTTTTCCGCGGGCACGGCCACCCCGTAGTCAGCCACGCCCGGCACGACCAGGATCGACCACAGCCCGTCGGGGGCGTGGTGCACCTCCTCGAGGTCGCTCACCAGCCAGGACCACTCGATCTCGCCGTCGATGGCGACGACACGATCCCGGGTGACCACCACCGTGGCGGAGTGCAAAGGCACAACGAGGGCCTGCGCGCTCGATGGATCTCCGGCGATGAGCTGGACCACCGAGGCGTCGGGGAAGGTCGTGCCGGCGGGTGGGCGCTGCCCCGCGTCTCGGGACGACGATGGGGTCAGGTCATGAGTGGACATCAGCAAGGGCTCCCGGGAGTCACAGCAGGTTGGGCATGAGGCGAGCGGCTTCGCCGGCTACGGCGAGTCCGACGAGGAGAACAGGCGGGAGGAACACGACCCATGACTCGGCTCGGCCCCACCGGTGCCAGGCCCACACAGCCGCCACCAACAGGACCGTGAGGACCTGCAGCCAGAGGGCCAGGGCCCAGAGAGTGCGAGCGTCGGCGCCCATGATCTCCTCTTCGGCGGGCAGCCCGCTGGCGCTCACCAGGGGGGCGGGTCCCCCGACCGCATCGGTTTCGAGGTCGGCGTCTACGCGCAGCACGCCTTCCGGCATGAACTGTCGGCCCGCCGCCGTCGCCAGCAGGAGACGGCCCCCGCCGGCGGCGGTGGGCCGTGGCACCGGGTCACCCTCCTTGCGCACGCCGATGACGCGATAGTCGAACTCCCCCTGCCCGGTCGTCACATGGATGAGTGCGTCGGGACGAAGTTCCTGGATGCGGGCGAACGGTCCGCCAAAGGCCGCCCGGCGACCCAGCACGACCGCGGCTCCCGCCTGCCCGGGAAACGGCGAGTCCCGCCGGTGACCCGGTCCGCTGAAGAGGGTGGCCGGGGACGTTCCCTCGAGGATCACCTGACGGAGACCAATCGAGGGGATCTCGAGGTAGGCCACCGGCGTACCGGGAACCAGGGGGACGCCGCCGGCATCAGTGGGCCCGGTCGGGGCGGTTCCCAGCGCAAGCTCGCTCCGGAACCGGTCGTAGGCCCGCTGCTGCGCCGCTCGCTGCTGCAGGTTGCTGGCGAGCAGCATTTCCAGCAACAAGGTGAGGGAGAGGACGAACACCCCGAGGAGGGCGGCACGAGCCATCTGTTGTCGGCCGCTGAGCGGCGGGAGCTGCGCCGCCACCGCCGATCGGCGGGCGCGCCAACCGGGACGGGCGTCGGCGGTTACCGCGGTCATGGCGTGGCAGGACGGATCCGCGGTGGACGAGCGAGGAGCACCGTCATACGCCCGAACACCAAGAGGAGCGCCGACCACACGACCAACGCCATGGGTGAGCTGCCGGTCACCGGGAGGCTGGTGACTCCCGCCACCGATGTCCCCGTCGGCGAGCCACCGAAGCCGGTGTCCCCGAGGGCCAAGGTGGTCGTCGTCGAGTCATCGATGAAGGTGGTGGTGGTCGAGCCATCGATCGTCGTGGTCGTGCCGCCCGCCGTGGTGGACGTCGTGGAGCCGGCGGCGGTCGTCGTCGTGGTGGCCGGCGTTTGGCTGACGGTCCACGCCACGCCCGCGGGCTGATCGGCGGCATCCGTGGTGAAGGTCATCTGGACGTTCCAGAACTTGTCGAGCTGCGTGGCGGAGGCCGATCCGACGGTGCAGGCGATGCCCAGGTTAAAGGTTCCCGGGAGGATGTGACCCGGTTCGAACACACCGAAATCGAACGCCGGGATGTTGACCACCGGACCGGGGCCGGGCGGGGGGGTGGCACTGGCCGTCTGCCCGTTGACGAAGCTGGAACCCAACGGGGTGTAAAGCGGTTGACCGAAGGCGGCCCCAAGACCATTCGGGATGGGACCGGAGGCGTCGAAGGTCAAGCTGCCCGGGTTGACGCTGGAGGGCACCATGTAGCTCTGCACCCGATAGTCGTCATTCGCGCTGTCGCCCGAGCACGCGGCTCCGGAGGGGAGCCGGAGGCTGAACGACGTCAAGCTCCCGCCGGCGGTCAAGGGATCCCCGGCACCAGGGTTGCCGTCCAAGGGGGCGACCACCTGGGCCGATCCCTCTACCGCGACCGCCGATGCGACCGGCACGCCCGACAAAGACATCCCCCAGATCGTGATGCCGAGCCCCACCGCACTGGCGATGGTTGCGGTGCGGGTAACAACCCGAGCCACGCGTCGCTTGGTTGGGTGGCTAATGATCATCATTCCTCCTGGGATAAAGGGTGAGCGGGTGAAGAGGCGCGCCGTCGCACGGCGAGGGCGCCGATGCCCGCCGTTACCACGATCGCGAGAACAACGGCCACCAGCGAGCGGGAAGGGCCCGACCCGTCGGAGCCAGACGCGGCGGGATTCGTCCAATGGATCGCCGCCGGCTCATCGCCGGCAGCCGAGGTCACCACGAGCTCGGTGTCCCAGACTTTGACGACCTCGTTGTTGAGCGTGCACGCGATGCCCACGTGATAGCGACCGGCGGGCAGGTCGCCAGGCTTGTACACGGCGAAGTCGAACGACGGGATGCCGATGATGAGTCCGGGGTCCCCGGGCTGCACCGCGTCCGCCGTCTGGGCGCTGACGAACGAGTTGCTGTCGGCGTCGTAGAGCGGCTGGCGGAAGGTGGCGAACGTTCCGTACTCGTTGGGGGTGGGCCCCAGACCGTTGTAGGTGACGCCGGCGGGGTCGACCGAGAACGGCACCATGTAACTGTTGACGCGGTAGTCATCGTCGGCGCTATCACCGGGACACGACGCCCCATCGCTCAATCGGAGCGAGAACTCTGTGGCGCTACCGCCCTCCTCTATCGCCTCGGTAGAGTCGATCCCGCTCACCATCTGGGCCGGTTCAGGGGTCACTGAGCCCGCCGCCGACGACGGCTGCGGAAGCCACAGCGCCACGGCGAGGAGCCCGACCGCGGTCGCCCCGCCAACGCGCCAGCGACTGGCCATCACTGATCACCCTCGCTACGTTCAGCCCGGCGTGGTCGCTTGGTGATCTCCAGTACGCCCAAGCAGGACAGCAGCGCTATGGCGGCCAGCACGGGGAGTGCGAAGCGATTGCTCGCCAAGGCGAGGATCGGCGTCGCCACACCCAACCCGACCTTCGCCTCCGGCGCAGCCACGGGGGTGACCGGGGGTGGTGTCGCGCCGTCCGCGAATTCCTCACCGGAGCCGGAGAACGAATCGACCGGCCCGGTCGATCCAACGTCTCCGCTCAGCGACGGAGAGGATTCGTCGACCGGGGCGACCGCGAGCGCTAGCTCGCGGATCGTCCGGGCCGCCGCCGCCGCCTGCGCCTGCAAGGCCGGAGACAGCGGGGTGTACCCCGTCGGCAGCTGACCGATCTCCAGCCCCGGCACCTGGCCTGGCCCCGTGGCGTAATCAACGAAGGCTGCATACTGGTTGCGGGCCGTCCCGTCGAGCGACAGAGGGGTCACGGCCCCGTAGGTCAGTGCCGTGAGCGGATAGGCCGCCGGCGCCGCGGTCTTCGGATCCGAGCGAAGCACTTGGGGTACACCTGGGGTGGGCACCATGGCCGCCACGGCCGCCGCCATCGCCGCCTCGTCGGCGGCGATGAATCGACGATCCGAGCCGTCGTCGCCCGCTCGGCTCAAACGCGCCGACTGGACCCCGTATTGGAAAGCCGACGCCGAATCGGTGACACCGAGGATCGAGCGGGTCCCAAGGATCTGGGGACCATCCTTCCGGTAAACCTTGTCGGACGAGTTGGCGAAAGGGTCCTCACTGGTCCTGGCGCCATCATCGCCCGCTCTGACGAAGCGGGCCGAGTCCCGAAGACTCTGCGCGTACGGGAGCCAGTCGAGGCCGCAGAGCGCGGGGGGCACGACCGATCCGCCAGCGCCCTGGTTCGGCGCCTGGTAACAGTAGGGGTCGCTCTTTGGGTAGGCGTCCGGGATCGGCTCGCCGAAGGCGGCTCCGGTGCTGTTGGCGGCCGCCCGAGTGGCGTAGACCGGGTTGACCCGCATCCCAAACTGGTCCGGTCCCCCGTCCAGCCAGGTCTTCGCTTCCGGGTCCGAGAGCACCCAAGCCCACAACTGCCGGGCGGCGTCCGAGCCCTGCACGGGGAGCACGAACCCGCCCAAGTTCTTCGCCGTGGCCGTCTGGAGGAGGTCGAACTCAGGGTTGAACTGCCGGAAGTCCGGATCGAGGCCCAGGTGAATGGGGTTTCCTTTCAGCCAGTCGTAGCCCGGGTTCGACTTGATCTCGATCTGCGAGCGGTACGACTGGGTGAGGAGCTTCGCCACAAGGCGGGGGGTGAGATTCAGTTGCGCCACCCGCACGCCCTGGAGATCCTGCTCTGCTGGCGGCGCGTCCGGCTTGGGGTTCCGTTCGATGTTGAATCCGATGACCGTGGCCGAGACGCTCAGCGGGGCATAGACCACCGGATTGTCGGCGCGCACCAGCGTCGGGTCGACGGCATCGGACACGACGACCATCCCGGGACCACCGGGAACCCCACTCAGGAGCTGCTGACGGGCGTTCTCATCGCCAAGATTGCCGTAGCTGTACGGGGGCAGACCGGGCGAGGCACACAGCTTCGGCTGCCAGCTCGAGACCGCCACGCTTACCAGCTCCGAACCCGCCACCTGTCGCTGCTCGTCCGCCAGATCACAGGACGAATCGAGGGGGTTGAACTCGAGTGGGATGGCGATGCGGTTGGCCCAAGCCGAGGGCGACAACGGCGAGGTAACGACACCCGACTGCACACCGAACGGCGTGCCGAGGTTCTCCTCCTCGGGGCTGCCGCGGGGCACGATCACGAGCCAGCACTTCGGCGCCGCGAGTGAACCACCGGCCACCGGTTGCACGCTCTGGCCACAGCCCAGCCCGGTTGCCTCCAGGCCCGTTTCCACGGTGAAGAGCTCCGAGCCCGTGCCGTTGGGGCCGGTTCGTCCTCCGGAGATCTCGTTGGTGGTGATCGAGTTGAAGAACGGGTTCAACCAGAAGCTTCCGCCCTCGATCGCCGGATTGAAGGCCGGGTCGTAGTGGGAGTTGACCACCGTTCCGTCCACGGCCCGAAAGGGTCGCCACAGGTAGCCTGTCCGGGCCTCGACAAAGCCATCAGCGGGATCGAAGCCCTCGAACCCCTGTTGGGAGATGATCCGCTCGAGCGCGAATCCTCCCCCCGGGAAGACCCCACTGTTGCGCCCTCCGTACACGGCGTCAGTGGCCCCCAGGACGCACTGCTCGGGAGGCGGCCCCGGGTTCCCAGGGACGGTGCCGTCGTCGTCTCCCCAGCACTGCATGAGCTGCAAGTAGTGCCCGGCAAATCGACCCGGCCCCGTGATCGTCGGGGTGGCTCCCGTCCAGGTGACCGAGATCGCCTGGTTGGCCAAGTTCTTGGTCTGGTTCACCGTGACCGCGAGGGCGCCGAAGCGACCCCGGCCTTGGGCGGTCACCTGGGAGTTGGTGGCGGGTAGGGCCGTATCGGTTCCGGCGCTACCGGGTACCGCGTCACCGCTGGCGGCGGTGGAGGCCCCCGCCGCCACCGCGATCGCCAGAAGAGCGAGGCCGGCATGGAACCGGCGGCGCCGGCGAAGACCGGGCGGCCTCATCGCGGCTCCCCTCGGGAGAGGTGCCGCCACGCGGCGGCCGGAGCGAGGATGAGCAGGAGGATGAGGCCGAACACCACGATCATGAGTGTCTGGGAAGAGGACCAGCCGCCCGCGTTCGACAGCAGAGTGGTCGTCACGGCGCCTTGTACGAGAGCGCTTCCGGAGCCTCCGGAGCCAGCGGGGCACAGCCCCGTGTCGGGATCCGGCACACACTCCCCGCCCGAGCCGTCGCCACCGACGGCGGCCGCATCGGCGGTGCCTGCCGAGGTGTCAGCGGCGCCTCCCGTGGTTGCCCCCGTCCCCGCGCCCGTCCCCGAGCCCGCGGTTGCCCCGCCCGACGCAGTGGCGGTGGGCGTGGAGTTCACCCCGCCGGTGCCGGTGGCGCACTGGGTGGGACCCTGCTTGTCGCACTCCGGGGGTAGCGGAGCATTCTTGGCCAGGACGTTGGTTCCGTCGGCTGAGAACGTCGGGTTCTTGCAGCTCGCGATCGTGATGTCCTGTACCGCCACCCCGGGAATCTTGCGGATCTGTTCGAAGCTCGACTGCACGAGGTTGATCGGCAACGGGGAGTAGCCGAGCGATGCCGACTGCTGCTGGGCCTGGCACATCGCGTAATAGGCGAACGCGCCGAGCGTCTTGCCCTTGGCCGTGTTAAACGTGCCGCCGACCTTGGTGGGCAGGATGAAGTAGGAGTACGACGACAGTGGGTAGTTGCGCTTGTCCGGGTCCCGGTACACCCCCTCGAGGTTCTGCGTGAGGTAGTCGTCCGACGCCGCGTTCGTGTTGATCTGCGCTTTCAAGAGCGAGACCGAGACCTTCTCCGGTGTCGGCTCCGTGTAGTAGCCAGACGAGTTCAGAACCTTGGCGACGGGGAAGCGGGACCCGATGGCGTAGGAGTAGTTCACGTAGCCGATGGCGCCCTCGGCGAAGCTCTGCGACACGTACCCGGAGACTCCGAGGTCGCCCGACTGAGCGATGATCCCGGGGACGGTTGGATAAAACGACGTGAACCCGCAGGCGGGGGCGCGGCCCGACCGGGTACAGAAGGAATCCCAAACCCCCTTGTGCTGGCTGATCATCCACTTCGTGAACTGGGCGCTCGAGCCGGAGCCGTCCGAGCGCACGACCGGTACGATCTTGCGGGCGGGCAGCGTCAAGCCCGGGTTGTCGACCTTGAGGGCCGGGTCGTTCCACGTGGTGATCGACCCGGTGAAGATCTTGGCTACGTTCTCGCCCGACAGCCTCAGGTTGGTGACCCGCTGGCCGTTGATCTTCAGGTTGTACATGAACGAGGTGCCGCCCGCCGTCACCGGAATGTAGACATAACTTCCCGCCGCCGGTCGCTCCGGGGCCGATCCGTCCTCGGGCTTGAACTGGAACGGGATGTCAGACGCCGCGAAGTCGACCACCCCCTTGAGGAAATCGCTGCGACCGGCGCTGGATCCGGTCGGGTTGTAGTCAACAGTGATCCCGAACTGCTTGACGTTGACGGCCATGGAGGAGATTGCGCCGGCAGCCCAGGACGAACCCGACCCCGAGATGCGCTGATAACTCTCACTCGGCGCGGCTCCCACCACCGCGCTGGCGCCCGCAAATGCGGTCGCCAGCAGGACCGCCACGAGGCGAGTGAATCGAACGCGGGTGGTCACGATGCCTCCATGGGCCGCTCGTCGAATCGCTGGACATCTCGCGCCGATCGAGCTGCCAAGCGCCGCGCCTGTCGCTTCGAGACGCTCCCCGCCGGACGCCCACCGATGAACCGAGCGATCGCGAACAGGACAAGGACTACCACCATGAGCACGGCCCCGGTTGCGAACCCTCGCGCGATCAGGGCCGGCTGCGGCGACTGGACGAAATCGAAGGTGGCCAGCGGGAGCGACACCATGGGTCCGTTCAGGGGATTGGTGTTGTACGTCGCCGTGAACCCAGCGGTGAGCAGGATCGGGGCCGTCTCCCCCAAGCCGCGGGCGACGCCGAGGATCACCGCGGTGGCCAGCCCCGACCGTGCCGTCGGCAGCACGACGTGACGGACCGATCGCCACTGGGGGGCGCCGAGGGCGGCAGACGCCTCGCGGAGGTTCCCCGGAACGAGCCGGAGGACCACATCAGCAGAGCGGATGATGATCGGCAGCATCATGATGCTGATGGAGATCGCCGCCGCCAGCCCGGAGCGCTCGAACCCTAGGATCAGGATCCAGGTGGCGAAGATGAACAGCCCGGCGAGGATCGACGGCAGCGCCGTCATGGCGTCCACGATCGTCCGCACGATGCCAGCGGCCCGGCTTCCAGTTTCGTTCAGGAACACCGCACAGGTGAGGCCGAGCGGCACCGTCAGCACGATCGCCAGCGAGATCATGATCAAGGTGCCGAGAATGGCGTGACCGATGCCTCCCGCCGATAGAGGGTCCGTCGGAAGCGCCTCGCTCATGTCCCGGTAGTAGAGGTTGGCGTATCCGAGAGCCGCCCGTCCCCGCCAGAGGGTGAAGAAGATCACGGAGAAGAGGGCGACGAAAGCGACGACGGCCGCCGACCCCAGCAATACGGCCATCACCTTGTCCACCACCGCCGGCCGCTCGTCGCGAAGCCAGACGAGCAGGGCGTAGGTGATGACGAACAGCCCATAGGCGACGAGCGCAAAGCCGAACGCCCCGGCCGCCGGAGCGACGCGCCCGAACAGAAGCAGCGCGGTGCAAACCGCGCTCACGGCCGCTCCCCCCATGGTGAGCAGATCGTCTCGCCGGAGGCCGCCGAGCGCTCGCCGCGACTGGGTGAGGAGCGGCCGAGGCGCGTTACGGTCGATCACCACGGTGGGGGCTGAACGCTCCAGTGCGTCCTGTCGATCCATGAGGTCCGTCATGTCACGCCTCGCTGCTCGCGCCCGAGCGGGACCGGGCCACGAAGGCCGAGGCCGTGAAGTTGACGACGAGCGTCAAGGCGAAGAGCGCCAGACCGGCGGCCATCAACGCCGAGAGCCCGAACCCCGTCGCTTCCTTGTAGCGGAGCGCGATGAGGGTCGACACGGAATTGCCGCCGGCCTCCAGGATGTGGAAGTTGATGTCGAACCGGGGTGAGATGATCAACAGGACGGCGATCGTCTCGCCGAGCGCCCGACCGAGGCCGAGCATCGTGCCGCCGATGATCCCGCCTCGGCCGAACGGAAGCGCCACGATGCGGATCATTCCCCAGCGGGTGGCGCCCAGCGCATAGGCACCCTCGCGCTCGCCAATGGGGACCTGGGAGAAGACCTCGCGCATGATCGAGCACTGGATCGGCATGACCATGAGCGACACCACCACCCCCGCGATGAACGCGGAGGCCGTGAAGACCGTCTGGTTCGACAGCGGGCTGCCCGGTTCCGCCCCCGTCACCCGGAAGAGCGGGATCCACGAGAACCACGTCGAGATCCACCGGGACACCCCGATGACCTGACCTTGAAAGAAGAAGAGGCCCCAGAGCCCATAGAGCACACTGGGTACCGCCGCCATGAGGTCAACGAGGCTGACGAGGGTCGACCGCAGCTTCGGCGGGGCCACCTGCGTGATGAACAGCGCCGTGCCCATCGAGAGGGGCAGGGCGATGCCCACGGCCACCACGGCGATGGCAACGGTGCCGGTGAGCACCGCCGCGATGCCGAACTGGTTGCGGTCGGGGAACCACTCGGAGGTGGTCAGAAAGCTGGTGCCGGTGGAACGGAGAGCCTGGCTGGCTTCGATCGACAGGAAGAGCCCAACCGCCGCCATGACTCCCAAGACGATGAGCCCGGTGAGCAACGTGACCCGCGTGAAGATCTTGTCGCCCACCCCGGCCGGGGCCGCCAGTTGGCGCGGGGTCGGAGCGGGGAGGTCCGCAGCCGGAGCGGCATACACCATGGTCATGGACATGCGGTCAGCCCACCCAGGCGAGGAGCACGACGATAAGTATCAGCACCGCGACCATCGGGAGCAGGACATCGAGGTAGAAGAACCGTGAGAGCGACGACCGGGGCTTCGGCTCCTGCGTCACCGCCGGGTCGGCCAGCGCCGCGGGCACGGCCACCACGGGGCTAATGATCGTCGCCGACACCGCCGACGGCCCCGCGATCACCGCGGCCTGTGTCGCCGTCGGGACGTCCACCGGTGCCGTCACGGACTCGCCCGCCCGCGCCGTTTCGACGGCCACCGATTCCGCCGCGATCGCCACCCCGGCGGGCATCACGGGCGTGGGCACCACGGGCGTGGGCACCACGGGCGTGGATATCACGGGGGTGGGCATCACGGGGGTGGGCATCACGAGCGTGGACATCACGGGGGCGTCCGGTGACACGACCACGGGGATGGCCGCGACCATTGGCTCGATTCCACTGGCGGCTGGCGCCGGGGTGTCCTCGCGGGCCGGCTGGGCGACGGGATGGGTCAGGTCGTGAACTTCCTGTTCCACCGGGTCGGCGCGAGGCCGGCTGATGATCCGCAGACTCGGCGCTTCCGAGGTGCGGTCCACCCCGGTCCCCGCCATCAGTCGTTCGAGGCTCTCCGCGCCAGCCTGGGCGATGAGATCAGCCGCGGTCGCTCGGCTCTCGACGACGAGTCGGACCGCCTCGCGGCGCGCCTCGTTGACCTCCTCGGCCATCTCTCGACGTCGCGTCTCCATCTGGTGACCGAGGGTGGCCTCGAGGAGACCTTGGACCTCCGGGAGATCCCAGTCGGTCTCTTGGGCCTCCGCCAGGGTGGCGCTTCGCTCGACCGTCCGCAGTTGGAGCGACAGGATCGCGATCCCGGCGCGTGCTGTTCGGACGACCTGATCGATCTCCTCCTCCCCCGCGACCAGGAGGGGGGTCAGCGGCGGGAGCGTCACCGACAGAAGATCTGTCCCCGTGCTGGCATCGACGAGGTCATCCGGCACTGGCATGGCCTTCCGCATCCGGCACGGGCTGGTAAGCCAGTCGATCGATCTCCGCCTCGGGAGCGGCGGGCGCTGTCGAAGACGGAGCGGCGAGCGCCACCATGGCAGCCGTCGCCTCGTGCATGGCGGCGACCTCGCGCTCCGCCACGGTGAGGATCCTGGCCGCCTCCGTCTCGGCGGCGGACCGAATAGTGGCGATGACCTCCTGGTGCTCCTCCTCGAGCTTCGCGACGTCACTCGATCGGGCGATCACGATGGCGCCCAGGGCGGCGGCGGCCGCCGTCGTCCTCCCGGCCACCAACTCGAGCGCCGCGTCGCGCCGCGCACTGGCTCGCTCGACGTCGCGGAGCAGCCCGGCGCGCTGGGCCTCGATCTCAGCGAGAAACCGATCGACACTCTGGCGATCGTAGGACCGCGTCCAGGTGATCGCCTCAAGCGCCGGCAAACTCAGTTCGGCCTTTTGGACGCCGTTCGGAGTGGCACCGCTCTCGGGGGCGGTCAACCTGTCGTCTCCGGCGACACCCTCGATGGGCATGCTCTCGTCGTCGTGAATCATCGAACCTCCCGCCGCGCCCAGCGGCGGAGACGACCAACCAAGGGGTGCTCCTCGGACGCATCAGCCCAGAACCGTTCGTAGACCTCGGCCGAGTCACGCAGGCCGATGGATTCGGACCCGAACAGGTCCACTGGGGCGAAACCGGCCTGCCCCACAAGATCGGGCTCATCCGCAGGAGGAACTGGGGAGGAGCGATCACCAACTTGGGGACCCGCAGTGCCGGGTGTCGGCAGGATCCCGCCGACCCTCTCAACCGAAAACCCCTCCCACGCGCGGATCGGGGGCACGAGCGCCACCCTCCGCACGGCGGCGGCGACCCGGGCCTCGGACTCCGAGCGAGCCGCTTCAACCTCAGCGTCGAGACGCTTGAGGGCCCCGCCCAGCATGACGTCGACGAGACGACCGACATCCGCCGGCGTGAGCCACCCGTCCCCCTCGACGACCGGGGCGGGCGGGGGCGCAACCAGTGACGGATCAGCCATCTCCCGCGACCGCTGGTCGGCCCGCTCCGAGGCGAGCGCCGCGTGATAGCCGTCAGATCCGAAGGATCGGCTGTAAGGGTGGGGCACGGCGGCATCCGACGGGAGAGCCCGACTGGCGAGCTCCTCGGTCTCCACAAAGGCCATGACACGATGCTAAGTGGACCGTCTGGCGCGCTCTTTAACGGAAGGTGAACGATCATGGGACGGTGAACCAACGATGCCAACCCGCCCGGGGCGGGTTCACCTCGATCAGACGAGGGGGCCAATCGGGCTCTTGGGGCGGTCGTCTCCCCCTTAGCCGATGGCGATGGGCAAGCGGCGGGGCCCCCGCACCTGGCCACCCGACCAGCGCACCCCGTGGGCGTCGGCCAAGGTAAAGGTGGGGAAGGCGTCCAGCCAGGCCTCGAGGGCAACTCGCAGTTCCATGCGCGCCAGATGCGAGCCGGCGCAGCGATGGATGCCCAGCCCGAAAGCACTGTGGCGGTTCACCTCCCGATCGATCACGACCTCATCGGCGTCGGCCAGGAACTCAGGGTCGCGGTTGGCCGCCGGGAACGGGAGCAGCACCCAATCCTCGGCTTTCATAGGGCAGCCATTGAAGTCGATGTCTTCCGTGACCAATCGCGCCATCGTCACCGGGGCATAGGCCCGCAGCAGTTCTTCCACCGCCGTCGGCACCAACTCCGGCTCCGCCACCAAGCGTTCGCGGTCGCCGGGCGTGGACGCGAGATGAAACAGTGACGCACCGATGGCACTCCAGGTGGTGTCGATCCCCGCCAAAAGCAAGAGCGCGATAGTGCGACCCACATGCTCGAACCCCAGCTGCTCCCCATCGATTTCCGCGTTGAGCAGAAAACTCGTGAGGTCGTCGCGGGGATGGGCCGTGTGGTCCTCGATCTGCACCCTGAGATACTCATAGAGGGCCCCCATGGAATCCATCCGCGCCTCAGGGGGAAGGTCCACGCCCTCGATGACTTCCACCACAAACTCCCGGAAACGGTCGTCATCGCCAAGAGGGAACCCAAGCATCGTGGCGATCACCCGCACGGGGATGTTCTGGGCGTAGTCGGTGGCGGCGTCAACAACCTCCCGGCCCCGCATGGCGTCGATGAGTTCGTCACAGTAGGCCCGGGTGGACGCCTCGAGTTTCCCCACCGCCTGCGGCGAAAAGGCGGGCAACAACACGCGGCGGGCACCCCCATGGAACGGGGGGTCCGACGAGATGGGCGGCGCGATCCCCATCGGGGCGGCCTCGAGGGGCGGACGTACCGCCGACATCAGAATGCTGCGGGAGGAAAAGTGATCGGTGTCGTAGGCGATGGCCGACACATCGGCGTGCCGGGTGGGGAGCCAAGCCCCGCCGTAGCGTTCCGTGCGGGCGATCGGGCAGGCCGACGAGCGGATCTCGTCCCAGATCGGGAACGGGTTAGCGGCGTACCTCTCGTCGGTGTGATCGAAGTCGACGGCCCAATCCTCGACCGGCGGGTGATCGGTGGTCATCTCAGGTGCTCGCGTCGATCGTGATGGCATGCTCCGGGCAGTTGGCGACCGCCCGGCGCGCCCGATCTTCTTCGCCGGCGGGCACGATGCCATCACCGAGGACGGAGGCGTTACCGATCTCGTCGGGCTCGAACAACGCCGGCGCCAGTGCGTAGCAGCGGCCGTGGCCCTCGCAGGAGGCCTCGTCAATTTTCACTCGCAGAGAGATCACCCTCCTCAACCAAACGTGCACACCTTCGGGAGATTTGAGCCTACGCTCCCCTGGGAGGAGATCCGATGAGCAGCGACGTGTTTATTCTCGGCGGCTATCAAACCGACTTTGCCCGCAACTACGCCAAAGAGGGCCTGGAAATCAGCGACCTCGTGGCTGATGCCGTGGCCGGCACCCTCGCCGATGCCCAGGTTGCGCCGTCCACGATCGAAACGATCCATGTTGGCAACGCCTTCGGACAACTCTTCAACGGACAGGGCCATCTCGGGGCCATGCCCGCCACGGTTGCCCCCGACCTCTGGGGTATCCCCGCCGCCCGCCACGAAGCAGCCTGTGCCTCGGGCGGCATTGCCGTGCTGGCGGCGATGGCGGAAATCGAGGCCGGCCGCTACGACTGCGCGCTGGTGCTCGGCGCCGAGCAGGAACGCAACGTGCCCGGCGACCAAGCGGCTGGGCACCTCGGGGCAGCCGCCTGGGTGGGCCACGAGGGCACCGAGGCCAAGTTCATGTGGCCGCACATGTTCAACCTGCTCGCCGATGAGTATGACCATCGATACGGGATCGACGACCGGCACCTCGCCGCCATCGCCGAGCTCAACTTCCGCAACGCCAAGGACAACCCCAACGCCCAGACGCGGGCGTGGTCGCACACGCCCGAGAGTTTTACCGCCGATGCCCACCACAACCCAGTGATCGACGGCCGCATCCGCCGCACCGATTGCAGCCAGGTCACCGACGGCGGCGCCGGCGTGGTGTTGGCGGGGCGTCGCACCGCGGAGGTGTGGGCCGCCACCCAAGGTCGCGACCTCGATGACGTTCCCCGGCTCCTCGGTTGGGGCCACCGGACCGTGGGTTTGCCCTATGCGGAGAAGGTGCGGCGCTCTGCGAACCACCCCTACGTCCTCCCCCATGTTCGCCAAGCCATCACCGACTCGTTCCGGCGCGCGGGGGTGGCCGACGTCTCGGGGATCGATGCCATCGAGACCCACGACTGCTTCACCCCCTCGGAGTACGCCGCCATCGACCACTTCGGCATCACCCCACCCGGACAAAGTTGGCAGGCCATCGAAGACGGCACCCTCGAACGCGATGGGTCCACCCCGATGAACCCGTCGGGCGGACTGATCGGCGGCGGCCACCCCGTGGGCACCACCGGTGTGCGCATGGTGGTCGATGCGGCCCACCAGACCAGCGGGAGGGCGGGAGCCACCCAGGTTGACGGCGCTCGACGGGTGGCCACCCTCAACATCGGTGGGTCCACCACCACCACGGTGACCTTCGTCGTGGGAGTAGGGGCCTAACCGTGGCCTCGATCCTGCGGAACACCGTCGCCTCCACCCTCCCGGCCAACGATCAGCACCCGTATCGCAGCGGGGCATGGCGGCCGAACGTGCGCGAGTGGGACGCCGATGACCTCGAGGTGGAGGGGGAGATCCCGGCCGATCTCTCCGGCGTCTACCTCCGCAACACCGAAAACCCGGTGCACCCCTCGATCGGGGCGTACCACCCTTTC
Source organism: Candidatus Neomicrothrix parvicella RN1 (assembly GCA_945898515.1). Classification (GTDB taxonomy): domain Bacteria; phylum Actinomycetota; class Acidimicrobiia; order Acidimicrobiales; family VFJN01; genus VFJN01. Next base: position 3,316 of record CAMDIH010000033.1, on the reverse strand, counting down.
GACGGCGACGGCATGCTCCACCAGATCGCCTTTCACGACGGTACCGCCAGCTACCGCAACCGCTTCGTGCGCACCGACGGGTTCCTCGCCGAGCAGGAGGCGGCCGAGTCGCTCTGGACCGGCATGCTCGACACCCCGGAGCACTCCAAGCGGGAAGACGGGTGGGGCGCCCGGGGCCGCATGAAGGACGCCTCCAGCACCGACGTCGTGGTGCACAACGGCCAGGCCCTCACCAGCTTCTGGCAGTGCGGCGACCTCTATGCCCTCGATCCGCGCACGCTCGAGCAGCGCGGCAAGGCCACCTGGGCGAGCAGTTTCCCGTCGCCCACCGGGATCTCCGCCCATCCCAAGGTGGACCAGCGCACCGGCGAACTGCTCGTGTTCGGCTACGGCAAGGAGCACCCGTACCTCCACCTCGGGATCGTGAGCGCGGAGGGCGCACTGGAACGATCCGTCGCTGTGGAGCTCCCCGGCCCGCGCCTCCCGCACGACATGGCCTTCACCGAGCACTACGCCATCCTCAACGACCTGCCTCTCTTCTGGGATCCCGATCTGCTGGCGGGCGGGATCCATCTCCCCCGCTTCTTCCCCGACGTGCCCAGCCGCTTCGCTCTCGTGCGGCGCGACGGCACCCGCCCCGTGCGCTGGTTCGAGGCCGACCCCACCTACGTCCTCCATTGGATCAACGCCTACGAGGACGGCGACGAAGTGGTGCTCGACGGCTTCTTCCAACACGACCCCTCCCCGCGCAAGCGCGGGGCCGTCGATCCCCATCTGGCGTCGGTGTACCGCTATCTCGACATCCACCAACTCCAAACTCGTCCTCATCGGTGGCGGTTCAACCTCGTCACCGGCGAAACCCGCGAGGAGTCATTGTCGGATCAGATCATGGAGTTCGGGATGATCAACCCACAGCGCGCTGGTCGGCCACACCGCTACACCTACAGCGTCACCGGCGAGCCGGGTTGGTTCCTGTTCAACGGCCTCGTAAAGAACGACCTGCACACCGGGGCTGAGCAGCGCTACGCCTTTGGCGATGGCGTGTTCGGCAGCGAAACCCCCTTCGCTCCCCGCCCGGGCGGCACCGCCGAGGACGACGGCTACCTCGTGACCTTCACCACCGATGTGGGCCGTGATCTCAGCGAGTGCCTCGTCTTCGACGCCACCGACATCACGAGCGGCCCCATCGCCCGAGTGCGCCTTCCCGAACGCATCAGCTCCGGGACCCACTCCTGCTGGACGCCCGAGTCCGCTCTGCCGCCCGGCTGACTACCGATCCGCTCAACCAACCGAGTGCCGGGAGAGCCGCGCTCAGAACCGGCCCGCCGGTGGGAGCAAGGGCACGTCGAGAGCGTCGTACAAACCCGGCTCGGCCGCTCGCAGGAACGGGATGGCATTCACCAGTCGGCCCACTGCCGTGGCGTTGCCACCAGCCGCCCGGTTGCCGCCCTCGTCGGTGGCCTCCACTGTCACTTCAATGCGAGGTTGGCCCTCGATGATGATCCGGTGGGCACCGTCGCCGCCGTCGGGCGGCATCGGCCAGTCGGTGGCACAGGTCGGGCTGATGCGCGTGACGTGCTCGATGATGATCACCGGCCGACCTCCCACAATGCCCTGCACCTCAAAGCGCAGAGCCCCTTGGGTACCCACCTCGAAATCGCCCATCACATTGGTAACCATGTGCTCGAGCGGTCGACGCTCGAGGGTCTCGCGGATCTCGTCGAGTTCTATGCCGAGAGCGCGGGCCATGAGCCGCACTTGCCCACCCCACACCATGGTGGGGATGGTGGGGGCCACCATGGGCGGTTCGTAATCCATTGGCTGGCCCATGCCCACGAGGTAACGCACCGAATCAGGCTGGTCGTACGAGGAATAATCGAAGATCTCCTGACAGCGGATCTGGGTGATAGTGGACCCAAGGCCGGCTACGAACAGGGGGAGGATGTCGTTGCCCCAGCCCGGGTCGATACCCGACACGAACAAGGCCGAACCTCCTTGCTCAGCGGCCTCGATCACCGGATCGCGCACCTCGCTGGGTGCCGAGCGCGGGTCGTAGAGCGCATAGATCGCGGGGGTGACCACCACTGCCCCGGCCCGCAGGGCGCAGGCGACATCGGCCAGCGCGGCGTCGGGCCGGACGTCGCCCGACGCCGCGTAGACCACCGCCCTCGGACCCGCCGCCAGCACCGCCGTTGCGTCGTCGGTCGCCACCACCCCCAAGACCTCATCCATCCCGGCCAGTTCCCCCGCGTCGCGGCCGACCTTCTCGGGGTTATGCACCACTACCGCGCTGAGCCGAAGTCCCGGGTGAGCCACCACGGCACGAATAGCCGCCCGCCCCACGTTGCCCGTCCCCCACACCACCGTATCGATCATCTCTTTGCCCCCGACTTCCACAAGATCGGACCATCTTTCCACGCCCGGGGCAATACACTCCGGGCGGTGACCACCCTGAACGATTTCACCGCCTCATCGCTCACTGGACAGGAAATCAACCTGTCCGACTATCAGGGCAAGGCCGTGTTGGTCGTCAACACGGCCTCCACCTGCGGCCTCACCCCGCAGTACGCCGGCCTCGAAAAACTGTACGAGCAGTACGAGGAACAGGGCCTGGTGGTGCTCGGCTTCCCGTGCAACCAGTTCGCTCGTCAAGAAGCCGGCGATGCCGCGGAGATCAAGGAGTTCTGCCAGATCAACTACGGCGTGACGTTCCCCATGTTCGCCAAGATCGAGGTGAACGGATCTGGCACCCACCCCCTGTTCCAGTGGCTGCGCCAGGCCAAGAGCGGCGTGTTCGGTAACCGCATCAAATGGAACTTCACCAAGTTTCTCATCGGCCGTGATGGCCATGTGATCAAGCGTTACGCCCCCAACACCCCGCCGGAAAAAATCAAAGACGACATCGAAGCGGCCCTCAAGACGGGGTGAGGCGAAACACCCGCAGCGAGCGGCCCGAGCGATCCTCGTACCGGTCATAGATTGGCCACACGTCACGTAGCCTGGCCCACGCCTCCTCCCGTTCATCATCGGTGAGCAAGCGGGCCACCACCGCCACGGTACGTCCGTGACGGGTCACCCAGGCGGCCGGATCGGCCAGGAGGTTGGCCGTCCAGGCCGGGTGATGCTCCTTGCCGAAGTTGCTGCCCACCACCAGCCAGGTGCCCCCGGGTTCGCTGGCACAGGCAAGGGGGGCGTCGCGCCCTTCCCCGCTGCGCCGCCCCGTGGTCCTGAGCACCAACGAGTCCACGAACAACTGACTTGTGAGTATCCGGCCGCCCGTAACTTTGTGCACCGCCCGGTCGAGAGGCGGGAAGAT
>CAMDIH010000032.1 GCA_945898515.1 Candidatus Neomicrothrix parvicella RN1 | reverse complement strand
TTCCCGGGGCGATGGCCTTTTTAGGCACGCGCCCGCCCGGCGTGGCCGCCCGTGACGTTGCCCCCAACCACTCCAACCGGATGGTGCTGCACGAAGACGCCATGGTGGCGGGTATCGCTACCTACGCGGGGGTGGCCCTGCGCTGGCTCGACACCCGCCACGAACGCTGATCGATACCCCCGCAACACGGGGGCGGGATCCCGAACCGGGGTATTAGCCCTCGCTGGGACCGGCTTCAGCCAACTCCATCGGCGGGGGTTCAAAACCCTCCACGGCCCGGAAGGTGAGCTCCATCTCGCCGGTTTCAGCATTCGGGGCAACATCCACGATGATGATCTGGCCAGCGGAAAACTCCTTGTACAGGAGCTTCTCGGACAGTTCGTCCTCGATGAGCCGCTGGATGGCCCGGCGCAACGGCCGAGCGCCCAGGGTGGGGTCGTAGCCTTTATCGGCCACATGCGACTTGGCGGCGGGGGTGAGCTCGATCCCGATCCCCTGCCCCTCGAGTTGCTTCTGCGTGCGGGCGATCATGAGGTCCACGATCTGGGTCACTTCTGCTTTCGATAGTTCGTGGAACACGATGGTCTCGTCGATGCGGTTGAGGAACTCGGGCCGGAAGTGCTGCTTCAGGGCGTCGTTCACCTTGGCCTTCATCCGCTCGTACGACACGGCTTCATCCGCCCGGCCGAAACCGAGGTTGGCCTTGCGCAGATCAGCGGTACCGAGGTTGGACGTCATGATCAACACGGTGTTGCGGAAATCCACCGACCGGCCCTGGGCGTCGGTGAGGCGTCCTTCTTCAAGGATCTGCAACAGCGTGTTGAACACATCGGGGTGGGCCTTTTCGATCTCGTCGAATAGCACCACCGAGAAGGGCTTACGGCGAACCGCTTCGGTGAGCTGACCGCCCTCCTCGTAGCCCACGTAGCCGGGGGGCGAACCCACCAAACGACTCACGGTGTGCTTCTCCATGTATTCGGACATGTCCAGGCTCAACAGCGCCGTCTCGTCGCCGAAGAGGAACTCGGCCAGGGTCTTGGCCAGTTCGGTTTTTCCTACCCCCGACGGGCCGAGGAAGATGAACGAGCCGCTCGGACGTTTCGGGTCCTTGAGACCAGCACGCGTGCGGCGAACGGCCTGGGAAACGGCCCGGATGGAGTCTTCCTGGCCGATGACCCGCTTGTGGAGGTCGTCTTCCATGTGAAGGAGTTTTTGGGTCTCCTCCTCGGTGAGTTTGTACACCGGGATGCCCGTCCACATCGAGAGGACCTCGGCGATGGCCTCCTCGTCTACCTCGTCGAACAGGTCGACGCCAGACTCTTTGATCTCGCGTTCCTTGCCCTCTTTGGCGGCGAGGAGTTCCTTCTCCTTGTCACGAAGACGGCCGGCCTCCTCAAAGTTCTGGCCCTCCACCGCCTTCTTCTTGGCCTCAACCACACCGGAGAGTTCGTTTTCGATCTCCTTGTAGTCCGCCGGGGTCTCCATCCGCTTGATCCGCAGGCGCGACCCGGCTTCGTCGATGAGATCGATGGCCTTGTCGGGGAGGTGGCGATCGGCGATGTAGCGATCGGCCAGGTTGGCCGCCGCCACCAGTGCCTGGTCGGTGATGGTGACTCGGTGATGGGATTCGTAGCGGTCACGGAGGCCCTTGAGGATCTCGATGGTGTGCGCCACCGAAGGTTCTTCAACCACGATCTTCTGGAAACGCCGCTCCAGAGCCGCGTCTTTTTCCAGGTGCTTGCGATACTCATCGAGGGTGGTGGCACCGATGGTTTGCAGTTCGCCGCGGGCCAGCATCGGCTTCAGAATGGAAGCGGCATCGATGGCCCCTTCGGCGGCGCCGGCGCCAACAAGGGTGTGCAGTTCGTCGATGAACAAGATGATGTCGCCGCGGGTACGGATCTCCTTCAAGACTTTCTTCAGCCGCTCCTCAAAGTCGCCTCGGTAACGGGATCCCGCCACCAGGGCGCCAAGGTCAAGGGTGTAGAGCTGCTTGCCCCTGAGGGTCTCCGGGACGTCGTCGGCCACGATCATCTGGGCCAGGCCCTCCACCACGGCGGTTTTGCCGACGCCAGGCTCACCCACGAGCACCGGATTGTTCTTCTGGCGGCGCGACAGCACCTGCATCACGCGCTCGATCTCTTTGGCCCGGCCGATGACCGGGTCCAACTTCTTCTCGCGCGCCTGCTGCGTGAGGTTGCGCCCGAACTGATCGAGCACCAGCGACCCCGAGGCCTGCTCCGGTCCCTGGGGGCCTCCTGCGCCAGCCACCTGACCGGCTTTGTCCGAAGACCCACCCGGGCCCTGATAGCCCGAGAGGAGTTGGATCACCTGTTGGCGAACCCGCGAAAGGTCGGCGCCGAGCTTCACGAGCACCTGGGCGGCCACGCCCTCGCCCTCCCGGATGAGACCCAGGAGAATGTGCTCCGTACCGATGTAGTTGTGGCCGAGTTGCAGGGCCTCGCGCAGTGACAACTCGAGGACCTTCTTGGCGCGCGGCGTGAAGGGAATGTGACCCGACGGCGACGAACCACCCTGGCCGATGATCTCCTCTACCTGGCTGCGTACGGCCTCCAGCGAGATCCCGAGGGACTCCAGCGCCTTAGCGGCGACCCCTTCGCCCTCGTGAATCAGCCCGAGCAGAATGTGCTCGGTGCCGATGTAGTTGTGGTTGAGTAGCCGTGCTTCTTCTTGGGCCAGTACGACTACCCGTCGAGCCCGGTCGGTGAACCGCTCAAACAACTTGGTGCCTCCAGCCCCATTCGGGGATCAATGTTCTCTGAGTGTACCCCTACCCCCCGACTTCGCACCGCGGACGGGAAGGCGGGGGCCTGACCTGTATCGGCAGACGCTCCCCCAAACTTCACTGCCGGTGGCCACTTGCTCGGAAGGGGGCGACCTGCCGTAGCGTAGGGGGGTGGCCTACGCGAGTCCGCTCCTTGAGTTTCCTGGGATGACGGCCCACCGCGCCAGGGTGGAAGCGGCGCTGTTCCATGCCGTGGCGGCGGAAGACGACCTCATGGCCGACATCGGTGGCCATCTCATCACCGCCGGTGGCAAGCGGGCCCGCCCGCTGTTCACGGTGGCCTCGGCGGCCATCCTCGCCACCGACACCGATGCCATCAGCGTCGCCGTTACCGACGAGGTGATCCTCGGCGGGGTGTCGGTGGAACTCGTCCAGGTTGGTTCGCTGTGCCACGACGACGTCATCGACGAAGCCGAAACTCGTCGGGGCGTAGACAGCGTGAACCTTCGATGGGGAAACCTCAAGGCCATTCTCGCCGGCGACTTCCTCTTGGCCAAAGCATCGGAAATCGCCGCTGGTCTCGGCACCGAGGTGGCCGGCCTGCTGGCCGCCACCATCGGACGCTTGTGTACCGGTGAGGTCATCGAGTTGGGCTGTGCCTACGACATCTCTCGCACCCAAGCCTCCTACCTTCGCGCCATCGAAGGAAAAACGGCGGCCCTGTTCGCCACCGCCTGTCGCGTCGGTGGCATCGTCGGTGGCCTTCCCCGGCCCGCCATTGATCAACTCACAGCCTTTGGGCTGCACTACGGCATGGCCTTCCAGATCGTGGACGACGTGCTCGACGTGATTGCCACCGACGAGCAACTGGGCAAACCCGCGGGGCACGACATCGCCGAAGGCATCTATAACCTCCCGGTGCTCTACGCGCTCGAGGAACATGGCGCGACCCTCGGAGCACTCCTCGGCCGACCCATCGAGGGCGATGCTCTCGATGCTGCCCGCCACCTGGTGCGCACCTCCGCCGGTGTCCCACGGTCGATCGAACTGGCCCGCACGTACATTGACGGCGCCGTGGCGGCGCTGGGGACCTTCGGCACCACACCGAGTGCCACGGCGCTCGCCGGTGCCGCCTCGAGTCTCATCATCGACCTCGAAGCCGTGCTGGCCGCCTAGCGGCCGAGGCGACTCAGGTGGGCAACGTGGTGGGAAGGCGCCGCGACGCGGCGACGCCCACCACGGCCATCGCCAGGGTGCAGGCGAAGGCCCACTGAAGGGCACCGCCGGTGGACCAGGAGCGCGTCTCGCCCAGCGCCACGAAAGCTCCCGCTACACCCACCCCCAGAGCAATGCCCAGCACGTCGCTCACCTGCAGGCTGGCGGTAGCCGCTCCCTCCCGGCCCGGTTCGGCCAAGCCGAGGACCGTGACCGACAGCGAGGCGTAACACAGTCCGATGGCGAAGCCCCCAATCCCCCACACGCCAATGGACAAGGGGATCGGCAGGGAACCGATCACGCCAAACATGAGAAGGATCGAGATAGCCAACAACACAAACCCCACCCCCACCACCCGGCGGGGCCCCACTCGCAGGATCCACCGTTCTTGCACCCATACCGCCACCGACCAACAGATCGTGCAGATCGTGAGCGACAACCCCGCCACCCAGGTGGGCTGATGGCGAACGTCCTGGAACGACAGCGACACGTACACATCGGTACCGAAGAACGAGAAGGTGAGAATGCCGCGCACCGCAATGGCCGCGGGGATGCCGGGAGCCGCACGCATGATGCCCGGTGGCATGAGGGCTATAAACGACCGCGCCGCCAGCGGCACCCCAACCAACGCCAGGCCCACTGCCACCACAGGTTGCACCCCGCTGATGGCACCGAGCACCATGGCGGAGCCGAGCGTGAGCAACACCGCCGCCCGGCGGTGATCGCTGAGCGGGCCGACGGTGGTCGCCCGATCAACCCCGGAGCTATGAACCAGCGCGGGGAGCGTGATGAACCCGGCGAGCAGGATGAAGGGGAGCAGGGCTAAAAAGACCGCCCGCCATCCCCACACTTCGGCAATGGCACTGCTGGCCACTGGCCCGATGAGTCCGGGAATCAGCCAGGCCGTGGCGGTAATAGCAAAGGCGCGCGGACGCAACATCGGCGGATAACTGCGCCCCACGGCGATGTACGTGATGGCCGGAATGACCCCGGCACCGATGCCCTGCAGGACCCGGGAGGCCACCAGCACACCCATCGACGGGGCCAATCCGGCGACGAGGAGGCCGATGGCAAACAGCACCAGACCGACGAGAAAGGGGACGGCGGTACCTTGCCGATCGGCGGCATGTCCGGCGAACACGATACCGAGCAGATTGCCCAGAAAGAAGCCGCTAAACACCCAGCCGTAGAGGCTCAGACCACCGAGATCGTCGGCCACCACCGGCATGACCGTAGAGATGGCCAGGGCCTCAAAAGCCACCAGGGTGACTGTGAGCACCAGGCCCAGGGTTAGACGGCCCCGTTCGTGGTCCCAGATGCCCGGCGGGGCACTGGTGGAGTGCGGGGAAACGGGCACGCTCGCCCTTGGCGCGCGGCTCACTCCCGCTCAGTCCGCAAACTGGGAAACAGGATGACGTCGCGAATGGACTGCGTGTCGGTGAGCAGCATCACGAGACGGTCGATGCCAATGCCCAACCCGGCCGTGGGCGGCAGGCCGTAGTCGAGGGCCCGCAGGTAGTCCTCGTCCATCACCATGGCTTCCTCATCGCCAGCCGCATGCTGCTGGGCCTGGGCGCTGAAACGGGCGCGCTGCTCGTCGGGGTCCAACAATTCGGTGAAGGCGTTGCCCAATTCCCGCCCGGCCACGATCGCCTCGAACCGTTCGACCATCTCGGGCACGTCGCGGTGATCCCGGGCCAGTGGCGAGACCTCCTTGGGGTAATCCATCACGAACACCGGCCCCCACAGATTGGCCTCAGTGGTCTTCTCGTAGATCTCCAACATGAGCTTGCCCGGACCGTGGTGGGGTTGCACCTCCACACCGTGCTCCGCGGCGATGCGCCGGAGATCCTCCAGGGGCATCTGCACATCGACATGCACGCCCGCATGTTCCTGCACCACTTCGGTGATGGTGGCGCGTCGCCAGGGCGGGGTGAGGTCGAGATCACGCGCTCCGTAGGTGAGCTTGGTGGTGCCGTGCAGCTCCATGGCGAGGTGCGCCACCAACTCCTCGGTGAGGGCCATCACATCGTGGTAATCGCCATAGGCCTGATAGAGCTCGAGCATTGTGAACTCAGGGTTGTGGCGGGTGGACAACCCCTCGTTGCGAAACACACGCGCCAGTTCAAAGACCCGCTCGAAGCCACCCACGGTGAGTCGCTTCAGGTAGAGCTCGGGCGCAATACGGAGGAACAACTCCATATCGAGAGCGTTGTGGTGGGTAGTGAAGGGCTTGGCCAGCGCCCCACCAGGGATTGGATGGAACACCGGTGTCTCCACCTCGATGAACCCCTGATCCTCGAGCCATCGACGAGTGAGGCTCAAGATCTTGCTGCGCTGCAAAAAGACGGTACGAGTCTCCGGGTTGGCCCAGAGATCCACGTATCGCTGCCGGTAGCGGGTGTCCACATCGGTGATGCCGTTCCACTTATCTCCGAAGCCACGACGCGTCTCCGCCAACATCTCCCAGGTGGTGATCTTCACCGACAACTCGCCCGTGCGGGTCTTCACCACCTCGCCGGTCGCGCCCACCCAATCACCAAGGCTGATCTTGGCGAAGCCCTCAAAGTTTTCGGTAACGGCGGCGAGGGCAAAGAGTTGCACCGCCCCGCCACTGCCGTCGCGCAGCGTGGCGAAGGCCAGTTTTCCCTGACCGCGGTGCAACATCACGCGCCCTGCGATCGTCACGACGTTGCCGGTCTCCTCACCGTCGGCCAGACCCTCGTACTCGGCCCGCAGGGCGGCGGCGTTCGTGGTGGTCTCGAAGCGGTACGGGGGCATCAGGGCTGGTTCTTTTCGTAGATGAGGCGCAGGCCGTGGAGGGTAAGCCAGGGCTCGAGATGATCAATGGCGATCGACAATGGGCCAATGAGTCCGGAGAGGCCGCCGGTGGCCACAACGGTGGGATCGGCATCAAGTTCGGCGGCGATGCGAGCGCACATGCCGTCCACCAACGAGGTGTAGCCGAAGATGGCACCGGACTGCATCGACTCCACGGTGCTGCGTCCGATGACCGAGCGGGGCTCCACCAATTCCACCCGCCGCAGGGCGGCCGCCCGATTGAACAGGGCATCGAGGCTGATGTCGATACCCGGGAAGATGGCACCCCCGAGGTACTCCCCTTTCGAGGAAATGGCCTCAAAGGTGGTGGCCGTGCCGAAATCGACCACGATGGTGGGTCCGCCAAAGAGGTCGAAGGCGGCCACGGCATCGGCGATGCGGTCTGCCCCCACCTCCTTGGGATTGTCGTAGAGGATCGGCAGGCCCGTGCGCACCCCGGGCTCAACGACCAGGGCGGGAATGGCAAAGTAGCGCTCGGCCATCCGCCGCAACGACCCGGTAACCCGCGGCACCGACGAGCACACGGCGATGCCCTGGATGTCGTTGTCATCCCAAGTGGCCCCGTGGAAACCAAGAAACTCCTGCAGCACCAGCGCGTATTCGTCGGCAGTGCGCTCCACATTTGTAGCGATCCGCCAGTGGTCCACCAGGCCCGAGTCGGCCGCTCGGCGGTGCTGATTGGCGTCGAGGGTGGGGTCGAGGTCGTACAGGCCGACCACGGTTTGGGTATTGCCAACATCGATGGCGAGCAGCAGCACGACACAGACGCTACGGGTCGGGACGCAGAGGGTCGAACCGGTATCGCGACCACCGGTGTCATCCGACCCCATCCACCGAGTAACAGCAGCCGGGATCGCTCGGTTCAGGTAGGCGATCCTGCCCATCCTGCAGCCCCCGCAGACCCACCGTGACGGGGTTGGCGCGGGCTCAGTGGATGTCGAGGCCGATGTCGAGGGCCGGGGCAGATTGCGTTATCTGGCTGGTGCTCAGCAGATCCACCCCCGTGGCGGCGTAGGCCGCTGCGGTGTCGATCGTGATCCCGCCACTGCACTCCAGTAACGGGCGCCGCCCGCCGTGCTGGAGAGCCCACGCCTCGGCCAAGGCCACTGCGGCGGTGGCCGCCTCGGGGCTCATGTTGTCGAGCAGTACTGCGTCCACACCGGCCTCGAGGGCCTGCGCGAGTTGGTCTAGGTCGCTGACCTCCACCTGGACGAGTCGCCCCGGCCAGGTGACCGCAGCGGCCGCCACCGCCTCGGCAATCCCCAACGCCTCGAGGTGGTTGTCCTTGAACATGATCCAGTCCGACAGGTTGCCGCGGTGGTTCACCGCTCCCCCCGCCCGCACCGCCGCCTTCTGGAGTGCCCGCAATCCCGGCGTGGTCTTGCGGGTATCCCAGATGCGCGCCGGACCACCGCTCGCGGCAGCGTCGGCGAAACGCCGCGTGAAGGTCGCTATCCCCGACAGGTGACACAAGAAATTCAAGGCGGTGCGCTCCCCGCTGAGGATCGACGCCAGCGGACCTGCGACGGTACCGATCGTGTCTCCCGCGCTGAGCGCGTCGCCGTCGAGGGCCAGCCAGGTGATCTCCACCGTCGGGTCGAGTTGGGCGAAGGTTTCCGTCGCGCACGAGGTGCCCGCCAGTACGCCGTCGTGCCGCGGGATGAACTGGGCCGCCCCGGTAGTTCCTGCGGGCAGTAATGCGGAAGTGAGGTCCCCGAGCGGAGTCAGGTCCTCCGCCAGCGCCTGCGAGACGGCCTGGCGCACTGCGTGAAGAGGGGGGTCGGCCATCGCCATCCCCCCAGCCTGCCAGAGGTCGCCCCTCACCGGGGTGTTCGGAGTTTTTGGCCCACCCAGACCGAGATCAGCTGGCCGAGCCCGGTGGTGCTCATCGTTGCCCACGCCCGAACCGCCGCCCTCGGTGGCACCGCTCAGCCCCCGATGATGAAGCGGAGGCGCAGGTCGTCTTGCCGGTCCTGATAATCGGTGCGGGTGTGGCAGCCTCGACTTTCCTCCCGGGCCAAAGCCCCCGCGCACAGTGCCCTGCCCACCGTCGCCAGATTTCGCAACTCCCAGGACGCAAAATCGTCACCCCCGACCGAACCGGCGCAGCCCGCCGCCGCCCGCTCCAGCGACTCAGACGAACGCAGTACCCCCGCATCAGCGGTCATCAACCGCTGGAGTTCCTCCCGGGTACCCACCGGGGCGCCGGTGGGGGCGGGCAACACCAGCGAACGACCCGCAATGGCACCCCCACCAAGTCGAGAGCGCATCGCGCCGGTGGCCGAGGGTCCGTCTACGCCCCGCTCGATGGCCTCCACCACCCGCGGTCCGAACACCATGCCGTCGAGCAGCGAGTTCGAGGCCAGCCGGTTGGCCCCCATCACTCCATTGCACCCTGCCTCACCGGCTACCCACAGGCCCGGTAGCGATGACGCCCCATCGAGGTCGGCCAGGATCCCGCCGCAGCTGTAATGGGCGGCGGGGGCGATGGGCAACCAGTCGGTGGCGGGATCAAGGCCCACGGCCGCAAGCTCGCTCATGATGGTGGGGAATCGTTCGGCGAAGTTCTCAAGGTCGGTGGCGTCGAGCCACAGGTGATCGACGCCATCACGGATCATTCGCGCGGTGATGGCCCGGCTCACCTTGTCGCGCGAGAGCAGCTCATCCACGAACCGCTCTCCTTGCGTGTCGCGCAGTTGCGCGCCGTGCCCGCGCAGCGCCTCGGTGAGCAACGGACGCGGCATCACAGGATGATGGAGGGCGGTGGGGTGGAACTGCTGGAACTCGATATCGGCCACCGCCACCCCGGCGCGCAAGGCCATGGCCACCCCGTCGCCGGTGGCTTCGTGGGGATTGGTGGTGACGGCGAACAGCTGGCCGTAACCCCCGGTTGCCATCAACACATGACGAGCCCGCACCTCGTGACGGCGACCATCTGGGTCGGCGGCCAGGACCCCGCGACAGCGGCCCCCTTCCACAATCAGGTCCAGGGCGAAGAAGCTCTCGTAGACAGCCGCCACCTCTGCTCGCACCGCATCTACCAGGGTCCGTTCGATCTCTACCCCGGTGGCAGCCCCGCCGGCGTGGACGATGCGGGGCAAGGAGTGGCCCCCCTCGCGGGCGAGTTGCAACTGGCCGTCGGGCTCGCGATCAAATGTCGCGCCCAACGCGATCAGCTCGTGCACCCGGCCAGGGCCTTCATCCACGAGCACCCGCACGGCATCAATGTCGCAGAGACCCGCGCCGGCGCCGAGGGTGTCGGCGAGGTGCAAATCGGTGGAGTCCGGGTCGCCGCCAAGCACCGCCGCCACCCCGCCCTGTGCCCAACGCGTGGTGGCTTGTTGAAGTTCGGCCTTCGTCAGTACCCCCACCGCCATGCTGTGGACCTCGGCGGCGCGCACGGCCGCCGAGAGACCCGCCACCCCCGATCCGAGCACTAACAAATCAAGGTCAGCCACCACGAAGTTCTACCCGCTGGCGGCCTCTACACCACTGCCCTTGGCCAACCGCTCCCCGATCCGGTGGGTACCGGCGGAGGGACCGCCCCGGGTGAGGCATCAGGCGCCCCGCGTGCGGTGACCGTGCAGGGGCGCGGTGGTGTTAGACCTCGGCGCCGATGTTGTCGATCAAGCGGGCCCTGCCGAAGCGGGCAGCGGCCAACAGGCGGAGTTCCCCCGCCAGCGGATCCACGGTCTGCAGGGTGGCGGCATCCACCACTTCGGCGTAGTCGAGGTGGGCCAAAGGCTCCGCGCTGATGAGATCGGCCATCAGGGCCCGCACCTTGGCGGGGTTCACTTCGCCGGCGTCGATGGCCATACGCCCCGCCAGCAGCGCCGCATGGAGCACCGGCGCCACCGCTCGCTCGGCGTCGAGGAGGTAGCTATTGCGGCTCGATAAGGCAAGACCGTCAGGATCGCGCTGCGTGGGGCAGGCCACCACCTCCACCGGGACCGACAAGTCGCGCACCATGCGGCGGACCACGGCGATCTGTTGGAAGTCTTTCTCACCGAAATAGGCGCGACACGTTCCGACAATGGCAAACAACTTCGCCACCACGGTGGCTACCCCGTCGAAATGGGTGGGGCGGGTGCTTGCTTCCAGGCCGGCGGAAACCTGCATCACGCGAACGCTCGTGTGCACCACCCCATCGGGGTACATCTCAGCCTCCGTGGGCACGAACAGCACATCCACCCCCTCAGCCTGCGCCATGGCCGTGTCGGCGGCGAGGTCATGCGGATAGGCGGCCAGGTCCTCGCCGGCGGCGAACTGGAGAGGGTTCACGAAGATGGAAACGATCACCACATCGGTCTCCGCTCGGGCCCTCGTCATGAGCGAGGCATGGCCGGCGTGCAGATAACCCATGGTGGGCACAAAGCCCACGGTGCGCCCGGCGGCCCGCTCGGTATCGAGACGCGCTCGCAGCGCGGCGATCCCGGTGATGGTGGTCACCGACACAGGCGAGCCGCTTCGGTAGCCATGGCTTCGTACCCCGGGCGTTCCTCGGGCGGCAGCGCGGCGAGGTGCCGCTGCACCGTGGCGTGATCGCCCCGCCGGATCGGGCCGGTCAACGCCGCGCGGGCTCCGAGGGCGGCAACATCGGCCAGGCTGCCGCGGGCCAAGTCCACAAAGGCATCCACTGGGGCACCGATGCTCGCCGCCACGCGCTCGGCTTGGCCGAGGAGGGCCACGACGTGATTCGAGGCGATCACTGCCGCCGCGTGGTACCGGGCCCAGTCGGCCTCGGCCACGGTCACCGCCTTGCCCCGCAGGCTCGCCACCACCTCGACGGCCAACCGGTCTCCCTGATCGGCCAGGCCAAACCACGCCCCCACCAGTCGCTCGGCGCCGCGTTCGGGATCTGGTAGTGCCACCAGCGGATGAAGTACCGCCGGACGCGGGTGCCCCTGCAGGGGGCCCAATCCGAGCGAGCCGGAGAGGTGGGCGATAGCCGAACCGTCACACGCCTCCACTCTGCCCGCCACCTCAGCCACGGTGGCGTCGGGCGTGGCGATGACGAGCAGATCGGTATCCGCCGCCGCGGAGTGCACGTGGTCGTTGTGACCGAGCATGGGGAGCACATCCCACCCGGCGCGGCCGAGCGCCACGGCCAAGGAGGTGCCGGCCCGGCCCGGGCCGATGATCCGCACTCGCGTCATCCCTCGCCCCGGCAATCGGCGAGCGCGCCCAGCGACCACACCACACCCACCGCGCCCGCCAGGTCGCTGGCCGACACGAGGTCGGGGGCCAGATCGGCCAGCGGCGCGAGCACGAAGCGACGCTGGTACATACGCGCATGGGGCACTTCCAGGTCTGGGTCTGCCACCGTCTCTCCCTGCACCCACAGCACGTCCACATCCAAACTGCGGGGACCCCAGCGCACGTCTCGTACCCGCCCGGCCGCCGTCTCGAGTTCGCTGCACAGGGCCAAGAGGCCCCGCGCATCACGGGTCGTAGCCAACTCGACCACCAGGTTCAGATAGGCCCCCTGCGCGTCGGGACCACCCACGGGCTCGGTTTCGTAGACCGGCGATACCGCCACGAGATCGGGGGTGGCCGCCACCGCCGAGCGCAGATAGGCCACCCGGTCACCCAGGTTCGACCCCAGGCCCAGGAAAGCGCGGGTCACGCCCTCGTCCGGGTGATGCGCACCCCCGAGGTGCGCAGCGGCTGCGCCACCGGGGGACGAAGCTTGCGAACCGACACGGTGACCGCACTGATCCGCCGATCAACGGCGGCCAGTTCCTGGGCGATGTGTTGAGCCAGTGTCTCCAAGAGTTGAAAGTTCGTGGTGGTCACGACCTGCTCGGTGACGTCGCACAGCGCGCCGTAGTCGGCGGTGTCGGTCAGGGAGTCGGAGCCGCCGGCATCAGCCATATCCAGGGTGATGTCGAGGTCGATCTCCAGGGGCTGGGCCTCGGCCTGCTCCTGAGGGAGTACCCCCACGATCCCGGAGAGATGCAGACCCCGTAGTTCGATGCGATCGTCGGCGGCCACGACAGCGTTACCTCGGGATCGTGGTGGACAGAGCGACAAGGTCACGCCCGAGCGGCCCCATTTGACGAGACAACAACCGCTCCACCACCGAGGTGGCCTGCGGTGCCAAGGGGATGACCTCGGACCACAACAGGTAGCCCGCCATGATCCCCGACACCCGATCCGACAACTCATCCTGATGCACGAGCACTTTGCCCCCTGCGGAGAGCATCGCTGCCAGTTCGGGAAAGAGCGTGCCGGCCACCTCCCGCGGGTCGTCCTGCGGACCGAAGGGCAGGTGCCGCCAGGCCACGCCGAGTTCGTCGTAGTTGTGGAGGTTGTGCGGCGAGGGGATCAGCGTGACCACACAGGTGAAACCCTGCTCCCGGATCCAGATGATCTCCTCTTGCCGCCGCACACGGCGATGATTGACACCGTACCCACCGGGCCGCTCGCACACCGCCAGTTTGTCTTTCAAGATCCATGCGAAGTTGCGGGGCTGGATACCCTGCGCCCACTTACCCTTTACCGGCACGACTCGTGCTCCCTCGTTGTGGACGCGCTCATGCGGCGGCATCCGTGGTGATGATCTGCCCCGCAATGACCAGGGCGGCTTCAACGGTGGGCCGCACGTCGTGCACCCGCACCATGGCAACCCCGTTGGCCATCGCCCAAGTGGCGGTGGCGAGGGAACCCTCGAGACGGTCCGCCACCGGGGCGGCAACATCGCGGCCGTCGGAGACCCCCAGCAGGCCGCCGAGGAACCCCTTGCGACTGGTGCCCACCAGCACAGGATGACCCGTGGCCACGAAGCGATCGAGATGGGCCAGCAGGGTCAGATTGTGGGCGGTGGTCTTGCCGAAGCCCACCCCTGGGTCGATCCACACGTCGACAACGCCGGCGGCCCGCGCCGCTTCCGCCCGGCCGACCAGGTAGTCCAGCACCTCCGCCACGACATCTTGGTAACGGGGGGCGTCCTGCATCGACGCAGGCTCTCCCTGGCTGTGCACGGCCACCCAGGCCACCCCGTGCTCGGCGGCCACGGGCCCCAAGGAGGCACCGACGTCGTTGATCATGGTGGCGCCGGCGGCCACCGCGGCCCGCGCCACACTGGCGTGACGCGTATCGATCGACACGGCGATGCCCTCCGCGGCCAGGGCTTCCACCACCGGCAACACGCGGCGCTGCTCCTCGACCGGAGCCACCGGCGTAGCACCAGGGCGGGTGGATTCCCCGCCCACGTCGATCCAATGGGCGCCATCAGCCACCATCTGGTGGGCGTGCGCCAAGGCGGTGGCGAGGTCGGTGAACTGCCCGCCGTCGGAGAACGAATCGGGCGTGATGTTGAGAACTCCCATCACAACAGGGCGGTGCGGCACGAGTGAAGTCTAGGACAGCGACAACACGCCCGTTCGGACTACGCCCGTAATTCTTATGAACTTCTGATCCCCTTCGATGCCTTAGTTTCGTCCCGTAACGAAACGCATGGCCTCTTGGCGGGTGGAAGGGTTCGATCGGAACAACCCCCGCACCGCTGAAGTCACGGTGGTGGACCCGGCTTTTTGGACCCCCCGCATGGACATGCAGAGGTGTTCGGCCTCAATAATCACCATGACTCCCCGCGGCTCCAACGTGCGCTCCATGGCATCAGCAATCTGCACGGTGAGTTGTTCCTGCACCTGGAGACGACGGCTGTAACCCTCCACCAGGCGGGCGACCTTGGACAGTCCGGTGATACGGCCATCCTTGCCGGGGATGTAGGCCACGTGGGCGGTCCCCCGGAAGGGCAGGAGGTGGTGTTCACACAGGCTGTAGAGGGGAATATCGCGCACCATCACCATCTCGTCGTGGCTCGATTCAAACGTGACAGTGAGATGATCGGCGGGGTTCTCGTGCAGACCGGAGACGTTCTCGGCGTAAGCCCGGGCCACCCGGGTGGGAGTGTCGACGAGACCGTCGCGATCGGGGTCTTCACCAATCGCTTCGAGGAGCTCACGCACGGCACGTTCAATGCGCGGGAGGTCCATTGGCGTGTTGATGGGGGCACGTTCGCGGGGCATGGAACTACTTTCCGCTGATGGGGGCGGTACGCAGACCGTGACGCTTCCACCAACGACGCTTGACCGGCTCCGCTGAGGCGTCGCCGACGCGTTCGGTCACGGGCTGGGCTTCCGCGACGACCGCTCCGACAGGGCTACCCACCTCCAACGGCAGGGCTTCGAGCGCATCGACAGCAACCGGCTCAACCTCGGGCGCCCCAACGCCCTTGTCCAGCGGACCAAAGATCTCCGCGAGGTCGGCGTCTTCAAGGGTTTCCTTCTCCACCAGCGTCTTAGCAATGAGATCAAGCGTGGAGCGGTGCTCGGAGAGGATCGACCGGGCCCGGTTATGGGCGTTCTCGATGAGCACCCGAACCTCGGCGTCCACCACGGCGGCAACTTCGGCGGAGTAGTCAGCCTCGTGTCCCTTGTCGTAGCCGAGGAATACTTCGCCCTTGATCTTCCCAAGTTGCTGGGGACCGAGCTTCTCGCTCATCCCGTACTGCGTGACCATCCCGCGAGCGATGTCGGTGCAGCGCTCGATGTCGTCGGAGGCACCGGTGGTGATCTCCCCAAACACCAACTCCTCGGCGGTGCGACCCCCCAGCAGCATCGCCATCGAATCCTCCAGTTCCGTGCGCGTCCGGAGGTACTTGTCTTGAACGGGCAGGGCAAGGGTCCAACCCAGGGCTCGCCCGCGGGCCACGATGGACACCTTGTGAATGGGGTCGGTGCCCTCGAGTACGTGCCCCACCAGGGCATGACCACTCTCGTGGTAGGCAATCGTGAGTCGTTCTTGTTCGCTCATGATCCGGTTCTTGCGCTCCGGCCCGGCCATCACACGGTCGATGGCCGCTTCGAGCTCGGCGTGACCGATGAGCTGCAGATTCCGGCGGGCGGCCAACAGGGCTGCCTCGTTCATCAAGTTGGCGAGGTCGGCTCCGGTGAAGCCGGGCGTGCGCCGGGCCAACACCTCCAGGCGAACATTGGGCTCCAGCGGCTTGCCCTTGGCGTGCACGGCCAGGATGGCCTTACGACCCTCCAGATCGGGCCGGTCCACCACGATCTGACGGTCGAACCGACCGGGCCGCAGCAAGGCGGGATCAAGGATGTCGGGACGGTTCGAGGCGGCAATCAGTATCACCCCGGTGGTGGCGTCGAAGCCGTCCATCTCCACCAGCATCTGGTTGAGGGTCTGCTCTCGCTCGTCATGTCCGCCGCCCAGGCCCGCCCCGCGGTGGCGGCCGACGGCATCGATTTCGTCGACGAAGATGATGGCGGGCGCGGCAGCCTTGGCCTGTTCGAAGAGGTCGCGCACACGACTGGCCCCCACCCCCACGAACATCTCCACGAAGTCCGAACCCGAAATGGAGAAAAACGGCGCCCCGGCCTCGCCGGCGACCGCCCGGGCCAGGAGGGTCTTGCCCGTACCCGGCGGCCCGTAAAGCAACACGCCCTTGGGGACCTTGGCGCCGATGGCCTGGAAGCGCGCCGGGTTCTGCAAGAACTCCTTGATCTCGTACAGCTCCTCCACCGCTTCATCACAGCCCGCCACGTCGGCGAAGGTGACCTTGGTGCCCTCCTTGGGTACCTGCCGGGCCTTGGCCTTCCCAAACTGCATCACCCGATTGCCGCCACCCTGCATCGCGTTCAGGACGAACAGGAACGCCCCCACCAACAGCACGGTGGGCAGCAGGCTGAACAGCAGGGTCGTCCAGAGAGAGTCCTTCTGCTGATCGACCTCCAACTCGATCGGCGGCATGGCATCGGTGATCTCGGCGGAGAGTTCGTCCACGTACTCCCCGGCGTAGGCCACCTTGTACTCCTCACCATTGGTCAGCTCGCCGGTGACCTCATTGGAGCGATCCTTGATCGTGGCGGTAGCGACGTCGCCGTCTTCGATCCTCTGGCGGTACTCCGTCAGGGTTAAGTCCGTGGGGGAATCCCCCCCTTTGAGCCACTGCGAGGCAAAGAACACTGCGACGAGGGCCAGAAGCACATAGGCCACGGTGGTGCGAGAGGGACGCTTCACGATGAGGTGCACGATACCGGTATGGCCACGAGAGCGGTACCTCAGATATCGCCAGCGAAGACACACACATACGGCAGATTGCGATATTTCTCGGCCACATCGAGGCCGTAACCAATCACGAAGTTGGGCGGAATACGGAAACCGACGTACTTCAGATCCTGGTGGGTCTTCTGCAGACCTTCGCGCACCAACAGGGCGCAGACCTCCAGGCTGTTGGCCCCCCGGGCCGCCAGTGTCTTGCGCAAGTACGACAGGGTGAGGCCCGAATCGATGATGTCCTCCACGATGATCACGTCGCGCCCGGTGAGATCGATGTCGAGGTCCTTCACGATCCGCACCACCCCGGAGGTCCGAGTGGCATTGCCGTAGGACGACACCGCCATGAAGTCGATCTCCAACGGTAGGTCCACCGATCGGGCGAGATCGGCCATGAACATCAGCGCGCCCTTGAGCACCCCGATGAGCAACGGGGCGCGCCCCGCATAGTCGCGGGTGATCTCGGCGCCCAGTTCGGCAACGCGGGCCTGCAGGCTTAACGCGTCGACCACCAACTCACCGAGATCGGGATTGTCGAACAGATGCTGGTGCTCTCCCTCAGGCGCCACGGGGCCACGGTAACCCGATCCCCTCACCCACACACACTGAGCTCAAGAAAGGTTGAGATGCCCCGAGGCCCGGCGCACCGTTCGGCCCTGCCCCACCTCACAGGCCACCGCCTCGCCCCGGGCCACCGCCAGCACCCGTTCCACGGTGGCCGCATCGGGCGGATGGAGCTCGGCACCGGCGCGCAGCCAGCGCCGAATCGTCCGCCGGGCGAGGGCCACGGGGGCGTCGGCGAGCCGTCGAGCGTCCGTGGGATCAATGGCCAGCGCCAGTTCGTCGAGGAGCTCTCCGTCGTCTCGTAACCCCTCCGCCTGCCGGGCCAACACCGCCGCTACGTCCCGCTGGGCGATGTCGTCGAGCAGCGGGAACAGCTCGGAGCGCACCCGATTGCGGAGGAAGCGGGGGTCCTCGTTCGAGGGGTCCTGCACCGGGGTGAGCCCGAGTTCGGCGCACAGGGCGTGCGTCTCGGCCCGCCGCAACCCGCGTACCGGTCGGTTTTCGGGGCGAAATCCAGCCAACCCGGTGAGCCCGGCGCCCCGCAGCAGATTGATCAGCATCGTCTCGGCTTGATCATCGGCGGTGTGCCCAGTGAGTACACCAGCGGGCAGCACGGCGTAACGGGCCGCCCGCGCCCGGGCTTCCAGGTTGGCCCCGGGAGCAACCTCGACCCGCTCCGCCAAAAAGGCGGCCCCGAATCGATCCGCCGCCGCCCGCACTACATCCGCCTCCGTCGCCGAGCCCGCCCGCAAGCCGTGATCAACGTGCACGGCGGTCACCGAGCAGCCCGCCCATCCGGCCAGCACCAGCAGGGCCAATGAATCAGCGCCGCCCGATACGGCACAGGTCACGACGGTGCCCGGGGCCGGAAAGAAACACCGGTCCACAAGAGCCTCGCCCGTGGCGCTATGAGCCACGAACCAGCGGCAACGACCAGACCGCCACTGCGCCGGCGGGGACCGGGACGCCGCCTTCGGACTCGTCGATCCGCCCCCGTGTCGCCATGGTAGAAGGAGCCTCAGCCCACCAGTTCGTCGGACAGGCGCACTCGATCAAGCCACTCCTGCGGATCCCGGATCTCGGCCAGAGTGGGCAGCCAACTGGCCCCTCGCCACACGGGATCGAGAGCCTCGGGCCCACCGCCGAGGCGCTCAATCTCGGCGATGAACCGCTCGCCCTGGACGTACTGATTCATTTTGGCCTCGAGCCCGAGCATCCGCTGCACCACTTTGGCCGCCGGTTTGGGGTTGGCCCGCCGTTCCCGTAGCACCTGAGCAAAACGCGCTGCGCTGGGGACGCGCTCCGCCCCGGCGCGATCCATCGTCACATCGCCGTGGCCCTCCAGGAGGCTCATGAGCCCACCGATCTTGTCGAGCACCGCGCGCTGCTGGGGCGAAGCCAACAGCACGGCGATCCCGCCATCGTCGAGTGGCTTACGGCCGTGACGCAGGTCGTGGAGCGCCCGAGAGAGAGCGTCGAGAAAGCGCTTCGGATCGGGGTCCACCGAGGAGATGGTCTCAGCCACCAACCCGAGGTAGTGCTCCCGCATCCAGGCCACGCCGGTGAACTGCGCCCGGTGGGTTACCTCGTGCAGGGCCAGCCACAGCCGGAACTCTTTGGGCGGAAAGGCGAACCGCTTCTCTAGCGCCAGAACGTTGGGCCCCACGTAATAGACGAGATCCTGCTCCTCGGGGTCGGCCAACGCCGGATCTTCGATCACGAGCAGGTCGTACTGACCCAGCACTCGGGCCGACATCCAACCGAGCAACATCCCTACCTCTACCCCGGCCACCTTGCGGGTGACATCCGCGGCCATACCGTGGCCCACGGTGTCGCCGAACCGGGCCGTGACGGGCTGCAGTAGTCGCTGGAAACTGGCGACGTTGGCGTGCACCCAGCCCGCGCGGTCGGTCACTCGGGCTCGGGCCGGGCCGGCCAGCGAACGCAGGCCCGTGGCCGCGGCCACTAGATCCTCGGCCTCGGCGGTGGCCTCGTCGAAGTCGTCTTGGAGGGAATCGGCCAGGTACGAGTCGGCAAAGGGCTCTCGGCGAGCCGTGCGCACGGCTACCCGTTCCGCCACATCCCAGTCGACCGGCCCCTCAGCCAATGGCCGCTACTCCTTGTTGCGCGGGTACTTGGGCGCTTGCGTCTTATTGAGGTACTGGCCAATCAAACCGACCATGACGAACATCCCCAGGAGAAAGACGCTGACGCCGATCCAGTAGTGCCACACAACAGCGAACATAGTCATAACCCTAGACCGCCCTAGCCGGGGGGCCAGGAATCAGCCGTCGACTCGTGCTCGATAGCAGCCTGGATCCGAGCGAGAAGTTCCGGCGGAGCGATGTCATGACACTGCTCTTGGACGCAGCGGCGCAGCTCGGCGTAGAAATCGTACGGCTCCGCACAGGGGGCGCACTCATCGAGATGTTCGGCAATCTGCGCCCGCTTGGCGTCGTCGACCTCGCCGGAGAGCAGGTGGTACAACTCGTGGAGCGCGTCTTTGCACGGCGGGGAAAGCGGAGAAGGGTCGTCGGCATCCATCGGATCAGGTGACCGTGTCGGAGACCGGCTTGGTGAGGCGATTGGACACGGCGAACTCGTATAACAGCCGTTCCAACTGTTTTCTTCCCCGATGGAGTCGACTCATCACCGTCCCGATGGGGATGTCCAGCCATTCGGCGATCTCTTTGTACGAGAAGCCCTCCACGTCGGCGAGGAGCACGACCATTCGGAAGGTATCGGGAAGCTCATCGATCGCCGCTTTCACCTCGGCCTCGGTGAAAAGGTCCAGCAGTTCGTCCTCGGCGGAGCGGCCCACCCGAGCCGCCTCAAGACCGCCAAGGCGGCGGTACAGGTAGAGGTCTTCCACCTCGTCGAGGGCGGTTTCCTCGGGTCGGCGCTGTTTGGCCCGGTAGGTATTGATGTAGGTGTTCGTGAGGATCCGGTAGAGCCATGCCTTGAGGTTCGTTCCCTCCTCAAACCCGCCGAAACCCCGATAGGCCTTGAGGTAGGTCTCCTGCACGAGGTCCTCGGCATCGGCGGGGTTGCGGGTCATCCTCAGCGCCCCTGAGTAGAGGGAGCTCATGTGTTCCATCGCAAGGGCGGTAAATTTCGCCTGGTTGGCCACGGCGAGAACCTACCGGCTGGCCTCCCCTACCACCCCTTCGCGCCAGCAATTCGTGGGAACGTGTGGCGTGGAAATCCGCTCTGACCAGTGTCACCAGTTCTCCGTCACCCCGGCCGAGGTGTGGACGGCCCTCGCCCGTGTTGATGCCTACCGCTCCTGGTGGCCCTGGCTTCGCCACTTCGAGGCCGACGTCCTCGAGGCGGGCACCACCTGGTCGGCGCTGGTCCAGCCACCCGTTCCGTACCGGCTGCGCTTCGATCTTCACCTCTTGGAGGTGGAACCTCCGTACCTTGTGACCGCCACAGTGACCGGCGACCTCATCGGCTCGGCCCGCCTAGAGATCTCCCCCACCCCCACCGGATCCGAACTCCGCCTCGTGTCCCACCTGGCCCCGGCCAACTCAGTGCTGCGGGCGGTGGCCCGCCTGGCCCCACCCGTGGCCCACTTCGGACACCAGTGGGTCCTCGACACGGGTCTGCGCCAGTTCCGCCAGCGCGCCCTCGGCTGAGCGAGCACGCCTCAGCGAGCCGGGGATCCCCTCAACGAGGAGGGTGCACCCCGCCTTGGTCGTCACGATTGCGACGCCAAAACAGCCAGGCCCCCACCGATGCCACTCCGATCAGCAGCAGTGGCGCCATGGTGAGCAGGCCGAGATCGAACGCATCGATGGCTCCAATGAAATACGCACCGCTCATCACTGTTCTCCTTTGATCGCGATGGCTTCTACAGGCACCGGCGGGGTTTCATCGGTGTTGAACCAGCGCACCAGGACAACCCCGGCCACCAGCAGAAACGTAATTGATCCCGGAACCAGCATGATGCCCGCCGCCAGTTGCTGATCTACCAGTGCCGAGATTCCGCCGGGACGCGACCCAAGTGCGGCGTAGGGCGCATACAGCGCACTGGGGGCAAAGGTGAGGACGATCGCCAGCGCCCATCCCACCGCGGCGGCCGCCACGAGATAGGTCGCCCGCTCCACATCATTGAGACGAGCGTGGACCCGCCGAGGATCGAAGACCGGCGCCCAGAACCACACCCCCAGGCCGAGAAAAAGCAGATGCTCCAGTTCGTGAAACCAGGTGTTACGAAGGGTGGCGTTGTAGAGGACCGGAATGTGGAAGGCCAGGAGATTCACGTTGAACAACAGCCAAATCCCCGCCGGGGCCGACACCGCCGCCAGCACCTTCCCCGTTTCGCTCTGGGTCACCCGGCGCCAGGACGCCACCGCCCGCCGGCGCGTATCGGGCTTCAGGAGGCGCGGGGCAAGATGCCCGGGGGCGCTGAGGGCAAACAACGGTGCCGCCACCGTCAGGAGAAGTACGTGTTGCGTCATGTGCACCCAAAAAAGCTGACCCGCATACTGCTCAACCGGTCCGGTGAGGGCGACCAACATGGCCACGAGTCCGCCCACGAAATAGGCATCGCGTCGTCGCTGCGCCCTTGCGGTGGCTCTGGTGGTCACTCCGCCGAGACCGGGAAGGGAAGCTCGTACCGACCGCTGGATCACCACATAGGAAACACCGATGACCCCGAGGAGTATCAGGGGTTGCGAGAACCGGAGGTAGTCCATCAGAGATTCGAAGACGCACCGCGCCGGCGCCAGCGCGTCATCGAATTACGGCGAGCAGCACATACGCCAAGACAATGACTCCGGCCAACAATCGGTTCAAGCCCCAGTAGGCCTGAGCCGACGCCGCCAGATGTGCCCTCGATGAGAGCATCCCACCCGACCCCAACGTGGCCGAGTGGGTACCGTGACGCAGCCGGGCCTGCCCCGCCACCAGCGTGAGAAGCCAGTAAAGCGCCCCAACCTCTACGGCGATCATCGCTGCGGTCCACCCCACCAAGACACTGGCGTAGCCCCCGGAACTGGGTTCAAAGCCCAGCGAAACCAGCTGGATGATCTGCAGCAGGATGGTGGCCCCACCCATAACCACCGCCACGACGCCTAGGCGGTGCCATCCCCGCTCGTCATCCTTCCGGATTCGGCGCATCGCCGCGCCGAAGAACGCCAGGCCGACCAGGGTGCTCCCGAGGATCGCCTGCGAGATCGCTTGGTCCGGTCCCAGGTAGCCCTTGTTCCACAGATTGTTCGAGTTGATGGACCGAAGGTAAAAGAACGCGAACACAAAGGCGGCGAAGAAAAACATCACCGAGAGCGAAAAGATCCGGCCCCCCGCAATGAGAACATCGGGAGTGCGGTCGGGGTTCTCAATGGGATTGCCATCCTCATCGACCGGATCGGGGATGCCGGTGGGCGTCAGATTGGCTACCGGTTCCGCTCCCGGGACGCCGTACTCATAGGGTCCCGACAACACGACGGGGATCTCGGAGAAATTGTGGGCGGGGACCGGAGTGGCGACCTGCCACTCGAGGCCCCGTGAGTCCCAGGGGTTGGCATCGGCGCGTTCACGCTTGAGGAACTGAGACCAGACGAAGTTCGCAATGAAGATCAGCATCGAAGCAAAAATGCAGAAGGCCGAGACCGACGCCCAGCGGTTCAGGAACACAAACGTCGGGTCGTAGGTCGGGACACGCCGCGGCATCCCTCGGGCCCCCAGGACGAACAGGGGCAGGAAGGTGGAGTTGAAGGCGACGAACAGCGTCCAGAAATGCCATTTTGCGGCACCCTCGCGGAACCGCAGGCCCGTCATTTTCGGCAACCAGTAATAGACGGCGGCGAACATGGCGAACACCAGGCCACCCATCATCGTGAAGTGAAAGTGTGCCGTGACG
Source organism: Candidatus Neomicrothrix parvicella RN1 (assembly GCA_945898515.1). GTDB lineage: Bacteria > Actinomycetota > Acidimicrobiia > Acidimicrobiales > VFJN01 > VFJN01. Next base: position 3,765 of record CAMDIH010000032.1, on the reverse strand, counting down.
AAATACGAGCCATGGGTGGTGGCATTGCTGGGAACGTCAGAGAGAAAGATCCCGGTGGCCCCGCCGATGATGAAGTTAGAGAGGAACGCCATAGAGAACAGCATGGGCACGGAGAAGCGAATCTTCCCCTTCCAAAGCGTTCCGAAGGCAGCCAGGAAGATCAAACTCGTCGGTATGGAGATCAGTTCGGTGGAGAGCGAATAGAAGGGGCGAAGGTCCGAGTTGATGCCGGATACGAAGAGGTGGTGCTGCCACACCGTGAAACTCATGAAGGCGATGCCGAGCATCCCCACCACCGCAAGGCCGTAGCCCCACAGGGCTCGGCGGGTGAAGACCGGGATGATCTCAAGGATGATGCCAAACCCCGGGATAGCCAGGATGTACACCTCCGGATGCCCGAAGAACCAGAAGAGGTTTTCGTAGAGGAAGGCTGAACCCCCCAGCGGGGCCACGAAGTTCACCGTGTCGACTGTGCGGTCGAGTAGGCCCATGAAGCCGGTGGCGAGGAGCATCGGCGAAGCGAGCGCCATCATCACGGTCGTGGCGAGTACCGACCAGACAAAGATGGGGAGTCGTTTCCACGACATCCCGGGAGCCCGCAACGAAATGATGGTGACCATGAGGTCGATCCCCACCAGGGTGAGCGCCATCGCCACCAGTGCGAACGCCACATAATACGAATCCATGCCGACCCTGGCCTCAACCCCCAATGGTGAGTAACCCGTCCAACCGGTTGGGATCCCCCCGACGAACACCGAGGTCATGATGACCAGTACCGCGGAGATGAACAGCGAGAACGACAGCGCCTGGATTCTGGGGAACGCCGTGCGCCGTGATCCGATCATGAGCGGCACCAGATAGTTCCCGAATCCACCCAGGATCAGGGCCGACATCGTCATCACCATCACGCTGCCGTGCAGGCTCACGATGGTTAGGTACTCGTTGGGGTTCCAAGCGGTGCCGTTGGGGCTCAACAACTGATACCGGATCAGCATGGCGTTGAGGCCGCCGATCAGGAACGTGGTCAGTCCGCCCACGATGTATTGGATGCCAACCACTTTGTGATCGGTGCTCAGCCGGAAGAAACGACTGGCCCCATCTTCACTGTGGTCGTCGACAAACAATCCCGGTTCCTGGCCACGCAGGCGCCGGATGGGATAACGCGCAAAGCCAAGACCGCAGAGCCATCCGATGACCCCGAACACGTAACCGAGCACCAGGGCAAGATCTTGTTGGTCTGTCCCGTCCGCCGGTTCCCAAGAACCCGAGATCGTCCGGCCGATGACATGGCCAAGGATGAACCCAACGAGGGCCAACAGCAGTCCCGACCCGATGCCGAAGCGCCAGAATCGGCGGACGGGCTGTCGGCTGGGACTGGTAAGAGAAGCCGTCTCGCTCATGCCGGTGGTCCTTGCGGATTAGTCGCCACGGTAAAACGGCTGTGGATAGTAGATATGGGCATAGGGGGGGAGGTAGGCAAGGAGGCCTTCGTTGAGTTCGGTTTGCTGCTGGATCCACGTTTGAAATTCGGCTTCAGGCACTACCCGGGCATCGTTTTGATACATCTCTCCGTGCCAGAGACCGCAGAGTTCGGCGCAGCGGATCTTGAACTCTCCTGCGCGCGTGGCGCTCACGAACACAACATTGTCGGCGCCGTTCACCGCATCAGCCTTGAGGGCAAGACCAACCGCCCAGAACGAGTGGTTCACATCAAGCGATGTCACATGGAGTTCCACGTACTGATCCTCAGGGATCACCAGTTCTTGGGTCTCGATCCCGCCAAAGGACGGATAGCGATATGTGAACTGCCATTGCTGGCCGATGACCTGCACCTCCAGGGTCTCGCCGGGTGGAGTGGCAATGGGCTTCGGCCCCTGGGCGCTTCCGCTCCCTACCCCCGGGCCCATCCACTGCCAGGTGCCGTAGGGAACCACAAACGCCACGATGAGGCAGGTACCGATGATCCACCAGACGGTGACGCGTCGATTGCCCCGCAAGACCGGACTGTCGGGGCGGCCGTCACCCCGATCTCGAAAAAGAACGAAGGAGTAAAAGACGTAGACCACGCAGCCCAAAATGATGGGGACGACCAGTACCAGGAGGATGGCGTTTATCCCTTGCTGGTTGTTGGCCTGGACCGAGGCATCCCCCGGGGGGAGGTACGGCGTAACAAACAACGCCACGAGCGGAGTGACGATGCCCGCGACAATCAACCAAATGAAGAAGATCCGTCGCCCGTGCGAGATTTCCGCTCGGTCGGGGTCGCCATCAGACGACATTCACAAATCCGTCCATAAATCCCACCGTCTGCATGGGACCCCCGTTGCCATAGAGAAACCCGCCCGGCGCGCACGGCACGAAGCACTGCCAACGGAACGTGCCCGGTGCTCCGGTCTTGATGTCAAACTCGATCGTCCGATGGGCGTTGCTCTCATCGCAGGGCGCCACGCTGCACTGGTTGGGTGCGTCGTTGGTCACCCCCACGAAGGGAACCGACACGTCGAGGCCGGGCACGGTAAAGGTGTGCGCCACAAGATCCGGATTGAATGTGGTCACAATGTCGCTGCCGGTGAAGGTCTTCGAATCGACGGTGATGGCATCATCGACGAGTCCTTGTGGCTGACCGAAGAAATTATTGCGTAAACCAGTCTGAGTGTCGTACTCCAGGACCTTCACACGCACGGTGGAGTAAGCGGGGAGATTGAATACCGTGGTCTGTTCCCACGAACCGTCACTTCGTTGCACGAGAAACGAAGGCCAATCGGGCTTCGGACCGAAGCCGAGGGTCCCCACGGTTTGGAGCACCAAGGTGGGGGCCCCATCTGCCCCAACCATCACCGCCACCGACGGCGGCCGCTGGCGGGCAAAGGCCGCTACGTAAACCCCAAACGAACCGATCAACAGCGCGAAGATCAGTAGTACGAGACTGCCGCGTGCTTTGATGCCCATGTTTTCCCCCGAATCACGTTACCTTGAGGGCGGATGGTACCGCCGAACGCAACCCGGTGCGGCCCTTCTTCGGGAGGGTGGATCCGATAGCGGAGGGATCGGGTGGTCGCGGTGCCGGTAGGGGCCGGCTTCCCCGCGCGGTGCGCCCTAGGCCCAGGTGTAATAACCTGGCCGTGTGTGTTCCCAGTGTGTGGCTCAAGCAGTGCCAATGGTTACCGTCGCCCTTGTTGTCATGCGTAGGGGCGCGCTGAAGGCCCGGCTCAGCGCGCTTCGCACCAGAGACTCACGCACCCCGGACCCGTTAGTGCCCCCGGGCGTGGCCGAGGTTGTCGGCGATGACGCCACTCACCTTGCCTGCGCTGCCGAGCGTTCCTGATCCCCCAGCGAAATGCCAACGTCAGCGCCGTGGGCCACCGCGATGGCCGCCACCGCGATCTTGCTCGATCTCTAGGTGTTGTCACTGATCTTCCTGGTGGGCGCGACGACGATCGGCCCGTTGGAGTGACGGGATTCCTCGGCGGGTGCCACCGGGAGGAACGGAGAGGCCATCGCCTCCACCACCGCCGCCTCGCTCTGGTCGAGAAGGTGCCCGCACCGGTCCAGCGTCATGGTGATGGACGAGTGGCCCATCCTCAGTTGCCGGTCATCCGGTAGCGTCGCCCTAGCCTTGAGCCATCCACGCAGGCGGAAGTGGCTGTAGTGGATGCCCCGACCCTCGTCGCTCAGGAACAGCAGGCCGGTGTCCTCGGCGGCCTGGCGACCCGCCACTACCCGTGAGATTTCATCGCAGGCGCACGAGGGGATATCCACCTCCAC
>CAMDIH010000031.1 GCA_945898515.1 Candidatus Neomicrothrix parvicella RN1 | reverse complement strand
TCCCCCGCTTTTTCGACGCTGTTCATGAGCCAGAACCGCGGCCCGTTGAGCACGGCGATGGCAACGTCCAGCTCGGCGGCAATGGCGGCGGCATCGAGTTTCGACCAAAGACCCTCCGGACATCTGTTCATGGGAAAGCTGTTGTAGACGTCAGCCGTACCCATCCCGTCAACAATGGTGAGGGCCAACACCTCGCAGTACCGCTCACCTCGCAGATCCAGCCCTGCCGCCGTGGCGGAGGTACCGGTGGTACTGGTGGTGCTGCCGGAGGTGGCTTCAGTGCTCGACCCACAGGCGCTCAGGGCCATGCTGAAGGCCACCAATACCGCCACCACGCGGGGGCCACGGGCCGGATTCATCACCCGATCAACGGTGCGGATGGAGGTCACGGGAGCGCCCCGGGCCCCGCATCGGCCTCGTTGACACTGGCCAGGAGTCGATCGATGGTTGGATCTACCACCAGCACCTGCGTGCCCTCGGGCACCGAGAGGGCTGCCACCAGCGCGTCCACCACCCCCGGGTCGGCGACGCGCCAGAAGCGAAGGTCGGCGAAGGAACGGTCGTCGCCCACGATCACTCCTTCCACGCTGAAGTGGGCGATCTCGGTGGCCCCGGGTATCGGGGCCACGCCGGCGTCGTGACCTACCACCAGAACCAGCGAACCCTCCGTGATGCCCTCGGCGATCGAGTCGATCGGCAGGCACGACATCACGATCGTGCACTCCATGCCGGCTTCCTTGTGCACGTGCTGGGTTTTGAAGTCGTCGCGTTCTTGCATGGCAAAGAAGGCGGCCCGGGTGGGATAGCGCACGATCGCCACTCGGTCCCAGGCCGGATCACCGAGCGCTTGATCGCGAACGTCGCCAACCAACACAACCGTCGCCCCCACCGCGGCCAGCGGGCCGAGGGGGGCGTAGGCGTCGTCGGCTTCGCGCCCTGATACGCCGTCACGGCTATCCGCGTAGCGGGCCACCGCGTGGTATTTCATCAGGTTTAGCGCCCAGAACGGCCCATCATCATGGGGATCCAACTGCATCCAGCGGCTGAGCATCTCCCAGTTAGGGACGCCGTAGGCGGGTTGGGGTCGTTCGTTCATGGCTGGGCCTTGTGGGGTTGAGGAACGGGAGTGAGCAGGGCACCGATGGCGTCGACGAGCAGGGCGTGGGTTTCCCTCGGGGAGAACCGTCGTTGGAGCCGGTAATGGTCGAGGGTGTCGAACTGACTGAGGGCATCGAGGGCTGCGCCGCGGGCTCGCCGGGTGGGGGCGGCGAGGTTGCACAACTCGGGGGCGAAGTGCTTTTCGGTCTGTTCTCGCAGGGCCCGACGGGTGAAATCCACTTGGTCGCGAATGATGTTGTCCACTGCCCCCCGGGCACAACCGGCTCGAAAGGACGCCACCACGGCGTCGTACAAGCGCAGCCGCGACGTTACGAATTGCTCCACCCTCACATCGAACGCGCCTTCACCAATGCCGTGCATCAAGAACAGTGGCCGTACTCGCTCGAGGTTGCGGTCGATCGCCGCCCTCAGGAGCGCGTCACGGTCATCGAAGTAGCGATACACCGATCGCACCGAAAGACCGGAGTGGGTGGCGACCTCCTCGGGGACTGGATCGAGCACGCCCTCGGCAAAGAGGGCAATCACCGCATCGAGCACCGCGATGCGGTTGCGGTCACGGCGGGCTATCCGACCGTCCACGATCAGCGCCGGTGTCCGCGTCACCCCAATTGGCGCGGTCACGCGATGGTCGCCGGCAGGGCGCAGATACATCCGGCCCGGGGATCAGGATGACCGGCGAGGAGTTCCTGGTACACGGCGATCACGGCTTCATCCCCGTGGGCTTCACGGAACTCGATCCACTCATTAGTCCAGGTCACGTAGTGGTCCCAGGCGGCGCCGAGGCGCCGATCCAATTCGCCGGCCCCCCAGTCCTGGCGGCGTTTGGAGATCTGCAGGGGGGCAAAAAAGAAGGCGGGCGACGGTTCGGGAACATTGATGCCGGGGGCGGCCTGGTGATCCCAATGCGTGCCCCCCACCGCCATGGAGTGGCCCAATACGCCCTCCAACCGCGTATGGACGGCATGCAATACGTCGCCGTTTCCGGTGATGTCTATGTACACCGAGGGCCGTATCTGAACTGCGGAGAGGGCGTCATAGGTGTGCACCTCGTCGTACACGGCGAGGCTCTCGGTGAAACTCCGGTTGGCCGACGAGGTCAATCCAACCACCGGCGCTCCTCGCTGCTTCGCCAAGTGAGCAACCCCGATGGCCGTCTTGCTCGATGCGCTCGAGACCACAATCTGCTCGGCCCCGAATCCGTTGTTGTCAAGCAGGAAGTCGTCGATGAGGAACGACGTGAAGAACAGTGGGTACAGGAGCATGTGCTGGAATTCGAGATCGGCGCGGTAGAGCGGATCGGCCGCGCAACGCACGTAGCGGCTATAGGCCCCGGCCATCTCCGCCCGATGGGGTGCTACGTCAGACACCCCGGTGGCGTCGGATCGACCGGGGGTGATCACCAGTTCCGCCGCCATCGGGTAGTAGCCGTACAGCCGCTCTCCGGTTTCCAAAAACGGCGAGCGGCTCTCTACCACCTCGCCGAATCCCCACACCGGGACACGCCCCCACAAGCCGACTGCTTCGGCCGCGGGCGGAAAGAAATCCCAGTAGCGCATCACGTCGCCGAAGACGGCGTAGGTGATGTTGTTGGTGGACAGGGCAAAGGCCTCCACCCGAATTCGAGTCTGCCCGTTCTCCAGGGCCGACTCGTCGGAGGGCACCACCCGCACGTGCGACAGATCGTGTCGCGCTACTTCGATCGTGATGGGAGGCTCCTCGTGATCGCCAGAACTGGGCCGATGCTGTCGAGACCATCGGAATGAATTGGCACTATAACTGCCACCTCATTTCTCAGCAATCCGACCACCCCGGACTCGTCGCGCCCCTAGCGGGGCAGGGTGTAACTGTTTTCCAATTCGTCCTGCAGCACCGTGGCGATGGTTGTGGTGGTATCGATGATCATCTCGTGGTTAAGGATGCGGGTCCGGAAGGACCACCCCGGCGGGAGGGCCAAGCGATCGCCGAGGGCAGCCAGGCTGGTCTCCGAGAGGCTGGGGTCGACACCCACGCAGTAGGCCTGCAACACGTACGCCAGGCCATCGGGATTGACTAGTTCGTAAATCGGTGCGCCGGCGTCGAAGAAAAACACCGCGCCGCGGTTCACGTAGCGTTCGAGGTAGGGCTGCTGGATGGGGTTATGGCCAAGATCCACAGTGGCGATTCGACGCATCATGATGCCGTTGAACTCCCGCATGATCGGATCCACCGGGGCCACTTTCTGGCCGAGTCCGTCGAGCATCCAGTAGCGAGGTCCGTTGAGTTTCACGACGAGCGCCCCCATCTCCGACGCGATGGTCGACGCGTCAAGCGTCTCCCATAGTTCCTGGGGGCAGTCGTTCAACATCTGGGTGCCGAACACCTCGGCTTCGAACCCCGTACCGCGTTGATACACGGCCAATACCTCACCGTAACGAACACCGCGCATGTCGGAGATGAGTCGGGTCGGGGGTTCGCTGGTCATAGGGGGTGACTTTCGCTGGGAGCGGGGGCAACGGGAACATCATCCCGTTGCCCCCGGTTGTGTCCCCGGAGGCGAGCGATCACGGCCCTCGCCCCGTCGTGCTTCGTCGCTTAGCTGGGTGCGGTCAGGGCTTGGTAATGCAGCCGATCTGCTTGACCAGCGCGGGTACCACGGGGCTGTCCGCGGCACAGAGCGCGTCCGTGTCCTGTGCCACCCATACGCCGCTGGCGGCTTTCAAGATCGCACCTCCGGTGTCGGCATCCACGTATTCGACGCCGGCCCAGCGGCCATCAGTGATGGGAACGTCGTTCACACAGGCGTACCTCACGACCTTGGCCATGGGATCGGGGAGCCCCTTGGCGAGCGCGGTGGCGGTGCAAGGCGCGGAATTCGGGTTGGGAACAGTGGTGGTCGTAGGAGCGGTGGTGGGCGTAGGAGTCGCCACGCACACTACTTTGTTGGCGGCGGCGTCCTCGCTCAACGCGGTGTCCGTTTTCGGCCCGAGCTCGCCATCCGGCTCGAGCCCTCTGGCGGTCTGGTACGCCACGATGGCGGCATCGGTCAACGGACCGATGATGCCGTCAACTGCGCCGGTGAAACAACCCACCGTGACCAACTGACCCTGGATCATCTTGTCGAAGATGACCGTGGCGGCCGCATCGCTACCACCCGGGATGGTGGTGGTCGCTTCGGTGGTATCGGAGGACGAATCGTCATTGCTACAGGCCGAACCGGCAAGCAACACCAAGGCTATCGCCGCCGCACCCGCCGCCCGCAGTGGGGAAATGCTCATGTAGAAATCTCTCTTTCATCGCCGGACAGATTTTACCGACCGCAATTTGCCGCCAGAGATTGTACGGTACTAGCCGCGTCGCCGCCCTGCCCGGATTCCGAACCAACCACTCCGGAGAGGCGCACAGACAGGCCGATAGGTTGCCGTGATGTCTCCCGCCAACCAAACCTCTACCACCGGCACCCCTGGTAGTGGTGCAGCCGATCTAGGTTTCCTGGGACGGCTCGGACGGCTCATTTCGGTGCATCACCGCGTGACCCTGCTGGTGTGGATCGTTCTACTGGTATTCGCGGGCTACCAGAGCGTGCACGATCAAGACGCCCTTTCGAATAGTTTTTCCATCCCCAACACGGATTCCCAAGCCGCTCTCACCCTGCTTTCGAGCAAGTTCCCGGCTCTGAATGCCGCGACGGCGACGGTGGTGTTCTCGGTTCCCAAGGGCGAAACGCTCACCACTCCCACCCACTAGGCCGCCGTCACTGCAGCAGTGGCCGAGCTCGCAAAAACCCCCGGCGTGGCCTCGGTGGGAAATCCCTTCACGGACAATGCCCAAACTCGTTTGGTCGAACTAGCGGCGGCGTTCCCTGAAGCCGAGCGAGGCGCCGTGACGGCATTGGGCCCCCAACATCTACCGGGCACTGAGCGATGCCGCGGCAAACCTGCCCCCCAGCGACCTGTCGGTGGCCATTGGTGGAGAGGTTGCTGTTGGCGGCACCCCTCCTGCGCGTGCACTTCGGCATTCCCGACGACTTCTCGCTACCCACTGGACTTTCCCAACGGGAAGCGTTTGTGTTGATCGATGAGGGGTTCGGCCCCGGAACCAATGGACCCCTGCTGGTGGTGGCCAGCCTGCCCAAGGGCAAGCCTCAAGCATTCACCGACGCATGAGTGCTCGGGCTGGCCAAGACGGCTCGGGTCATCACCACCGCTGCACTCATCATGATCGTGGTGTTTGCCTCGTTCGTCACCAACGCCAGTCCCACCGTCAAACTCATCGGGTTCGGTATGGCCGTAGCCGTGTTCATCGATGCAACCATCGTGCGGATGGTGTTGGTACCCGCCGCGATGGAACTGTTCGGAAAAGCGGCCTGGTGGTTCCCGAAGTGGCTGAAGTGGCTACCTCACCTCAATATCGAAGGCCCATCCTCCGCCCGGCCCGCTCATCCCCCGCAGGCGACAGCCGGCGCAATTCCTCGCCACGACGCCCACTAACCGCCGAGGTGCTCCCGGCGCGAGGCCCAGGCATCCTCGAGCGCGGCCGTTTCGATGGGCACCCCTACCTGGCGACGCCACCCGGCCCCCTCCGCCGCAGTGTCGCTTAGGTAGGGGTGGAGGGGGAGGGCCCGCCGCCGGTCTCATCGATGGCTTGGCGGAGGGCTTCTATCTCATCCACCACCTGATCGACGTCGTGCCGAAGGCCGCCGAGGTCGGCGACGTCCTCGGCCTGGACCGAAAGTTCGATCGTGCCCACCACGGCCTCATCGAGCCGGGCATTGAGCCAACGGAGTTGGCTGTCGGTATCGCCGATGACCGCCTCGAGACGTTCGCCACTCGCCAACTGGGACCGCAGGGACTCGAGGGTGCGTTGATCGGTGGCCGAGCCTGACGCCACGGCCTTGTCCGTACAGAGGGCCACTTCGGCGCGGATCGAAGCGGGATCGATGCGGCGCACGGCATCGGCGAGTTCGTGGCCGCGGCCGGCGATACCCCACACCTCGCGGACCCCGGTGTCGACGCGGTCTTCAATCTCGCGCAGGCGGTCCTGGAGCGGACCGGTCCGGGCACTGTTGACCGCGGTGTGAAAGCGGGCCTGGGCCCCGAGGGCGTCGACCACGTAGCGCCGCCACGGTTCTGCGAGGGCGAAGGGGTCGATCTGCTCCGTGGCGTTGCGCCACGGGAGGTCAACCGCCACCCGACCGCCCCAAGCCACGTCGCTAGGGCTAGGCACGTTACTGGGGGCGGGATTCAATTCCGCCGACGCGTCGTACCACTGCGGCTGTCCTAGCGCCGTCGCCTTCCATCTGAGCCAATCCTTACGAACCCGAAGCACGTGAATCCCCGACACGACAGCAACGATCACGAAGGCGTTGTTGAGGAGGCCGGGCACCAGTGGCGTGGGCGCGTCCGGGTCGGCTGGCGACAACGCCGAGCTGATCTGAGTTAAGGAGATCATGATGACGCCGTAGATCGCCCCCCACGTGAGCCAGTCGACCCTCTTGGCCCGGATGCCGGTGTAGAGGAGGGAGATGAATCCGCCACCCACCAAAGACCACCACGCGTACCGGCTGTGGCGGCGCCGCCAATGTCTGTCGGCCAGCAACTGTTCGGGTCGTATCATGTTGCTCGTTCCTCTAAACCTGCTCCTTGGCCGAAGCCGCCGTGCACTAGTTCGGGGGGTAGGGCGATTCGCATTGCCTCGGCACCACCGTGGTCCTCCGAGATGGCGACGACGGCCAGCCCAGGCCGCGCCGTGGCCGAGGGTAGTCGGATCATCAGCGGCCTGTGATCAGTTTTGGTCGGCCCCGCTTCATGACCAGCGCGATCGTCTCGTCATTCTCGACAGCCTAGGAACCCACCTCGTAGCCACGATTGGCGAAGGGCGGCGCTCCGTCGAGTTCGTCGTGCCACGACCATGGACGCGTCCCGAGGTCGGTGGGCATCACGCGAGGTGGCCTGACGAGAACCCCCGAGGGCCAAGGTGAGGACGATGACAATGGAGCGCGCAGGGGACGGCCCCAACGGGGCTAGCCGAGAGTGGCGAGGTGCTCCCGGCGCGCCGCCAAGGCACCCTCTAGCGATGCCACCCAGTCGTCCCGCACCGCCCCGGTTGGATCCACCGGCCGCCCCGCCGATTCACGGTGATGCTGCAGTGCCATCTCGTACTCCGCCGCCACGGCGGTGGCGAAGTACTTGGGTTTCTTGGTGTGACGGCCCTCGCCCTCGGCGTTGATCGTGCAGGCCGCTCGTTCGGCCAGCAAACGGTTCCCCGCTAACCGTTCCCGCTCCCAGAGGACCTCCTCGATCCTCATCACAAACCAGTAGACCGGCTCGTTCGTGGTGGCCTCGGCTTCACCAACGGGCTGTGCGGCCAATGCGGCCACGTGTTCAAACCGGCGCACCACGCGGGCGTGCGATGAGACCGCAGTCCTTCCAGAAAGCGTCACACACCGAAACTGGTTGTGGTCATCGGGGATCACCACGGTGCTGACCGGGTTCGACCAGATCTTGGCCGCGTGCCCATGTATGGCATTACCGGGGTGATAGGGAATGAGGAGATAGGGCCGACCGAAGCGATGCCCCAGGAAACCAGCGCGCCCAATCTGCCCATTTCGAGGCGACGCTCCCGGCACCCCATCGGCTGAGGCGGTGACCTGGAACGCCTCGAATTGGTGCGACAAGAAGCCCTCCAGCGAGGCTGCGCCGATCGACGCATCTTCCGGGGCAACGGCCGCTTCGGCACTAGCGGGCGGATCGAGAGCCTCTTTCACGAAAAGGTTCTGCGAGCACTGGGTGAATACCTCTTCGGTGCCGCCCACCAGAAACACCAGGAACTCGTCGTGATCACGGGCAGCCCGGCGATGGGCCGCAATCTCCTCGGGGGGCAAGGCGTATTGCTCCTCTAATGCATCAGCATCAAGCGCCTCCACGGCAAACAACGTGAGGTGCAGGCCCATCGCGTCTGAATCATGCGGGTGTAGCGCCAGGAGTGAGAGGTGGCGCGAACGCAAGGCGGCGCCGACCATTTCGATTGCGCTGCCGACCCGGTTTCGCACTCGTGTGCGCCGCACCCCGTCGTCGCCAGCAACCGGCACGCCGCGTTCGAGATCGGCGTACTGGCGGGGCAACGGTCCTCGCCCCCCTAACCACTGGGCTACTTCTTCAGCGGCGTCCGCCGAATCCCACCTCGGCAGAAAGACCGCCAGTGCGACCGCCTCGCCGCTGAGAACCACGATGGGAGCCGCACCCCTATCGCAATGACCCGAGAGCATCGCCGCCACCGTGGGCCGTCGGCGGCCAAACAGCACCCCCGTGGGCGACCCGCTGGTGGCGGCCAGGACCCCGGTAGCGGTCATGGCGAAGGCCCCCATGGTGGGGGTGGCGTATTGACGGTATTGGCCCTTATAGAAAAAATCGGCTTGCCCCACCAGGACCGGTTTCTTCACCCGCTTCTTGGGTGCCGCCTCTGATCGGGAGGCCACCGCGCCGGGATTGGCGTCGGCCCCTCGGCCCCGGTCGATGGTTGAACTCACCAAGTACTGCAGCACGTGTTCGGGCGCCGGCCCTGGTTGTTCCGGTCGGCGCAGAAACCGCTCGGCGATCGGCAATCTCAGTGACGGTGGCACCCAGGCCAGCAGGCGCAACGCCCGCACTGTCCGGGACTGCAGGCGGTAGGACCAATGCGAATCCATCCGTGTGCTTACCTCGTTTGTGGTCGCCGATCAATCGTTGCCCGGTACCACCCTTCGCTCCAGGCCAGATCGGTCGACTAGGCGGGCTTCTGGCCGACGCAATGCCAGTTGAGGGTGAGGAGTTCCTCTTCCTCGGCCTGGATATAGGACTGGCTGTTGGCATTCATACGCTGCATCAGCGCGTCGGTCTTCTTCGGGATCAGATGCAACTTGGCCAGGGCCTTGAACGCCGCTTCGTACTTGTCGAAGAGGGCGACCTCTTTCTTGATCAGTTCCACCGCTGGCCGACCCACCGACGACACCAACTCGAAGCCGGCTGCCCGGTAGGTGTCCTCCCAGTACCGGTAGTACCAGAACCCTCCGAACACCGTGAGTTCCCGGGAGTGCTGGATCAACCTGCGCTGGTGCTCGTTATCGCGGTCGTAGGCATCGAGCGCCGCCACGTCGTTGATCACAAACCGGCCGCCCGGCCTCAGTACCCGGAACACTTCGGAGAAGGTGAAGTCGTGATCACTCACGTAGGTCATCGGCTGAATCGCGTACACCGCGTCGAATGAGGCGTCGTCGAACTCGAGGGCTTTGTTGAAATCGCCCACGGCGAAGTTGTCGCTCGGCAGGTTCGGGTTCCGCCAAGCCTTCTGGATCTGCGACAGATCCAGATTCACGCCGTAGGGGGTTGCCCCGGTCAACTCCGCCATGTGCTCGGCAATGGCGCCGCATCCGCAGCCCAAGTCGAGCACCTTATGACCCGGACGCAGCTGCAGGTCCTCCGCCACGATTCGCTCGAACAGAATCTGGTTCTGGAGCACCGACTGCTCCGGGTCGATTGTCGGTGGCATATACATCTTCTCCACCGAGCCCAGCGTGCACAACAAGTGGATCACTTTGTAGAGCTCGGCCAACTCGTTGCTGCTCCCCTGGGGATACCCCCGCAGCGCCACACCCTGGTCGTAATCCGCCTTCGTGTTCTCCGGTGAGTCCACGAAAAGCTCGCCGTAGGACCGCATGTAGGCGGTGTAGTCCTGATCACTAATGGTGAGCAGGCCCCACAACGCGCCAAGCCGATCCAACAGCGTCGTCGGTTTGTGTCGCACGCTTCCCCCTGGTTATGTGGCCCTTTTGCCCCTGGGACGCAGGAAAAACTACACCACACCGGGTGCATCGCACTACCCGCTTGGGTCGCCGTATGAGCAGAGCGGGCCCCGTAATGCGCGCCGAGGCCGCACCTGAAACGGGGGCCCGGCTGGACCGGAGCCTTGTCCTCCTGCGGATCCTCGATTTGATCCCGCACACCCTGGACCCTCGGCAGTAACAATTCGCTGCCCGGGCCCCGGGGCCCGCCTTGACGCCCACGCTGGCGTCGGGAGCTGCTCGGGCCAAGTGCGACCAGAAGGGCTCGAAAGCGCGGGTCGGGCTACGCCTCGCCGAGCAGCCCGCATCCGGGCTCGTCGCACGCACGGAGACCTCGTGCCTCGAAGGTGACTCGCGGGGAGCGGAGGTCGAAGCGGTGGTGGTGCGGTCCGTGATCGCATTCGACGTAGCCGATCATTCCTTGGTCGATGGCGCCGGCGAAGAACTGGAACTCGGCACAGGCGATGCCGACGCCGCCGAGGAGGGCGCCGGTGAGCAGCCCGGCAGCCTCCAACTGGGTCAGCTGACTGTTCTGCGTGAGTGCCGGCAAGGATGTGGGTTCCTCCCACGTCAGTCGGGTTCCGCCCAGCAGGCCAATCTCCACCAGATTGTCGGTGATCTCGTGCATGTCGTAGGTCGCAGATCGGGCTAGGAGCGCAGGCGCGCACCGGGAGACTGCGAGGCAATGGTGGTGATGACACGGCAACGCGTACTACGAGGGACGTGTGACAAACCCGGTAGCGCCGGAGCAACCGCGGGTGTCATGCGGGGGGAGCCCGCCAGCATTGAGGTCCGGAAGAAACCGCTCGTCCCGAGGGACCGGCAGCAGCAAACGACCGCGGGACAGTCTTCCCCGGGGCATCAACCCCGGACGGAGGGCATCCCGGAGCGGAGGCTGCGATGCTTCGATCCGATTGCACCTCCATAGGGAGACCAGTGCCGCTCGACCAGAGACCCGCCGCCTCAACCAGCGGACTCGACCCGGTCGGCGTAACTCACAAGCTGGCTGAGCAGAGTCTCGGACTCCCGTGCGAAGGCCTGATCACCAACGACGATGGTTCGCGCTCGGGCCCGGGTAAGCGCCACATTGAGCAGGTTGGGGTTACCGGCGAAGCGCACGAGGCCCGGCGGTACCCCGTTCGTGACCGTCGGCGAGAAGATCATCACGTCGCGCTCGTCTCCCTGGAACCCATGAGCGGTGTCGATGGTGACCTGCTCTTCGAACCGGGCGTCCTTGAGCTCACGCAGGAGATCTCGCTGAGGGGCAAAGGGGGTGACGATGCCGACGGTCTTGTCGGTCCCCGCCAGTTCGTCGAGCACGACGCCGAGGAGTTCCACCACCGCCTCGGCCTCCGGGAAATTCTTCGCCGACCTACCACCGGGCCCCGGTTCGAAGCGACCTTCTACGTCATGCCATTGGAAGGCTGGGCCGGGGAGGAATCGATCGGGATTGGTCTCGATCCTGAGCCGCTCGCCATAGAACACCTCGTTCGAGAACCCGATGACGTCGGGGTGTGAGCGGAAGTGACGGTTGAGGAAAACCGGCTCACCGTTGAGCCTCGAGGCCGCAAGCCCGTAGAGCGACGTGTCTCGGTAGGAGTAGCGGCCATGCTCGTGCTCGTCGAGCCCGTGCTTGTTGGCGAGATGAGCATCGACGTTGGCCCCCAGGTTCGCGATGTGGGTGAGCTGGTTGGGGTCACCCACAACCATCGCTCGCTTCGCTCGGAACAACAGCGGCAGCGCCGAAGCGATATCGCTTTGCGACGCCTCGTCGATGATGACCAGATCGAAGAGCCCGGGCGTGAGTGGGAACCATCCCCCCGCCGCCAGACTCGTCACCGACCAGACGGGAAACACGGCCAGCGTGGCGGGGAGCTGGCTCTTCAGCGGGCCGATGCCAGAACCGCTCTCCGCGCGGGAAGCCAGGCCGGACTGGTAGTGCCGGGCGTCGCGCCGGGCCGGCGCCATCGGCCGCAAGAGCTCACGCCAGGTCGCACCGAAGACATCGGCGGCGACCGGTTGCCGAGTGGCGAACGAGTCACTGATGGCCTGATCCGCCAACGCGGTGTCGGGAAGGAGTGCAAGTCTCGTTTCCGCTTGTTGGAGCTGGCCGAGTCGCGTGAGCAACTCGACGACCGCCGCCCCGAGATCGATGACCGCCTCGGGGCGCTCGGTGAGGGCTCGGCGGAACGCCACTTCCGCCCCGGTATCGGCCAGCGCCGCCACTGTGGCGACCGCCTCATCGAGTTCACGCTCGGCGGTACGCTTCCGTTTCTTCTGCCAGAACCAGCGCTCCGGAAGCGCCCCGTACACCCGCAGTCGGCGTCGAGCCGAACCAACACTGGCAGCAAGAAACTCGGCGTCCACGAGCAGCGGATCCACGCTTAGATCGGTCGGGAGACCTCGCCGGCAGTGCTCAATGGCCACCCTCTGGGCCTCGACCTCGGTCTGAACCTGCGCCCGCTCTGCGATCTGCCGGTAGGGCTCTTCCACCAAACCACGCACGCGCTCCCACTGCTGCCGAGCGGTGGCCAGACCGGAGGAGTCGGCTTGTTGCTTCGACATCGCTGCGCCCATCGCTTGCGCCGCCTCAGCCCGGAACGACCGCTTGCCGGCACGAATCGGAACTGCGCCAGGATGCATTCCCGCAACTCGCTCGTGAACGACGTCGATCGCATGGTTGTTCTTGGACGCCAACAGGACCGACTCCCCCGACGCCAACGCCGCCGCAACGGTGTTAGCGAGCACCTGTGACTTGCCGGTGCCAGGAGGCCCCGTCACCACCGTCAGCCGGGATCTCTGGGCTGAGCAGATCGCCCGTTCCTGCTCGAGGGTCGTCGGCAGCACAGCCGGCGTGGGGTTAATCTCGCCGTCGGGATCGGCGGGCTGGCCGAGCAGTATGCCCAAGGGACCGGCCAACAGTTCGGCAGGAGGCTTTTTGCGAAGCGCGTCGAGGTCCTCCACAAGCGCGCGGGTAAACGCCGACTGGTCGGCATCACCGGCCCAGGCAATGGCGGAGTTGCTCATGGTCGCCGCACTATCGAACGTTGCGAGTGCTGACGCGTCGTGTTCGCCTACGAGAATCTTCGCATCGCGAAGAAACTGGATGGCCTGATTCAGCGGACCAGCCGATCCAGGACGAATCGCCGAGGCGTAGTCGCGCAACAGCTGCTCGCGCTCGTCGGTGGACATTCCGAGGAGAGCCAGCGCCGCATCGTCGAGGTCCACGGCACGCGATGTCGGCGCCAGCCAGAAGTCGTCGGCCCCCGCCCGGGTGAGCGATACCTCGGTGAACAGGAGGGCAGCGGCCACATCGGTGTTCTTGCCGTTCTCCTTGCGGCGGCTTCGTACAACGGGCCATCCGGCGAACAGCACCTCGTTGCTTCCGGCGCTCTGGCGCGCCCCAGCCCAGTGGCGCGCCTGGTTCGCCTTCGGCAACATGACGGCGCCGTCCTCCAACGGGGCCGAGCCCGACTCAAGGAGCAGGACCCCCTTGGACCCGAGGATCCGGTACTGGCTCGCGGCGTGTTCAGCCTCGACGCAGGCGCGGAAGTAGTCGAGGATGCGATTGTTGGCAGCTTCGCTGGTCATTGCGTCGTGGCCTCCTGAAGCGTCTTGAGCACATCGGTCATCGGCATGTGTGCAGCTCGCCTCAACGCGTCACGAACCTCTCTGATGTCGGCCCTGAAGGTGCCCGATACTCATCCGGGCCGTGGGCCAGTGGGTTTCAACCTCGGGCCGTGGCCCGCCGCGCTCGACCGTCATGGTCCTATTCGCTCCCCTCGCACCGCAGGTTCTCACCCGGTTGCGATGGTACTTCGCCACCGGCGATCAGCGTGGCGCCGAGATCCTCGCCGTCGTCACCGCGGAGTAGATCCAACGCCTCCTCGCCACGCTTCGGCCCGAACCCTAGCGCGAATCGAGGGCCCGGCTGCACCAGGCCCTCGATCTCGAACTGCTCCTCAACCCTGTCGGACACTCTCCGACCCTGGATGTTCGGTTGCAGCTAGGTTGGTGGCGGGGGCAGGATTTGAACCTGCGACCTTTGGGTTATGAGCCCAACGAGCTACCTGACTGCTCCACCCCGCGACGACTTGGTGAGAGGGGGCAACCCTACCGGCGCGACACCCTGGCGGCAACCTGCCCGACGACCCGGGCCGGCCCGTTAGGTCGAGGCCGACGGCTCGGTGGTGGTGGTCGTGGCCGGGGGATCGGTGGACTCGGCGACCGCTTCTCGGAGGAGTTTCTCGGCCTGGGCGATCTTCTGGCGAGCTTCGGCGGTGAGATCCGCATAGGCCCCCAGATCGCCTTCGTCGCGCAAGGCCGCGTCGGCCTCGGTGAAGAGGTCCTCGGCCTCCACCAACAGCGCCGCTACCCGATCGGTCAACGTCCCTAACGTCGGAGCCGGATCCGGCACGTCGGGATCGGCGGGAGTGGAGCCCACCTCACCAAAGAGAACCGCCAACGCTTCATCAAGGCTGTCGCGGATCACCACTTCCCCCCCGAAGTACACAATCACCTTCCGCAAGGTGGGCACCTCGGTCTGGTCTGAAGTCACATAGAACGGCCGGACATAGAGCAAACCGCCGTCGACCGGGATGGCGGTGAGGGAACCGAACTGCACACTCGAGCCGCCCCCATCGAGCAGCGTTTGGGTCTGCGACACATCGCTGTCGCTTTGGATCTCCCCCTGCACGAGGGACGGCCCCTTGGGGAGGTTGCCGCGCGGCATCACGTACACCTGCAACTTGCCGTAATCGTCGCCATCGCTCAGACCGACCATCAGCGCGGTGAGCAACTGGTTGTCGTCGCCTCGGGAAGTAGGCACAAAGGGTCGCACCAGAACCAACGATGGCTCCTTCGCCTTCGGGAGTTGCGTGAAGAGGTAGTACGGCTCGATCCGGGCATCCCGGGCGGCGATCACCCGGCCGGAACTGTCGGTGGTCTGGGTGCCGCCAACGCTCCCGGTAGTGCCGGGATCACGAGCCACATCCCAATAGTCGTTGCCCTGGTAGAAGCCGTCGGGGTCAGACACGTGGTAACTCGCCCACATGGTGGTCTGCACCCGGAACAGGTCCTCGGGGTAGCGCAGATGGGCCCGCAACCCCTCCGGCATCTCTGAGAAGTCGGTGAATAGATCCGGGAAGGCCCGACGGTAGGCATCAATGATGGGGTCGTCCGTCGGCATCACGTAGAAGTCCACCGTGCCCTCGTAGGCATCCACCACCGCCTTCACCGAATTGCGGACGTAGTTGAAGTTCCTATCGAGCCCGCTGCCGGCGCCGAGTTGCGCCGTATCGACCTGCTCGGCGTAGGGATAACGATCAGTCGTCGTGTAGGCGTCCAGGATCCACTTCACTCGGCCGTCATCGATCACCGGGTAGGGGTCGGCATCAAATCTGAGGAACGGCGCCAGAGTCGCCGCCCGCTCTCTGATATCACGGATGTACAAAATCTTCGACTTTTCGGTGATCTGATTGGAGATCAGTGGGTTCACATCTCCGAAGCGAACGGCAAAAGCGGCCCGCTTGACGAAGCTGTCGAGTTGAACCCCGTCATCGCCTTCATAGGTAGTGAACTGGGTCTTGGTGTCGTCCTCGTAGCTGAGTTCCCGTTGTCGGGAACCCACCACTACGTAGGAATCAAGGTTCTCGCCGAAATACAACTCGGGACGATCAAGGGCGAGTTCGCCATAGGAGGAAACGTACGGGATGTCCTTGCCTACGAAGTTGGGCTCGCCACCGGGACCAACCGCGTTGGCCGGAGCCACAATGGCGCCATACCCGTGGGTGTAGGTGAGATGTCGAGCCGCCCACGACGACTGGGGCACCCCGGCGCTATTGAGATCACGGGCTGACAAGACCACCTGCGTGGGCACACCGTCGAGTTCGTACCGGTCCACATCCACGTCGTTCACTCGGTAGTAATCCCGAACGCGCTGCAGCTGAGGGAAGGTGCGGCCCAGCACGATGTCCGACGGATCCCAAATCCGAATGTTTCGAATAGAAGCGTCACTGGCGGTGAGGTCGATCTCGTTCTTGTCGGTCTCGAGATCGTACGTATTCACCTGAACCACGTCGGCGTCGAGACCAATCGCCTCGCGAGTGGCCTCGATGTTTCGCTCGATGAAGGGTCGCTCACGCTCCGGTTCGTTCGGAGTCACGGTGAACCGCTGGATGAACTGGGGGTAGATCGCCCCAGCCACTACTGCCACCAGTGCCCACAGTCCGATGCCCACGACCGGCAACGTCCACCCCCGGCGGAAGATATTGACCAAGAACAGCAACACGCTCACCAGCGAGATGAGCAAGAGCAGATTGATCGCCGGTAGTTGTGCGTTCACATCGGTGTAACCGGCCCCGCCCACGAAACCTCTCGACGACACCGTGAGGTCATAACGCTGGAGCCAATAGCCCCCCGCTTTCACCAGCGCCAGTAGCGCCAGCAGAACCGACAGATGGGCTTTCACCTGCGGCGTAACCCGATTGTGCACAGCACTCATTCGAATGCCGCCATTGAGGTAGTGCGCCACCACCGTCACGACGAACACGATCAGAAACGTGGCGAACAGCCACCCCGTCAGGAAACTGAGGAACGGCAACTTGAACACATAGAAGCCGACGTCCGTACCAAACTGCGCGTCGGCTACCCCAAACTTCCCGCCGTTGATGAACAGCAGCCAGGAGTCCCACTCGCTCCCCACGCCGGTGCCGGCGATGAACGCCAGAAACCCGGCGACAGCCACGCGAATCCAGGCGTTACGGCCACCGATGATTTCCTGGTACCGCTCGATGAACTCATCTTCGGGCCCCGGGGGTCGGAACCGAGGGGCCACCCGGTCGGCGATCACCAAGTTCACCCACATGACCAGGAAAAACCCGGCGGTGAAGAGCAGCGACAGGATCACCTTTGATCCCACCACCCCCCGCCACACCCCGGCCTTACCCAGAGAATCAAACCAGAGGAAGTCGGTATAGAAACCCGCTACGCCCCGCAGCGACATCGCCAGGACAAAAAGGGCGACCCCGCCAACGACGAGCCAGGTGCGGCCACGACCGGAACCAACCGATCGCGGCGCCCGGGGGGGCATATCACTGGGGGCACGCATGGCGGCGAGCCTACCGGGGGTGGGTCAGTGGTTGGCCGCGGCCACCAGACACCGGCAACCGGGATGAGCCGGAGCACAACAATGCCCCGTGGGGAACTCCTCCCCTTTCACAATCGTCCCGGCCAGAACGTTGTCGTCGCAGTCTGGGCACGGGGGCGCGGCCGGGTCGAGTACCCAGCACACCGGCCCGCCCGGAAGCAACTGCTCGAACGAGCCGCGGCCGTAGGCGGCGGTGAGAAAATGACTCGATGCCTCACTCAGACGCTGGCCCTTCCACTCCCGGTACACCGCCCGCACACTGTCGGCCACATCGTCGAGGTTCCCATCTGAAGCTGCGAAACTGCGCTCGATCCGATCTCGCAGTGGAGCCGTGAGTTCCTTGGCCAGATCGTCAACCAGATCATCAACCGACGGCGGCGCACCATCCGCCCCGGCGCGAGCCGCGTCTGACAACGCCGCCGCAGCCGTCTCGGCCCACCGCGCCGCGTGATCGCTCGACGAAGGGAGAAGATCATCCACCCCCTTGGGCTTTACCCGCCGCAAACGGTCGAGCACCTCGTTCTGCTCGTCGGCCAGCGTGCGCTTGAGCCGACGAGTGAGTTCCTTATCGATCGAAGCAATCGCCGCATCACGCGCCCGGAAGGGCACACCAGCGGGATCCTCAATCGCCTCCGGTTCCGTATCCTCGGAAACCTCCACCTCGGCCTCGGCCTCGGCCTCGGGCCCAGACTCGGCGGTTTGATCGGCCCGTAGGCGGGCGAACACATCCGTGGCGGCCGGAAGATCCGCCACGGCCTCCACAACCCCTGGCTCCTCAAGCGTTGCCGTCGCCGGGTCGGTCTCTGCCTCCCCGAGAATCCGAATCCCCTCACCGTCAGCGGGTGGCTCCACCCGGATCAACGCGCCCGACGGCAACCCGTCGCCGGCCCCTCCCTTGCGGCGCCGGCCCTTACGGCCGCGCCGCGCCGCGAACTCGGAGGCCCCGGGGGCATCAGCCGCATCAGTCGCCTCGGGCTGCACCGCCACCGCCAGCGGACGCTCTCCCTCAGAGACCACCTCCGCCACCACCACCGGCACCTCGCCGGATAGTGGCCCGGGGTCCTGGGCATCGTCTCCCATGTCCTCGACTAACTCCAGCAACTTTCCCTCGGCTAAGTGCGGATCGAGCGATACGGCCGTGCGTACCTCATCCTCGAGTTGCTCGATGGTGGATTCAGGCTCATCGTCGAGTTGTCGAGTGGCACTCTCCCCCGCCATCCGAGCATCGGACAGCGACACCACAAGTTCGTTGGTGGCCTCATCGGTCGTACGCCGCACCAGGTCGTATGCCTCCAGCAATCGCTCCCGGCCCGCATTGAGTTTCTCAACCTGTTGGCGGGCTTTTTTGCGCCGCGACGCCAAATCGCGCAGCACTCGCTCTCGCACCACCTGCGCTTCCGCCACCATCTGACGACCCTCGAGCCGGCCGGCCTCAGCCAACGCGGCGGCCTCCTGCAGCGCCCGTTCGTGGTCGGCGTCGAGCTGCTCGCGAGCGGCCTGGGCCTGGGCCGCCAACTCCTCACGGCGATGACGGGCGGCGTCGGCGGCTTCGGTGCTCAAACGATCGAGTTCCTGGCGGGCCGATGTACGCATCGACTCACTCTCGGTGAGGGCCTCCGCCAGGCGCCGATCAGCCTCCCGGACCGCCTCGGACCGGGTGGAGGCCGCCTCGCTCGTGGCGGCATCGATGATCCGCTCGGCCGCTGCCTCGGCCTTCGTGCGGATCTCCGCCGCCGCCTCACGAGCCGAGGACAGCACCCGAGTGGTCTCCTCGCCCAACATCTCGAGAAGCATCGAATCATCCGGGTGTTCCGACATCCCCAGCCGGGCCTCGGCCCGATGGGCACGCTCCTCCAGCGCCACGGCCTCCCGCTGGAGGCGCTCGACCAACGACGACACCTCATGTAAGAAGGCTCGAACCTCCTGCTGTTCGTAGCCACGGCGTCCTACGCCAAAAACCTTGCGGGCGATGCTGGTGTTGTCGATCGATTCGGCCATGACCCTCTAATGCTACGACTACGTTCGGAGTGGGGCGGGGACGGGTGAGTCAGCCCCCGCTGCCAGCCGGCGGTGGGGTCAACTCCGCTGGAGTTCCCCCCATGTCGATGAGGGCCGCCAGGGCCTCCTCCAGGGTCTCGATCGCGATCACCTGCACGTCATCACCGATCAGGGCCTGCACCTCCTCAAAGTCACTGGTTGGCACCAGGAACACGTCGTACCCACCCTGTCGCACCGCTACCGCCTTCTGCGCGCCGCCACCCACCGGCCCCACCGTGCCGTCCAACGCGATGGTGCCAGTCACCGCCACCCGAGTACCCCCGGTGAGTTGACCCGGGGTCAGGATGTCGATCACCGCCAACGTGAAGGCCAGACCCGCGGAAGGTCCGCCCACCGAACCGGAGTCGATCGTGACGTCAATGGGAAAATCAAAGCCCACGATTCGGTCCTCGGGCACAATCCCGATCACGGCGCGCTCGGGCTCATCGGTCGACGCCACCGTGGTAACCGGCAGCTCGATCCGGGTAGTGCTGCCCGCCGGTCGCTCCACCCCCAGCACATGGGACGCTCCCGGTCCCCCCACCTGCAACAAGGTGCCCACCTCGCCGATTTCATTGACCGGTTCGCCATCCACCGTCAGGATCACATCGTCGAGTTCCAACACTGCGGCGGCCGGCGAATCCGGCTGGATCTCCCGCACAATGGTTCCCGCAACGGTGATTGTCACGTCCTCGCCGAGATACTCCTCCGCCACCGCGATGGCAGTAGAAATCGAGACATCCATGAGTGCGGCGTTGTAGCGAAGGTTCGCGCTGGCCGACCGATCGCCCCGAATCATCTCCTCCGGCAACACATCAACGTCCTTATCCAACCAGCCGACCAATGCCTCCAGCACCGATGTGGACCCAACATCCACGGTGGTAAAAGCAACGGGCTGCACGGGCGGGAAACTGTTGGCGTCTACCACCGTGATCTGATTGTTCACCGGCCAGACCTTCCCCGGACTCAACGCCACATAGGGCAGCGGAATCAACGCGGCAGCCACCACCGCCGCCACCACCGCCGCCACCACCGCGCCCCCGATCCACCAGCCTCGCCCAACTCGACGAGGCTGATCAGGGTCCGCAGTGGGGTTAGGCGCAAGGTTTTCTAGCGGTAGCATCCACCCAGCGTGCTCACTATCGAGGCGCACCTCAAGTCGCGGGCAGGAGGAAGACACCCTGGAGGAGACCGGCGCGCCAAACCGCGGGGATCACCGCCGCCGTGGCGGGTGGCGACGCGCCCGCTTCGGGGTACCCCTGGCCGCCATTGGTACCGGACTCGCCGTCATCGGTGGCCTCGCCGTGCTGGGCACCAACCCAACGCTCAGCCACGCGTCGCCATGACCGATCCGGCCCACCACGAGGCTCGCCGCACCGTCGTCCTCGCCGGGCACCACGGCGACGAGGCCACCGCCCGCTCGGGCCTGAACCACCCCGACCGCGGAGTGCGGGCCAGCGCTATCGGTGCTCTCGAGCGAATGGGGGCCCTGCGCATCGACGATCTCGAAGCCGCCCTCGGAGACACCGCGGCGGGCGTGGCGTGCCGAGCATGCGAAGCGGTGGCCCTGCTGCCCGGGGATCGTCCGCCGTCGCTGCTCGACACCCTGAGCGGAGCCGATGCCACCGTGGTGGAGGTGGCGGCCTGGGCCAGCGGGGAGCGTCAGCCCCCCGAGGCGGGAATCGTGGCTGTGCTCGCTCATCTCACCACCACCCACGATGATGCACTGGTGCGGGAAGCGGCTGTCGCCGCCCTCGGGGCCATCGGCGATGAGGCGGGGCTGGCCGCCATCCTCGCGGCCACCGCCGACAAGGCCACCGTGCGCCGCCGGGCCGTGCTGGCTTTGGCCCCCTTCGAGGGCGAGGCCGTGGACGCCGCGCTGGAACAAGCACGCCAGGATCGCGACTGGCAGGTGCGGCAGGCCGCCGAGGACCTCAGCGAGTAAGTGACGCGCCGCAGCGGTTGCAACGGGCCGAGAAACCCGCCGGAGTTACCTGCACGGTGAGTCGCTTCCCACATCCTTCACAAAATCGAGGTGGGTCGAGGATGAGCCCGCACCCAGCACATTCCGCCGAACGCCGACCACAGCCGCAGCAATGAACGACACCGGAGGTGGGCACCGCTCAGATGACCTTGGACAGCACGCCGATCGGCATGCGCAGGTCAGACAACATCTGCAGATCTTCCTCGGGTGAACGCCCCAACGTGGTGAGGTAGTTGCCCACGATCAGCGCGTTGATCCCGGCGGTCAAGCCAAGGGCCTGCAACTCCCGCAGGGTGACCTCACGACCACCGGCGTAGCGCAAGATCACCGAAGGAAGCGCCAGGCGGAACAGCGCGATCCAACGAATAGCTTCAAGCGGCTCCACCAGTTTCCGAATCATTAGAGGCGTTCCCGGACGCGGATTGAGGAAGTTCAGCGGCACCTCCGCCGGCTCGACATCCCGCAGTTGATCCAATAGTTCGAGACGCTGGGCCACCGATTCGCCCATACCCAATAGCGCACCGCAGCACAGTTCCATCCCTTGCTCGCGCACCAGACGACACGTGTCGAAACGCTCCTCCCAGGCATGGGTGGTAACCACGTTCGGGAAAAACGAACGCGCCGTCTCTAGGTTGTGGTTGTACCGATGCGTGCCGACCTTGGCCAGGCGCACCGCCTGGGCCTCGGTGAGGATGCCGGCCGAGACAGCCACGTTCAACCCGGTTTCCTCCCGCACTGCAGGTACCAGTTCCTCCAGCCGCTGCATCGTCTTTTCGTCGGGCCCGCGCACCGCCAACACCAGGCAGAACTCCGACGCGCCGATGGCCGCCGTCTCCTTGGCCGCCGCCATCACCTCATCGCGATCCAGGAACGGGGTGGCCTGCACCACCGTGTCGAACTGCGCCGACTGTGAACAGAAGTGACAATCCTCCGGGCAGCCACCGGTCTTGGCCGACAGGATGCCTTCCACCTCCACCTCCGGCCCACACCACGACAAGCGCACCTCATGGGCCAGCGCCGCCAAGGCCGGCACGCTCTCATCGCTCAGGCCGGCCAGCTCGGCCAGTTCGGCGGAAGTGAGCTGCCGTCGCTCATCGAGCAGCGCAGTCGAGGCACGAGCGATCAGCGAGCGGGGCGAAGAAGGATCCACGAGACGCCACGGTAGAGGGCACAGGAGGGAGCGGTCGAAGCCAAACCGCCCCGGGCGCTAGCGATTGCTCCCCATGAACATGTTTTTGAGGAGGTCGTAGGACTCGATACAACTACCCGCACCCAGCACCACGCACTCCAGTGGCGCATCCACGAGGTGCACCGGTACGTCGGTCTCGTTGGCCAGTCGCTGGTCCAAGCCCGCCAACATTCCGCCCCCTCCCACCAACTTCAACCCGTCGAGAATCAGGTCTTGGGCCAGATCAGGGGGGCTCATGCCGAGGCAGGACACCACCGATTCCACGATGGCCGATACCGGCTCCTCGATAGCCCAGCGCACCTCCTCGGGGGACAGGATGATCGTCTTGGGTAAACCGCTGGTGAGATCCCGACCGCGAACCTCCGCGTTCACTTCGTCGCGCACCGGCCACGCCGACCCGATGGCCACCTTGATCTCCTCGGCCGTGCGCTCCCCCACCGCGATCCCATACTCGCGGCGAATGAACTGGGTGATCGCGGCGTCGATGTCGAAACTGCCCACCCGCACGGCCTTGAGAGCCACGACCCCCCCGAGGGAGATGAGCGCCGTCTCGGAGGTTCCGCCCCCCACATCCACCACCATGTTGGCCACCGGCTCGTGAATCGGCATGCCCGCGCCGATCGCCGCCGCCATGGGCTGCTCAATGAGGTGGGCCTCCGCCGCCCCCGCCCGGCGGGCCGCCTCGGTCACCGCCCGGCGTTCCACCTCCGTGATGGCCGAGGGCACACAAATCACCACCCGCGGGCGGTTGAAACGACTCACCCCCACGCGGTGCAACAAGAGCCGGATCATTCGCTGAGTGATCTCGAAATCGGTGATGGCTCCCTGACGCAGTGGACGCACGGCCACGATGTGGCCCGGCGTGCGGCCGATCATCTGCCAGGCCTCCTGCCCCATGGCCAGCACCTCTTGGGTGTGTTCGTTCAGGGCAATCACGGTGGGTTCATTCAGTACGATCCCGCGGCCCCGCTCGTAGACCAGGGTGTTGGCCGTCCCAAGATCGATGGCGAGATCGCGGGCCATGACCTAGGCCTCCTCATCAAGACGCTCTGGCCGCGCCGTGCGCCGCAGGGGAGGCGGCACATCACCCGGAGGGGCAAGGGCATCCATTTCTCGTTGGAACGCTTCGATGCCCGAGTTCAGCGTTGTTGGGGAACGATGCTGCAGCCACAGCACCAAGAAGCCCACCCCCGAAAACACCAGAGCGACCAGGAGGAACACCAGTGGGCTCACGGCCGCACCTCCGTTCGGGCCTGCGGGTCGACGCCCCAACTCTCACCGTCGGCCCACGCCTCCCGCTTCCAGATGGGAACACTGCGTTTGACTTCATCGATGCCGAAACGGGCCGCAGCAAAGGCCTCGCCACGATGGGGAGCCGACACGGCCACCACCACGGCGGCGTCGCTCACCGCGAGGACCCCGGTGCGATGCAGCAACGCCACTCGACCCACGACCGGCCACCGAACCCGCAAGTCGTTGAGCACGGCCTCCATGCGGACCACGGCATGTTCCTCATACGCCTCGTAGTCCAGTCGGTGCACGCCCTCTCGGCCCCGTGAGTGATCCCGGGCGGTGCCGGTAAAGGTGACCACCGCCCCACAGTGAGGGCGCACAACCCACGCGGCGACCTCGGCCACCGGAAGGTCCTCGCTAGACAGGGCAATCCAATCGTCGCCCGCTGCGGGCGCAGAGGCGCGGAAGCGATCCATCGCTGTCCACTGTAGATGGCCCGCGACCCCCTCGGCGCAGGGCACCACTACCGTTCCAGTTATGCCGCCCCGCGACGACTCCGACGACGACGGCAGCTTCGATCCCCCCTTGCCGCCCGCGGACCGCCTGTGGCGGCACCCCTCGGAGATGGCTGGGGCCGGCGCGCCGGGGCCGGGTAGCCCCGGTCCGGGGCACACTCCCGCCGCCCGTCGAGTGATCTGGTCTACGGCGATCGGAGCGGGAGTAGCCGGGGTTGCCCTCACCCTGGGGGCCCTCGCCATCACCGGCACCTTTTCCGGTGCCGTCGCAACGCGTGTCGTCGTGGAGAAAGTGGCGGTGAGTCCGGTGGTTTCCTCGCCGCTGCTGCGCGATGACCGTGGCGTCACGGTGGTGGCGGAACGCCTCGCTCCCGCCTTGGCCCGTCTGGTGCTCACCCAGCCGCAAGGCTCTACCGCCGGTACCGCCGTGATTGTTCGCACCGACGGGATGCTCGTCACCAGCGCCCGCCTGATCGCCGATGCCGAAGCCATCGAAGTGGTCCTCGCCGACGGACGCCGCTTCGAGGGCCAGGTGCGGGGTCTCGACCCCTTCACCGACGTGGCTGTCGTTCAGATCGCCGCCACGGACCTCCCCGTAGCCATCCTCGGATCATCCACCGATCTCGTGGTCGGCGCCCCCAGCGTCGCCGTCGGCTCCGCCCTCCAGAGCGGGAGTGCCCCATGGGTGTCATCGGGGGTGATAAGCGCCGTGGAGAGCAGGATCCCCGCCGGGGACGAGTCGCTCCACGGGATGATCCAAACCGATACCCCGATCGGCGAGACGGGGGGTGGCGGAGCCCTCGTTGATGCCAATGGATCGGTCATCGGGATCCTCACCCCGATCGGCACCGCCGAGGCCAGTGGGTTCGCGTTCGCCACCCCCATCAACCTCGTGGGGCGAGTGGCTGCCCAGCTCATAACCTACGGCTACGCCATCCACGGGTGGCTCGGCATCAACTGCACCGACAGCAGCGCCGCCACCACGCTGGCTCTGAACATCGATGGAGGCGCCGAGATCCTCGGCGTGCGCACCGAAAGTCCGGCCGACCTCGCCGGCCTGAGGGCCAAGGACACCATCACCGAAATCGACGGCGAACCGATGGAATCAGCCTCTTCAATCGTGGTGGCTGTTCGCGACCACCGCCCGGGCGACGCGATCGCCGTGGGCTACTGGCGCGACGGCCAACACATCGACGCCACCCTCATCGTGGGCGAACAACCCAGGACGCGCCGCTAAGCGCGTCGTCTGCGACGACGAACCATCGCGGCGATACCCGCGGCGCTGACCAGCAGCACACCACCGGCGGTCACCAACGCCACCTCTTGTCGACGCGTGGGGCTCAGAGCGGCCCAGCGGCTGGCCTCATGGGCCGCCACATAGGCCTCCTCGTTGGAAGCGGTGGGGGCCCACCCCTCCGCCTTGAGGCGATCGTTAGCCACCACCCAGGGGTGGGCTGTGAGCGGCAGGAGTTCGGGTGGGGTGGCCCCGAGGCCCCAGCGCCAACGCAACCCCGCCCATCGCACCGCCAGCCGCTCCGGCACCCCCAGTCGGAGTCCACCGCCGGCCAATGCCCTCACCGTGTCGCCATCGATCCATCCATCCGGGGCCACATTGCGCGGCCCGTCGAGGCGAGCCCGACGCGCCAGATCCACCGCGGAGGCCAGATCGGCCACATCAAGGAACTGACCGGGCGGCTCGTCTTCCACTACCGGCAAGGCCGAGGATCGCGCCAGGGCCCGAGCCAGCCAGCCGTTACCCTGCGCGCAGACGGTCACGGTGGGTCGCAAGAGAGTGACCGTCACCCCAGGATGGTCGTCACGCCACTCAGCCGCCACCCGCTCCACTTCAGCCTTCTCGGACGCACACGACACTCCCGGGTTCGGACGCAGTGGCGCCTCCTCGGTGAGCGGCACCGGATTATTGGCCCAGGCGCCGTAGGCGATGGCACTCGAGAGCAAGACCACGTGGTGGGCTCCTACGGCGGTGGCGGCCTCCAGCACGAGCCGCGCCAACGCTGCGTCGCCGGCCTCCCCGGGGGAGCAAGGAACGACACCGGTGGCCTGGGCAAGATGAACGATCACGGTGACGCCGTGGGCCAGATGCTTGAGATCGGCCTGCTCCAGGGCCACCACATAGGGCTCCACGCGGGCCGGAAGATCGCCGAGGGGACGTTGATCCAGGGCCAGCACCCGCTCCACCGCGGGATCGGCCGCCACCAGGGCCACGACGTGTCGGCCCAGCGCACCAGCGGCGCCGGTAATGAGAACGGTGGATCCGCCGCGGGGTGCATCAGAGGTCATCTGCTCTACGATGCCCCCGTGAGCGATCAGGGTCCATTCGGGAATCCCTTCGAAGGCATTCCCCTCTTCGGCGACATTGCCCGGATGCTCGGGCAACAGGGCGCCAGCCCCTGGGACAACGCCCGCCACCTGGCCATCAACGTAGCCACCGATGGCCACAGCGAAGCCAACGTGGACCCGATCGAACGCATCGACATCGAGCAACTGGCCCGCGTGGCCGAGCTCAACGTGGCGCAGGTATTGGAACTACCTACCTCGGTCAACGGCCGGGCGGTGTCGGTCCTCCCCGTGAACCGCTCCACTTGGGCACAGACCACCCTCGATGCTTATCGCCCGCTGGCCGAGCGCCTCGCCGAGGCCCTCAGCCCATCCCCCACCGCCGAGATCGACACCCCGTCTAACGACGGGCCCACCGACCCTCTCGCCGGCATGCTTCAGATGCTCCAACCCATGATGCTGGCGATGACGGCGGGTTCCATGGTGGGCCACCTCGCTCAGCGCTCCTTCGGCCAGTACGACCTGCCCATCCCGCGGCCGATCACCGGGACAGCCGCCGATGAGTTGCACCTGTTGGTGCCCAACCTCGATGCCTTTGCCACCGAATGGAGCATCAACCCTGAGGAGATCCGGCTCCTCACCTGTGTTCACGAGATCGCGCACCACAGTTTGTTCGGTGTACCCCACATACGCGATCGGATGAACGACCTTCTCACCAGTTACGTATCTTCCTTTCGCAACGACGCCGGGGCCATCGAGGACCGGCTCGGGACCATCGACCTCAGCAACCCGGAATCCATGAACCACCTCCAGGACGTCTTCGGCTCGCCCGAGATGATCCTCGGTGCCATCACCTCGCCGGCCCAGCAAGCCATACGGCCTGCGCTGGAGGCCCACGTTGCGATGGTCGTAGGAGTGGTCGATCACGTGGTGGATGAAGTGGGAACGCGACTGGTCACCAACTACGGGATGAT
>CAMDIH010000030.1 GCA_945898515.1 Candidatus Neomicrothrix parvicella RN1 | reverse complement strand
CCGTAGGCCTTCGCATCGGCCACCGTGAACAGGGCCGGTCCGTCCACGAGTTGGAGGTCGACTGTTCGGGTGTTGTTGGTGAGAGCGGCGAGGATGGTGGTACTCGCACCCTCCCCGCAGCAGATGGTGCCCGGCTGGTCAGCCACGATCACTGGCTGGCCATTGCCCCCGAGGGTGAAAGAGGCATCGACCGGGTGGCCATCGACGTCCCTGAAGGCCTGCTGCAGATCGACAGCAACCTTGGTGGGGTCAAACGCCATCGCCACGGTGCCATCGGCGGCGCTGGTGAGGGTGACCCAAGAACGCATCGTGCCCCCCTCGATCGTGCGGCTGATGTTGCCGGCGCGGATCTCGATCGGTTCGGCGGTGAGCACCTCGGCGGTGGATGCGGCAGAGGCGGCGGCTTCGTCAGAACCCAACGGCGGAAGGGGGCCTGACCGCACGGTGAGGCTAATGGTGGCCTCACCGTTGTCGCTGGCCACCTGAGCCGCCGTCGATAACGCAGTGGCAGCGGTACCGCCATCGATCCCTTCCCCGTCTTTCCCGGGGATGACCTTGAACGCTCCGTCGACGAGTTCGACGGAGGGCTCGGTGGGTTCGACGCGGTCCTCGCCCTGAAGCTCCACCAGGGTGGCGGCAACCTGTTCGGTGTTGACCTGGAAGTGCAACGGGGCCTGGCGTTCGGCCCAGAACGATGTGGCCCAGACGAATGGGCGAAGCAACAACGGCGTGTCGTAGCTGGGGTCCAGGGCACCATCAGTGGTCTTACCCTCGTCGATGGTCAGGCCGAGCGCCTCCGCGGTGGTGGAGTAGGTTGAGTCCCCTGCGACTATCTCCACCGGCGTGGAGGCAAAGCCGACGGAGGTCTCGGCGACGCGTCCCGCCAACTCATCCTCTCCGAGTCCGCCGATGGCCACACCGGCCAGGCTGGTGTTTCGAGGTACCTGCTGAGCACTCGCATCCACCGCCCACCCGATGATCAGCACCACGAGGAGAACGATGGGAACCGAGATGACGGCCAGGATCCACCGGCGCTTGGTGCCGGTGGACTTGCCGGGGCCGGGCGCGATGAGGTGGCTGGGGGTGGCGGGAGCCCCGAGTGGATCAGGGGCGACAGCGGTATCCAGGCCGGATTCGGGGGGGATATCGTTCATCGCCCCTAATCTTTCACGCCGGCACCCCCTCATGGGATTCGCCCCCCGCCCGAGGGTGGGCTAAACGAAGTAAGCCGGTCACGGCCACAGACTTCAGGGGGATGGTAGGGATGACGAAACTATGCGAGGGCCGGGTCGCCATCATCACCGGCGCTGGACGGGGGATCGGCCGCGAACATGCGCTGCTGCTGGCCCATCACGGTGCCCGGGTGGTGGTCAATGACCTCGGTGGGTCGATGGACGGCGAGGGTAACGATCAGGGCCCCGCCCACGACGTCGTGGCGGAGATCACCGCGATGGGTGGCGAGGCGATCGCCAACGGCGATGACATCAGCGACTGGGACGGAGCCGAGCGGCTGGTGAACTCGGCCATCGAAACCTTCGGCGGGCTCGACGTGCTCATCAACAACGCCGGCATCCTGCGCGATCGCATGCTCACTAACATGAGCGAGGCCGAGTGGGACGCGGTTATCAAGGTGCACCTCAAGGGTACGTTCGCCCCCGCTCGGCATGCCGCGGCCTATTGGCGCAATCGGGCGAAGGCGGGCGAAACCAACGATGCCCGCATCATCAACACGTCCTCCCCTTCGGGCATCTACGGAAATGTGGGCCAAACCAACTACGGGGCGGCCAAAGCCGGTATTGCCAGTTTCACGATCATCGCCGCCAAGGAACTAGGGCGTTACGGGGTCACGGTGAATGCCATCGCCCCCGCCGCCCTCACGCGTATGACCGAGGGACTGGGCATGGGCAACGCCTCCGAGGAGATAAAGGAGCAGATGTCGCCGGCTCACATCGCCCCGATCGTGTGTTGGCTGGCTAGCCCCGCCGCGGCGCATGTCACCGGCCGCGTGTTCGATGTGACCGGTCAGATGATTTCCGTCAGTGAGGGCTGGCACCGGGGTCCGTCGCTGGAGCATCCCCCCGATGACATTGGCGAGTTGGGACCGAAGGTGTCGGAGTTGGTTGCCCAGGCCCGTCCCAACGCCAACATGTACGGCTACGACGAGAAGTAGGAGCAGGCCAATGCCGATCAATCCTGAAGCAGTGGGGACGAAGTCCGAGCCGACCCGACGCACCTGGAGCAGCAAGGACGTGCTGATCTACGCCCTCGGGGTGGGGGCGGGGGCTGCCGACCCCCTGGACGAACTGCAATTCACCACCGAGAACACCAACGACACGCCGTTGCGGGCGCTACCCACCATGGCGGTGGTGCTCGGCCCGATGGGGGGGAGTTTCGGGGCCATCGGGTCTTTTAACCCGGCGATGCTGGTGCACGGCGAGCAGGGGATCACGATGCACCAGGAGATCCCGG
The DNA here is from genome assembly GCA_945898515.1 of Candidatus Neomicrothrix parvicella RN1. Classification (GTDB taxonomy): domain Bacteria; phylum Actinomycetota; class Acidimicrobiia; order Acidimicrobiales; family VFJN01; genus VFJN01. The sequence continues at coordinate 24,933 of CAMDIH010000030.1, read as the reverse complement.
TGGAGGGTGAACTGGAGGCGGTGAGCGAGATCACTGCTATTTACGACAAGGGTAAGGGTGCGGTCATCGTGTCGGAGAGCACGGCCACTCTGGTGAGTACCGGTGCACCGCTTTTTTCGACTCGCATGTCGGCCTACATTCGCGGTGAAGGTGGATTTGGCGGCGATCGCGGCCCCTCGGGTACGCCCAATCAGGCCCCCGAACGCGATCCCGATCACAGCGTCACCGTGCAGACACGCACCGACCAGGCCCTGATCTACCGTTTATCGGGGGACCGCAACCCGCTGCATTCGGATCCGTCCTTCGCCGCTATGGGCGGGTTTGACCGGCCGATCCTGCATGGGCTTTGCACCTACGGTTTCACCGGACGGGTGTTATTGCACGTGCTCTGCGGTGGGGATCCGAGCCGATTCAAGGGACTCGACGCTCGCTTCTCGTCTCCGGTTATGCCTGGCGAGGCGTTGAAGGTCAACGCGTGGTTGGACGGCGACGGCAGTGCCGTGTTCCAGACATGCGGACAGGACGGCCGCGTCGTTATTGACGCCGGACGGGTTTCTTACTCCACCTGAGGGCCTAGAACAACGAGGTTTGGGCACGCTCGATGCCGCGTAGCGTGTCGTAGTCCACTTCGACGCACATGATGCCCCGCTCAGCGGCGAGAGCCTTTGCCTGAGGTTTGATCACCTGGGCTACCAACATGCCCCGCACCGGTCGCAGCATCGGGTCTCGGTTCATGAACTCTAGGTAGCGGGCGAGTTGCTCCACCCCGTCGATTTCGCCCCGTCGTTTGATTTCCACCGCTACTGATCGGCCGTTGGCATCGGTGCAGAGAAGGTCGACGGGGCCAACCTCGGTCCGGTGCTCCCGACGGACCAAGACCAGGCCCGCTTCTAGTAGATGGCAGGCATCGGCCAGTAAGGCTTGGAGGTGAGCCTCTACGCCGTCTTTCTGCAGGCCAGGGTCGGGGCCCAGGTCATGGGTGTGATCGGCGAGCAGCGCGTCGATAGTGATGCGCAGGATCTCGCCCTTGGGGTTGGTGACGGTCCAGCCGGTGGGTTCTTCAACGAGGAGATTCGGCGCGTTCATCCAGTTCAGGGGTTTGTAGGCTCCTCCGTCGGCGTGGATAGCTACGCAGCCGTCAGCCTTCACCATGATCAACCGAGTGGCCATCGGCAGGTGGGCGGAAAGTCGCCCTTCGTAGTCCACCGAGCAACGAGCGATGACCAGCCGCACGGCGCTACTGGCCGCGTCGTTGGAGGCGATCGCGAATGATCTCTCTCCGTTGCTGTAGATCGCGGTAGGTCATCGTGTCGACCGAGGCTTCGATGCCGAGGCTGGCCTTCACCCCGGTGAGGTCCACCTGGTAGTCCTCGCCCATGTCCATTCCTAAATCGGCGGCGATGCGTTCGCCGTGCACCTGGGCGAAGTGCATCGATACCTCACCGATTTGACCGATGATGTCGAGGTCGGGGGCGAGGGTAGCCACGGCGCCGTCAAGGAACACCATGTTCTTGATGAAGAGCATGAGTTCTTTCGGTAGTTGGGCGCCGATACCGAGCAAGGCCTTCATGACGGTCTGGATCTCGTGCACCAGTTCCTCGGCCGAGAGGGTGGTGGGATCGATAACGGGTCGATCGAGGCCGAGGTCTTTGATGACCGCGCCGATGTCGGTGTCGGGTGGCAGGGCACCGAGGTCTCGGAGGGCTTCGATCTGGCCGGTGACGTCGTTGGCGGTGGCGGTCATGAGGAGCCGGAGGAAAGCCAAACGACGCGGTTCCGATAGGCGTCCCACGATGCCGAAATCGAGTAGTGCGGTGCGTCCATCGGGCAGCACGAAGAGGTTTCCGCCATGCAGGTCTCCGTGAAAGATGCCGTGGATCATGGCGCCTTCCATGAACCCCACGAGGCCGGTGCGCACCACCGCCTCGGTATCGACACCCGCGTCTTTCATGCCAAGGACGTCGTCGAACTTGAATCCACTGAGGCGTTCCATCACCAGGACGCGCGGCGTTACCAGTTCGGGATGCGGACGGGGTACGACGTAGCCCCGTTGCCCCAGCAGGGCGAAGGACCGAGCAACTGCGAGCATGTTGTCGGCCTCGATGCGGAAGTCCAGTTCCTCGGTGATGGTCTCGGCGAACAACGCCACCAGCGCCGGCGGGTTCGCCAGGGCTGCGATGGGGATGCGGCCGAGCGCGAACGGCGCGATCCAGGCCATCACCCGCAGGTCGAGGTACACCAACGCGCCCACTGCGGGTCGCTGCACCTTGACGACGACCTCTTCTCCAGTGCGCAGAGTGGCCGCGTGTACCTGGGCAATCGACGCCGAAGCCAACGGCTCCGGATCGAAGTGGCTGAATACGGCCTCCAGCGGTCGGCCGAGGTCTTCTTCCACCACACGGCGCACGGTGGTGAAGGGCTCGGCTGGCACTTGGTCCCGACACTTCTTGAATTCCGCGACTAGCTCCTCGGGGAAGATCCCCTCCCCGGAGGAGAGGAGTTGCCCAAGCTTGATGTAGGTGGGTCCGAGTTGTTCGGCCGCTAGGCGCAGCCGCAGGGAGAGGTCGGCCCGTGATGAGCCACCGCCGGCCCGCCGAGCACCGATGTACCAGCGGGCCAAGGCGGTACCCAATAAGCGCACGGTGTGGACCACGCGCCGCCCGGGTGGAATACGGCTGGGTCGGGTGAGGCGGGGCAGGTCATCGGCGATCTGTTGCCGCAGGCCGGGGACTGACCGCCGCCACCGAAGGGTGGGTGGGTCAACAATCCAGGGGGCGTCGTCGCTGAAACTCCCTAGGTCAAGATCAGTGGGGTTCACCTGGCTGATCCTCGCGCGTTCCGGACGGATGTACGAGTTCAGGCAGCACGCTAGGCGTTCGCCTGACCGCGATACACGCTAGGTGGTCGGATGACCGCTATGATGACGCTATGGGCTATGTTGACCAGGTGGCATCTTTTGGGCGTTCGGCTGGACTCGCTCGGGCCAGGGTTGGGTGGTACCCGGCCGTCGTGGTGAGCGTTGTCGCGGGTTTGACGCTCGTGGCGGCGGGGCTCGCTAGTGCCTGGTTCATCGTGCAGGTAATGCTCTTGATCTTGTCGCTGGGTTTGGCGACTCCGTTGGCAGTCCGAAAGGCTCAGCGGTCCACCGATCGACTGGCGAAGGCTTGGTGGTGCATTGCCGTGGCCTGCGGATGGTTGGCCATTGCGCAGGCAATTCGGGTCGCTGGTGCGATTGGTCTTATGTTCACCAACGCCGAATTCTTTTGTGATCTTGCTTTCTTTTTAGCGATGCCGTGTTTCATGGCAGCCGTCATCCTCTATCCCACCAAGCATGCCAGAGCCATTACCGTTCCGAGCGCCTTGATCGATGCGGCGATTCTGGTGGTCTTGGGGCTGGCGGCCCTGGATATGGCTTTTATTGACCAGTTCGGTCACTCGCCGTCGAACATCACGGGTGGCGAGTTGTTGCGGTTGTTGTCCTCGCTTACTGGCCTGGTTGTGCTGTGCGCAGGCATCACGATCTGGCACCGGTGCCGCGTTGGCCCTGCGTCCCAGTTGCCCACGGTGTTGTGGGCTTTACTGGCGCTCTGGTTCGCCGAGGTTGCGTCCCTCTATCTCCTGGGGTCCACTGAGACCTCCGCTGGTTTCGGTGGTCCGCTCGGTTACGTAAGTGCGTTGGGCTCGATTGTTTGCTTTTTCTTGCTCGCCCGTGCCGCCATCAGCCCCGAGCCTGTTGAGGCTGCCACCAAAGTCGAGCCGATTCGCCAAGCGAAGTGGGACGCCTTCCTTCTCCCGCTGTTTATTCCCTTCGGGTTCGTAATGCATTTCCACTCTCAGGAGGAAGGTTTTCAGCCACTCGACGAGTGGTTCATGGGGATGACGTTGCTGTTGCTCCTTGCCCGGTCGATTGCCACCGGGAGAGAAAATGCCGCGCTGCTTGCGGTGCTTGACAAATCGGTGGTCACCCTCAAGCGCCGGGAGGTCGTTCTCAGTTTCCAGGCGTCCCACGATTCCCTCACCGCGTTGGCCAACCGCACCCAGTTGCGAAGGTCGGTTGAGGCGGCGATAAAGGCGCACCCCGATCGGGCGTTCGCGATGGCCTTCATCGATCTCGACAATTTTAAGACAGTCAATGACCAACTGGGGCACGAAATGGGCGATGCCCTGCTAGTGGCGGTAGGTGAGCGCCTGCTGTCCTGTATCGAGCAGGGTGCCTTGTTGGCGCGACTCGGCGGCGACGAGTTCGCAGTCTTTTTCGAGGGACCCGATGCGGCGGCCATGGGATCAGTCGGGGCGGCACGGATCATTGAGGCCTTTTCTTCTCCATTCAGCGTCAACCACCACGACCTCCGGGTGAGCGCCAGTGTTGGCCTGACGACGGGCGTTTATCACGACGTTTCGCAGGTGTTGAAGGATGCCGACGTCGCCATGTACTCGGCCAAGGCTCTGGGGAAGGACCGAGTGGGGTTGTTCGATCAGCAATTGCGCCAACGCCGAACTGCGGAGGCGGAGCTGATGGTGGCAGTCACGAGTTCGGCATTGCGTGATCAACTTGTTCTGCACTATCAGCCGATGATCGACCTCACCACCGCCCAGGTCATCGGCCAAGAGGCTCTGCTTCGGTGGCAACACCCGGAGCGGGGTTTGCTTCAACCTGGAGAATTCATTGGTCTCGCCGAGCGTTCAGGGGCCATCGTCGAGATGGGTTGGTGGGTGATGCGGACCGCGTGTGCGGAGGCCGCCACCTGGCCCGATCCCTCCATTGTGCTATCGGTCAATGTGGCCGCCCAGCAACTGATTGATCCCGCCGCTTCGGTCATCGTTGAGGAGATACTGGCTCAGTCCGGTCTCGACCCCAGTCGCTTGATGGTGGAGATTACGGAGTCGGTCATGGTCGATTTTGATGTGATCGGACCATGTCTCGAGCGCATACGAAGCCTCGGGGTGCAGGTGGCGATCGACGATTTCGGCACGGGCTATTCCTCACTGAGCTATCTCACGACGCTGCCGGTCGATGTTGTAAAGATCGACCGTTCCTTCGTCGCCCCGATGGGATCCGGATCAAAAGATGAGGTGCTGGTTCGATCGCTAGTGGAGATGACGAAGAATCTGGGGATGCGCACAGTGGCCGAGGGAGTAGAAACCGTCGAGCAGGCTGATCGGCTCCAAACTCTCGGTTGTGATGCTGCTCAGGGCTTTCTGTTCGCTCGCCCTCGAAGCGTCCCGGAGTTCAACCTGCCCGCTGCTGCAGCTTTCGAGGGTTCACTGGACCCAGCACACGGAGTACATGGGATCGACTTTGGCCTACAGCTTGAGCGCCGCGAGGGCGCGCTCGGCTAGGTCGAGGCGGCAGATCAGTAGGTCGGGTAGCCACGGGTCGCGGTGGTTGTAGGTCAAGGGAGCGCCGTCGAGGCGACTGGCGTGGAGGCCCGCGGCAAGGGCCACCGCCGCTGGCGCGGCGTTATCCCATTCGTATTGCCCACCGGAATGGGCGTACACATCAGCCTCGCCTAGCACAACCGCCATCGCCTTCGCCCCGGCAGAACCCAGCGGGAGGAGGGTGCCTCCCAGCGCATCGTGGATCAGCTGGGCGGGGAAGGAGGGACGGGAGCGAGACACCAGAATGCGCGGCGGCCCGGTCCAAGGAGCCGTGGTCGGCGGCGCAGGGCTGGTGCCGAGGGTGATGCCTCGAGCCGGGAGAGCCACTGCACCCGCCGCCAAGGTGCCGCGAATCGCCAGGGCCACGTGCACCGCCCAGTCCGCTCGGCCCTGCTCGCTGAACTCGCGCGTGCCGTCCACGGGATCGATGATCCAGACCCGCTCGGCGCTCAGGCGGCTGAGATCGTCGCGTCCCTCCTCGGACAGGATCGCATCACCCTCCGGCGCCTCCTGGGTCAGCAACCCAACCAATAGATCGTGGGCTTGGCGGTCGCCCTCGTCCCCCACGAGCGCCGGGTGTAACCCGGCCTCCATCAGCTGGGCCCGCAGCCGCAGGAGGAGGCGACCAGCTTGATCAGCGGCCCGCACCGCCAAAGCGTGGTCGGCGGCGGTGGGGCGGGGTGTCACGGGCAGTTCTTACCAGCCTCGGTTGCCGTTGCCCGTATGATCTGCGGATGCTTGCGCCCTACGAACTCTCCCACCTTCGGGTACTCGAGGCGGAGGCGATCCATATCATCCGTGAGGTAGCGGCCGAGTTCGCGCGTCCGGCCCTGCTGTTTTCTGGTGGGAAGGACTCGATCGTGATGCTCCATCTTGCCGTTAAGGCGTTTGCCCCCGCGCGCGTGCCCTTCCCGGCGATGCACGTGGACACGGGTCACAACTTCCCCGAGGTACTCGCCTTTCGGGACCGGATCGTGGCGGAGGTGGGCGTCCGTCTGGTGGTGGCCAGCGTGGAGGACGACCTCGCCGCCGGGCGGGTGGTGGAGGAGACCGGTCCTCGGGCGAGTCGCAACCGGCTCCAAACCGTCACCCTGCTGCGCGGCATTGAGCAGGAGCGTTACGACGCCGTATTCGGTGGGGCGCGTCGTGACGAGGAGAAGGCTCGGGCCAAAGAGCGAGTGTTCTCGTTCAGGGATGAGTTCGGTCAGTGGGACCCAAAGAACCAGCGTCCCGAACTGTGGAGTCTGTACAACGGTCGCCATCGCCAGGGGGAGCACATCAGAGTGTTTCCGTTGTCGAACTGGACTGAATTGGATATCTGGCAGTACATCGCCGACGAACAGATCGCGCTTCCCTCGATCTATTTTGCCCATCCTCGCCCGGTGTTTTCGCGCGACGGCATGTGGATGGACGACTCCGCGCTTATCCCCCGGCTGCCCGGAGAGCAGGTGGAAGAGCGTGTGGTGCGCTTCCGCACGGTGGGCGACGTCACGTGCACCGGAGCGGTGGAATCCACCGCATCGAACCTCGACGAGGTGATCGCCGAGGTGGCCGCCACCCGTCTTACCGAGCGCGGGGCCACTCGTGCCGATGATCGCATTAGTGAGGCTGGTATGGAAGATCGGAAGAAGGAGGGCTACTTCTGATGGAGATGCTTCGCCTCGCCACTGCCGGATCGGTTGACGACGGCAAGAGCACCCTTATTGGGCGTCTCTTGTACGACTCCAAAGCAATCTTCGAGGATCAATTGGAGGCCGTAGAGCGCACCTCTCGTGAACGGGGCGACGAGTACACGAATCTGGCGCTGCTCACCGACGGACTCCGTGCCGAGCGAGAGCAAGGCATCACCATCGACGTTGCCTACCGCTACTTCGCCACGCCGAAGCGAAAATTCATCATTGCCGACACTCCGGGCCACACGCAGTACACCCGCAACATGGTCACCGGTGCTTCCACTGCTGATGTGGCGCTCGTCCTCATCGATGCCCGTAAGGGCGTCTTGGAACAGTCTCGACGTCATGCCTTCCTCGCTTCCCTACTGGGGATTCCGCATCTCGTCTTGTGTGTCAACAAGATGGATCTAGTGGATTGGAGTGAGGAGCGTTTTGAAGAGATCAAGCAGGAGTTCCGTTCCTTTGCCATGAAACTGAAGGTGAGTGATCTCAGTTTCATCCCGGTCTCGGCCCTTCACGGCGACAACATCGTGGATCGCTCGGTTCACATGCCTTGGTATGAGGGCAGCGCGTTGCTGCATCACCTCGAGGAGGTGCACATCGCCTCTGATCGCAATTTGATCGACCCTCGGTTCCCGGTGCAGTACGTGATCCGGCCGCAGAATCAGACTGATATCACCACCCACGACTACCGCGGCTATGCCGGTCAGGTGGCGGGCGGAGTTCTTCGGCCGGGCGATGAGGTAGTGGTCCTGCCCTCGGGTTTCACGTCCACGATCGCTGGGATCGATACCGCCGACGGCCCCATCGACGAGGCCTTCGCGCCGTTGTCGGTCATCCTGCGGCTCAGCGACGACCTCGACATCAGCCGAGGTGACATGATCGCTCGACGCAAGAACCAACCTCACGTAGGCCAGGACATCGAGGCCATGGTGTGTTGGATGTCGGAGGTGAGTTGGTTGCGGGAAGGGGCCAAGCTGGCCATCAAACACACCACGCGTTGGGCCCGGGCCCTCGTGAAGGACCTGCAGTATCAACTCGATATCAACACGCTGAGCCGCAACGAGGACGCGGTTGGCTTAGCCCTCAATGAAATCGGCCGGGTAACCCTGCGCACGACCTTGCCGCTGTTCTACGACGAGTACCGCCGTAACCGAGTCACCGGGAGTTTCATCCTGGTGGACGAGTCCACCAACACCACCGTGGGCGCCGGAATGATTCTGCCCCCCATCAGCGACTAGTGGCCACTGGCAACAACCTCACTTGGCACCCCGGAGCGGTGGCACGAGGTGACCGGCCGTCGCGCGGCGCGACCGTGTGGCTCACGGGCCTGTCCGGATCGGGTAAATCCACGGTAGCGGTGGCCTGCGAGACGCGTCTGGTGGCCTTTGAACGCTCGGCTTACATACTTGACGGCGACAACATCCGCCAAGGTCTCAATGGCGATCTTGGCTTCTCGGCCGCCGATCGCGCCGAGAACGTGCGGCGGGTGGGTCATCTGGCCCGGTTGATGGCCGATGCCGGGATCGTGGTGTTTGTGCCTCTGATCAGCCCGTACCGGGCCGACCGAGATGCTGTTCGAGTCATCCACGGCGCGGCTGACCTTCCCTTCTTCGAGGTCTTCGTCGATACCCCGATCGACGTCTGCGAACAGCGCGATCCCAAGGGCCTCTACGCCAAGGCGAGAGCGGGGGAGATCACTGGATTCACGGGCATCGACGATCCCTACGAGGCCCCGGTCCAGCCCGAGTTGGTGCTCCGCCCCTCCGATGGCACTGCCGAGGCCATGGCCTCGGCAGTACTGGCGTTACTCGCCTAACTATCGGGCCAACGGCTTGTACTTGATGCGGTGGGGCTGGTCGGCGTCGCCCCCGAGTTCCTTCTTCTTCCAGGCCTCGTATTCACTGAAGTTCCCTTCGAACCACCGCACTTGGCTGTCGCCTTCGAAGGCGAGGATGTGGGTGGCGATGCGGTCGAGGAACCAGCGGTCGTGGCTGATCACCACCGCGCACCCCGCAAAGGCCTCTAGGGCATCCTCCAGTGCCCGCAGCGTGTCCACGTCGAGGTCATTGGTGGGTTCGTCGAGGAGCAGCACGTTGGCGCTCTCCTTGAGCATCTTGGCGAGGAGCACCCGATTGCGCTCTCCGCCGGAGAGTAGGCCGACCTTCTTTTGCTGGTCGGAACCCTTGAAGTTGAAGTTACTCACGTAGGCCCGGCCGTTCACCTCACGATTGCCGATCTTCATGAACTCGATGTTGCCGGTGATCTCCTCGTACACCGAGGCATCGGCGCTCAGGCTGTCTCGGCTCTGATCCACGTAGGCCAAGTCCACGGTCTCGCCCACCTTGAAGGTTCCCGCGTCGGGTTGCTCCCCGCCGGTAATCATCCGAAACAGTGTCGTTTTGCCGGCGCCGTTGGGTCCGATAACCCCCACGATGCCTGCGGGCGGAAGCTGGAACGTGAGGTTTTCGATCAGGAGGCGGTCGCCGTAACCCTTGTGCAGATTATTGGCCTCAATCACCACCCCACCGAGGCGGCGGCCCGCCGGTAGCTGGATCTGGAGTTTGTCGGCCCGCCCCTCGGCTTCCTCGGCCTCGGCTCGGAGCTTGTCGTAGGCCTGAAGGCGGGCTTTGCCCTTGGCCTGGCGGGCCTTGGGGGCCATGCGCACCCATTCGAGCTCGCGCTCGAGCGTGCGGCGCCTACTCGAATCGCTCTTTTCCTCGGCGAGCAGGCGGGCCTGCTTTTGCTCGAGCCAACTGGAGTAGTTGCCCTCAAAGGGATGGCCCTTCCCGAACTCAAGTTCAAGGATCCACTGGGCCACGTTGTCGAGGAAGTAGCGATCGTGGGTGATCGCCACCACGGTGCCGGGATACACCTGCAGGGTGCGCTCCAGCCACGCCACCGACTCGGCGTCGAGATGGTTGGTGGGTTCATCAAGCAGGAGAAGGTCGGGTTTGGCGAGCAATAGCCGACACAGGGCCACCCGACGCTTCTCACCGCCCGACAGGTTGGCCACCGCCGCATCGCCAGGGGGAAGGCGCAGGGCATCCATGGCGATCTCGATCTGGCGGTCGAGGTCGTCGGCCCCCATGGCCTGGATCTTGGCTTCGAGGTCCGCCTGCTCGGCGCCGATCTTGTCGTAGTCGGCGTCGGGGTCGGCGTATTTCGCCAGCACGGCGTCGTAGCGTTCCAGAATCCCCGCCACCTCGGCCACGCCATCCATGACGTTGCCTTTCACGTCTTTGCTTTCATCCAGGGTTGGCTCCTGCTCGAGGAGGCCCACGGTGAAGCCGGGCGACAGGCGCGCCTCGCCGGTGAAACCATCGTCGAGACCCGCCATGATCCGTAGCAGGGAAGACTTGCCGGAGCCATTGGCACCGATTACCCCGATCTTGGCCCCCGGATAGAACGAGACGCTCACGTCCTTGAGGACCTCGCGGTCGGGCGGATGAAAGCGGCTCACTTTCCGCATGGTGAAGATGAACTGGGCGGCGTTGCTCATAAGCCAGCAGGGTATCGGTCTCCCCGAGCCGCCTTCGAACCCAGGCTGGTGGTTGCGCTACTGATGACGAATGCTCCGCAGGTGGGCCAGGGCCACTACGTGGTCCACATCACCGACCACGATCCATGCCGAGCGTGTCGTGCACGAAAGCAGCGTGCCGTGGATGTCGCCGGTGGTGGTGCGGGCCACCACCGGCGCTCCGAGGAAGCTACGGAGGTGATGCGGCAAGATCGGACTGTTGCCCTCGAGTGGCTGTGCCGCTTCCATGCCTGGCCTCCCACCGTCGTTGTTCCGGTGCCTTCGGTTTAGAGCCCCAGGGCGGTGCCAGGGTGGATACCGGCCGTGATCGGGCGCGTGGAGATGCAGACACCGTCGGGATTGCGCCACCATGTTGGCAATGACTGAACCGCTCACCGCTTTGCCTGTCGAGGCCGACGATCATCAATTGGCGGCGTGGCTCGCCACCGAGGCGGGTCGGGTGCTCACCGAACTACGCACGGGCCCCGCCGCGCGTTCCACCGACCCTGGCGCCTTGAAGGCGGAAGGGGACGCCACCAGTCAGCGGTTTCTCGCCGACGCCCTCGCACGAGCGCGCCCGGATGATGCGGTGCTATCGGAGGAAGCCGCTGATGTCTCGCATCGGCTTACCGCCCGGCGAATCTGGATCATTGACCCGCTCGACGGCACCCGTGAGTTTGGCGAACCACCCCGCGAGGATTGGGCCGTCCACGTCGCTCTGGTGGTTGAGGGTCGATTGACGGTAGGGGCAGTGGCACTGCCGGCTTCGTCCCTTGTGTTCGGTACCGACCCGCCACCGCCGCCACCGCCACCCCATGCCGGACCTATCCGCATGCTGGTCAGCCGCACTCGCGCCCACCCGGCCACCGTGGTGGCCGCCGAGGCCCTCGGCGCCGTCTTGGTGCCCATGGGTTCAGCCGGTGCTAAGGCCATGGCTGTCGTGCGGGGCGACGCCGACGTCTACGCCCACGCGGGCGGTCAGTACGAATGGGATTCGGCGGCGCCGGCCGCCGTGGCCGCCGCCGCCGGGCTGCACGTCTCGGGCATCGATGGGCGAGAGCTGGTCTGGAACAAGTCCGACCCGTGGTCGCCCGACCTGCTGATCTGCCGGGATGACCTCGCCGGTCGGGTTGTCGATGCCATGCGGGTGGCCTTAGCTCAAAGTCCAAAAAGCACTTCGTAGCACCGCTACGCTCCCTGGAGTGGCTCCTGAACTTCCTTCCCCGGGTAACCCTTCAGCAAGTGCGCTGGGTCCCAATGCTTGGCTCGTCGATGAGATGCACGAGCAGTACCTCGTGGATCCGACCTCGGTAAGTGAAAGTTGGCAAGACTTCTTCCTCGACTACCGCCGCGACGCCGATCCACAGGCGACCGCCGCTTCCCCCGTGCCTGTGGTGGCCGCTCCGACAACACCCGCGGTGGCACCGGTGTCTGTCGGTGACCCCATCCGAGGGGCTGCGGCGCGGATTGTGGCGAACATGGAGGCCAGCCTCGGGGTGCCCACCGCCACCAGTTTTCGGGCTGTTCCGGCCAAGCTTCTCGAAGTAAATCGCCGAATCATCAACGGATATCTCGGCCGAACCCGGGGCGGGAAGGTGTCCTTTACGCACCTGATCGGCTATGCCGTGGTGAAGGCCATCAACGACACCGCTCCGGTGATGAACGCCTCCTACTGGGAAGATGCCGATGGCCATCCTCGTGTCGTGCGCCACGAGAATGTGAGCCTGGGCATCGCCGTAGATCTTCAAAAGAGTGATGGAAGCCGCACGCTGCTGGTGCCGGTGGTCCGCAACGCCAGCGGTCTTGACTTCCGAGGATTTTGGGGTGCGTACGAAGAGATGATTCGGAAGGTGCGCGCCAATAAGTTGAGCCCCGACGATTTCTCGGGCACCACCGTCACTCTGACGAACCCGGGCACGATTGGGACGCAGCAGTCGGTGCCGCGCCTCATGCCGGGCCAAGGTCTGATCGTGGGTGTCGGAAGCCTCGATTATCCCCCGGAGTGGAAAGCCGCCGACCCGGTCACCCTGGCCGAGTTGGGCATCTCTAAGGTCATCACCATTAGTTCCACCTATGACCATCGGATCATCCAGGGGGCGGAGTCGGGCCTGTTCCTGAAGCGGATAGAGGACCTCCTGCTCGGCGTCGACGGATTTTACGACGAGGTCTTTCGGGCCCTGGGTGTGCCCTACGAGGCGGTCCAATGGCGGCGAGATGTCAACCCGATTGACCGCGATCGGTCGATGCTTGAAAAGCAGATGGCGGTGGCCAACCTCATTCGCGTGCATCGTGTGCGTGGTCACCTCATCGCCGATCTGGATCCGCTTCGGTGGAAAGAGCCCGAGATGCCCTCGGAACTCGACCCCGCCACCTACGGACTTACGATCTGGGATCTCGACCGTGAATTTCTCACCGGGGGGCTCGCCGGGGGAGAGCGCTTGGCGTTGGGCGACATCCTGCACGTCCTGCGGGACGCCTACTGCCGCACCATCGGCATCGAGTACATGCACATCCAGGACCCGTTGGAGCAGGAGTGGATCCAGCAGCAGGTCGAAGGTGTATCGCCCGAACTGGATCTCGATGACCAGCGCTACATCCTCGAGCGACTCAACGCCGCCGAGGCGTTCGAAAAGTTTCTCGCCACCAAGTACGTGGGGCAAAAGCGGTTCGGACTGGAGGGAGCCGAGTCGGTTATTCCGGTACTCGATGCAGTCCTCGAAGCGGCGGCGGAAGCCGGCCTGGCCGGGTCGGTGGTGGGCATGCCCCATCGGGGTCGCCTCAACGTGCTCACTAATATCGTGGGTAAGAGCTACGACCAGATCTTCAAGGAGTTCGAGGGTCAGGTGGATCCAGATTCGATGCAGGGCTCCGGCGACGTCAAGTACCACCTCGGCCAGTCGGGGAAGTTCGTGGCCCGTTCCGGTGAGGACATCACCGTCGAGCTCGCCGCCAACCCCAGTCATCTCGAAGCGGTCGACCCAGTGGTGGTGGGGATGGTGCGCGCCATGCAGGACGCCATCAACGAACCCGAGGGGTTCTCCGTGCTGCCCATCCTCATGCATGGCGATGCCGCCTTCGCCGGCCAAGGTGTGGTGGCCGAAACGCTGAACATGAGCGACATCAAGGGGTACCGCGTGGGCGGCACCGTGCACGTGGTGGTGAATAACCAGATCGGCTTCACGACCACCCCGGAATCGGCTCGATCGGGCTTCTACTCCACCGATGTGGCCAAGATCATCCAGGCCCCGATTTTTCACGTAAACGGCGACGACCCTGAGGCCTGCGTGCGAGTGGCTCGGTTGGCCTTTGCCTATCGGCAACGGTTCCGCAAGGACGTCGTGATTGACATCGTTTGCTACCGGCGGCACGGACACAACGAGGGCGATGATCCGAGCTACACCCAGCCGCTCATGTACGCCAAGATCCAGGAGCGGCGGTCGGTGCGGAAATTATTCACCGAGGCACTGGTGAAGCGGGGCCAACTTTCCCTGGAAGAGGCTGAGGTTGCCCTTGATGACTTCCAGGGGCGGCTGCAGTCGGCCCTGGAAGAGACCCGCCAATCGGCGCCGGAGGTGGAGGCGATGGCGCAGGTCCCCGGTCCGGCGGCGGGCGTGCTGCCCCCGATCGCCACTGGGGTGGCCCGGGAGGTGGTCGAGCACATTTATGGCGCTCTATCCACCCACCCCGAATCATTTCAGGTTCATCCGAAACTGCTCAAGCAGTTCGAGGCGCGCGACGCCATGTTCCAGGAAGGGATGGTGGACTGGGCCCTGGCCGAAGCCATGGCCTACGGCTCTCTCCTCGTCGAGGGCACCGATCTGCGCATCGCAGGCCAGGACACGCGACGAGGCACCTTCAGTCACCGTCACTCCGTGCTGATCGACTGCACCAACGGCAACGAATACGCGCCGTTGGCTCATCTCGGTGTCGGAGACGGGAAGTTTTGGATCTACGACTCGCTGTTATCGGAGTACGCCGCCCTCGGGTTTGAATACGGCTATTCGGTGGTGGCCAAGCAATCGCTGGTGATCTGGGAAGCACAGTTCGGCGATTTCTGGAACGGCGCCTCCACCATTGTCGACCAGTTCCTGGTGGCGGCCGAGGACAAGTGGAACCAGACCTCTGGTCTCGTGATGTACCTCCCTCACGGGTACGAAGGCCAGGGTCCGGAGCACTCCTCCGCTCGCCTTGAGCGCTTCCTCACGCTCTGCGCCGAGGACAACATCCAAGTGGCCAACGTCACCCAGGCTTCGCAGTTGTTTCACCTCTTGCGACGCCAGGTGCGCCGCTCGGTGCGGAAACCGCTCGTGCTGTTCACGCCTAAGTCTCTGTTGCGGGCCAAAGTGATGCGGTCGCCCGTGGAAGAGCTCCTCACGGGCTCGTTCCACGAGACACTCGACGACCCCGGCGTGCCCGACGTGGCCGCGGTGCGGCGGGTGGTGCTGGCCTGCGGGAAGGTGGCCCATGACGCGATGGCGGCCCGTGATGCGACTGGCGCACCGGTGGCGGTGGTTCGGGTTGAGCAGCTCTATCCCTGGCCGTTCGAACAACTCGCCGACATCGTGGCCCGATACCCCGGAGCCTCGGACCTGGTGTGGCTCCAGGAGGAGCCGGAGAACATGGGCGCCTGGAACTTTGTGAAGGGCCGGCTCGAGGACCGGTTCGGCGACACCCACTCGATCCATCGGGTGTCACGGTTTGAATCGGGGAGCCCGGCCGCGGGTTCCCACGCCGTGCACGCCCAGGAGCAGGCCCAGCTCCTGGCCCAGGTCCTCGATTTCCCCTGATCGCCACCGGGTAGTTGGGGGGTTCCTGAGATACCGGCCCCGAACGTCGGCCCCTGGGCTCAAGCCAGGGGGAAGCCCACCAGATCCTCGAGTTGGCGCAGCGCCTCAGTTGGGTCGATCACCTTGATGGTGGTCATGCCCATGGCGGCGGCCGGTTTGAGGTTCACCCCGAGGTCGTCGAGGAACACCACCTCGCTGGGCTCCACGGCACACGTCTCGCAGGCCAACTCGTAAAAGCGGGGGTCCGGTTTGCGCACGCCCACCTTGCTGGACTCCACGACATGGTGAAACAAGGCCAATGCCTCCGCGGAGTCACTGGATGTCTGATCGGCGGGGCCGTCATCGAATCTGGCCCAGTTGTTGGTGAGGCAGGCGGTGATGAGTCGCTGGCGGCAGCAACGAATGGCCTGCATCATGGCGGGCCGGATTTCGCCAGCGAGAAGGGGCATGACCTCACGCGCCACCACCGGGTGCCCCGCCGCCCGGCATTCCGCTTCGAAATCATCACAAAACTGGTCAAAAGGAACGTCGTTTCGTTCGAAGCGAGCCCACGCGTTGGTGTTCGGGTTGGTGGCGTTCACGGCGCGGATGAAGTCGATCGGGAGGCCACGGGAGGTTTCGTAGCGGTTGAACGCCTCGAAGGGGCTGGACAGCACGACGCCGCCGAAGTCGAAGAACACCGCCTTGAAGGTCATGTCAGCATGTCCTGCGCCAGGGCTTCCCACATTGCGGTACTGAGCCGGAGCGACTCAACGTCGATTCGTTCGTTGTCGCCGTGGAACATTGCGCCGTAGTCCTCAAACGAGAGGTGTTCTGAAAACAACCCGAAGCCGTACGACGTTGTGCCGAGGCGACGAAAGAATCGGGCGTCGGTGGCCCCAACGGTCATGAAGGGGACAATCTTTGAACCGGCGTAGAACTGCTCGGTTACACGGCCGAGTGCGTCCCATAGTGGCGTCTCGATGGGCGAGGCGGTGGAGGGATCATCGGCGTAGGTGATGAGTTCGACCTTGGGCGCTAGCTCGCCGAGGGCCTCGTCGAGCATGGCGCGCACTTCGGAGTTGCCCTGGCCCGGAAGGGTACGAATGTCGATCTGTAGGTCGACGCGGTCGGGGATGACGTTGATCTTGGTTCCGCCGTGGGCGATGGTGGGGGCGAAGGTGGTGTGCGTGCAGGCGTGGAACTGGCGGGCCATGCCCACCGGGAGGCCGTCGCAGGCCTCCACGAAACGCGTGGGGTCTAGCAGCGGGCCCACGATCTCCTCCGGGTAATCCATTCCCTCCAGGAACCGGCGCCAAATGTCGTGAATCTCCGTACGGGGTTGGTACTCGGCTATCCGTTGCACCACCGCCGCCGTGGTCACCAGCGCGTTGTCGGTCTTGTAGGGCTGGGATCCGTGACCGGGCGTGCCCGTGATTCGCAGGGTCACCCAGAAACTGCCCTTCTCACCAACGATGACGGGAAATTTTAGCCCCGTGGGGCTCGGTATGGGTATGCCGCCGGACTCGGTGATGACGTAGTCAGCCCGCACCGCATCAGCTTCATGGGCTACGAGGTGTTCGGCCCCGAGCGTCCCAAGGGCTTCCTCGTCGGCCACGGCGAGGTAGATCAACGTGCCCCTGGGTCGAAAACGACCCCGGGCCAAGTGCTTGGTGGCTACAGCCATCGACGCGGTGAGGTTGAGCATGTCGACCGCCCCGCGTCCCCATACCTCGCCGTCGATAAGTTCCCCGCCAAAGGGGTCATGCCGCCACCCCTGGGCGTTCGCCGGGACGACGTCGGTGTGTCCCATAAGAAGAAGACTGGGGGCGGTCGGATCGCTGCCTTCGATCCGACCCACGAGGCTCGTGCGTCCCGGGGCGGGCTCGTAACGCTCAAGCTCGACGCCGCTTCCTTCGAGGTAGGACTGGAGTACAGCGGCGCTGCGAAATTCATGACCGGATGTGTCGTGGCCATCGTTGACGCACGCGTTTCGGATGAGATGTTGGAGGAGATCGGTGACTTCACTGGTCATTGCCGCGACACTAACGGCGCGCGTGATCGCGCACCGCGCGAAAGTTAATCCTGTTCTTTTCGCGCGATTTGGTGCACCATCCTCCGGTGAAACACGCGCAACTGCTTGACTTAGTAATGAAATGACGGTGAAGCACGTCGCAATCGACGGTTCCAACCTGGCAACAGAGGGACGCACCCTGCCGAGCTTGCAACAGCTCGACGAGGCCGTGCGTTCCTTCGTCGACGAGTTCGCGCCTACGACGGTGACCGTAATCGTCGACGCAAGTTTTCCGAACCGCATCGACGCGTCGGAACGCGACGCATTCGAAGCAGCGCTCAGTGCCGGTGAATTGATTTCCCCACCCGCCGGGGTGATTGGTCGAGGCGATGCATTCCTGCTGCAGATCGCCGACCGCGCCGGTGCGGTGGTGCTGTCCAACGACTCGTTCCAAGAGTTCCACGGGCAGTACGGATGGCTCTTTGATCAGGGTCGTCTCGTGGGAGGTAAGCCCGTACCGCATGTGGGCTGGGTATTCATGGAGCGCTCGCCGGTGCGAGGGCCCCTCAGTCGCCGTTCGGTAAGCGACGCCAAGAAGGCAGCTAAACCGGTGCCCGCCAAGGCCGCTCCCCCCAAGAAGGCTCCGGCCAAGTCGCTCCCGGGGCGGACGCCCAAGCGGGGGGCCAACGACGCGGCCCGTCGGGCTGCCGGGGCGAAGGTTGCGGCCGGGGCGAAGGTTGCGGCCGGGGCGAAGGCGGCCACGGTGGCGACGAGGCCCCCCTCTCGTTCGCGGGGTGGGCGGAGCGTCGGCACGGGCGCCAGTGCGGCGGCGGTCCAGCCGTACAACGAGGCGCTTCCTTTTATCGAGTTCGTGGCCGCCCATCCCGTGGGCACGCTGGTGTCGGGCGAGGTTGAGCGGTTCGCCTCCCATGGCGCCTACGTGATGGCCGGCGGAGCGCGGTGCTACTTGCCGCTAGCTCACCTGGCCGACCCGCCGCCCCGCAGCGCCCGTGACGCGCTCAGCATGGGGCAGCCCTATGAGTTCTTGGTCTGTGCGTTCGACACCCCGCGCCGCGGTGTCGACCTGGCCATACCTGGTGTCGTCGTTGTTGCGGTGGGAGACACCGCTGTAACGGCTTCGGCAAGCGGTTCCGTAACCCATATGAATAAGGAGGCACAGGTGGCAGCTGCAAAAAAAGCAGTGAAGCGAAAGGCTCCGGCCAAGAAGAAGGCCGTAGCGCGTAAGGCTCCGGCCCGGAAGAAGGCCGTAGCGCGTAAGGCTCCGGCCCGGAAGAAGGCTGTGGCCCGTAAGGCTCCGGCCAAGAAGAAGGCTGTGGCCCGCAAGGCTCCGGCCAAGAAGAAGGCTGTGGCCCGCAAGGCTCCGGCCCGGAAGAAGGCTCCGGCCAAGAGGAAGGCCGCAGCCCGTAAGGCTCCGGCCCGCCGGCGCCGCTGACCCACACCCCTGCATCAGCAGGGTGTGGCGTTTGTGCACGGGGGTGGTTCGATTCGATCGGACCACCCCCGTGCGCGTTGGGGAGCCTCGCTGGGTTGGATAGGTTCACCCTGTGCGACTGGTGACGTGGAATGTGAATTCGCTCAAGGCTCGCTGGGAGCGGGTGGAAGAGTGGCTGGTGACCTGCGAGCCCGATGTGGTCTGCCTGCAGGAGACGAAGCTCGCCGACACGGCCTTTCCGGCGATGGACTTCTCGGCCCTCGGCTACGAAAGTGCTCACCACGGCGAGGGGCGCTGGAACGGGGTGGCCATCCTCAGCCGGGTGGGCCTTGATGATGTGGTGTCCGGCTTTGGTGACGGTGAACCCGCTGACCCGGAGGCTCGTCTCATCACCGCTACCTGCGGCGGCGTGCGGGTGATGAGCGCCTACGTGCCCAACGGTCGTGCCCTCGACAACGATCACTATCGTTACAAACTGGCCTGGCTGGAGCGCTTGCTAGCCCACCTCGATGCTGCCGCTGATCGCTCGATGCCCATCGCCGTGTGCGGTGATTTCAACATCGCCCCGACTGATCAAGACGTTGCCGATCCGCAGAGCCTTGTCGGGGCCACGCACGGCAGTGGGCCCGAGCGCGATGCCCTCGCCAAGTTGTTGGACTGGGGTCTCACCGATGTGTTTCGCGACGCCTATCCGAACGACGAGGGGTTGTTCTCGTGGTGGGACTACCGCTCCGGCAACTTCCACAAGGGGATCGGCATGCGCATCGATTTGATCCTTGGTTCACCCGGCCTTGCCGATCGAGTCCGGTGGGCCCTCATCGATCGCAACGCCCGCAGGGGCACACGGCCGTCGGATCATGCGCCGGTCGTGGTGGAGTTGGTGGATCCTTGATGGAGGCCAGCAAGGATGGGCAAACGCCACCGCCGAACCGGACGGTCACCCGTGGCTCCCCTGAGTGGCCCGCGGCCATGCAGTCGCTGCGGGATCTGCCACCGTCGCCGCGTCGCCTGGCCCTGTTCCGGGTGGCCGATGGTATTCGCGGCATCCTGCATCGCATGGTGCAGACGAGCGCGCCCATCGATGTCATCGAGGCGGCCGCCCAGGATCTTGAGGAAGTCGAGGAGCGGTTCAGCGCCTACTCCCATACGTCGATGTACGAGGGCTTCGCTGAGTCGGCTAACGCCGGTGAGTCCTTCGCCTTCTTCGACCACAGCCCGATGCTGGGCCGGGCCAATCCGCTCGCCCCGCCCATCGAACTGTGGCTGGAGGAGGACCACATTGCCGGTCGGGCCATCTTCGGCCCTGCCTATGAGGGCCCACCCGGGTGTGTCCATGGCGGCTACATCGCGGCAGCATTCGACGAAGTGCTGGGCTCAACTCAGTCGCTGTCGGGAGCACCGGGAATGACCGGTCGTCTCACGGTCAACTATCGCCATCCCACTCCGCTCGAAGCAGAACTTCGTTTTGTGGGTTACTTGGAGAGTGTGAACGGCAGGAAGATCCTGACTCGCGCTGAGTTGTGGGCCGGTGAGGTGCTCTGCGCCGAGGCCGAGGGCCTGTTTATCTCGATGCAAGACGGTCGGCTCGCCGACATGGTGGTGGAGCGGAACGAAAAACAGGCGGGACCGACCGAGTCCTAGAGCAGTCTCAGAGTTGGGCCGCCACGAAAGCATTTACGATGGGCACTTCGCGGAGGAGGTGCTCCTCAAGTCCCGACACGATGGCTCCTTCAACCGCCCCCGCCACTAAGAGCGCGGTGACGCGAATGTTGCCCTCGCCGCGTCGGGTGGTGCCGCCGTCGGTCCGTGGTTCGAAGCGGTAGGAACCCGACGCGCGGAAGCGACTGGCGTAGTGGTCGGGAAGCATGGTGAACGTGGTGGAGGCGGTGCTGAGATCGTGGACCGATCGCTCCACCCACGTGAGTTTGGTCGGATCGATAACCGCCCGGGCCGCCGACGACAGTTCGCCGGAAAATCGGTAGCGAATCTCCAGCGTGACAACGTCGCCGTTGGGGGTGTGGCTCACCACGTCGGGTTTCGAAAGGGTAGGGAGGTCCTGCCGGGCGAGGTAGCGGTACAGGTCGGGGTTGGCGTAGGCCTGCGCCAGCGCGTCCACCGAGCCTTGTAGATGCTGGGCGATGGTGAAGATCATGGGCCCTCACCGGCCTCGGCGCTGGTGAGAGCGGCCAGGATGGAGGAGCCAAAGTGTTGGGCCAGGATCACACCAACGCCCGGTACGGCTGCCACTTGGTCGAGGTTGTGCGGTTGAGCCGCGGCGATGCGGGCAAGTATTTGGTCTGACAACACGGCCTCGGGGGCGATACGCGCTGCCCGGGCGGTGGTAGTCCGCCACGCTCGCAGCGCCATAACTTCTGGGGCGATGGCCACCCGATTGCGGCGGAGCCGGTCACGTTGTTCGCTGAGTTGTTCGGGCCAGTTCGTGATCGGCGGGGTGACAGCGACTCCCGGGGAACCCGCGGGGGTTGCGCCAGCCGCTTCCACCAGGGGAGTGAGAAACGACGAGCAACGCCGATCCAGCACGCGAGCGGCGAAACTGCGCTGATCACACCAGGTGATGCGGAGGTCTCGCTGGGCCCGCGTCATGGCGACATACAGCAGGCGCGCCTCCTCGGCCCGGGCGGTGGCCGTGCGAGCGTGAGCGATTGGCACATACCCGTCCTCTACCCCGGCCAGATGCACTACGGCCCACTCGAGCCCCTTGGCCGCGTGGAAGGTGGCCACATCGATGGCATCGCGCGTCGGGCCGGCATTGTCGCCTTCGGACTGCACGGTGGCTCGGAGCCACCGGGTGAAACTGTCGGCGCTGCCGATGGGGTCGAGCCGGAGGTAGTCGCGGCCCATCCGCAGCAGCGCACCCAGGGCGGCGCGTTCGTCGGCGTGGCGCTCGAGTACGACCGCCTGGGCATCGTCGTCGAGTAGGCCAGCGTCGATGTCGTCGTCTCCGAGTCCGTGTTCGCTCTGGAGTAGTTCGAGGTCAGCCAGTGCGGTGCCGAGAGGCACGGTGGCAAAACGGAGGTCGCGCAAGGCCGCTCGGATGTCGGAGCGATCGAGAAAAGCGGCCCCTCCGCGCACCCGGTGGGGGATGCCGCTTTCGCGAAGTGCCTCAACAATGAGGTGGGTCTGGGCATGGGTGCGCACGAGGATGGCCTGCTCGGCCCAGGGGCGTCCGGGGGCGTGGACCAACCGGGCGGCGCGGGCAATGGCAACGGCCTCGGCTCGGTCGTCTCGGTGGCCGCTGAGTTGTGGGGGCGGACCCGACGCCCGTGCTGCGGTGACGGCGCGAGCGGGTTGCTTGGCCCCGCGCAGGACCGCCGCCGCGGCGTCGAGGATTTCGGGAGTGGAGCGATAGCTGCGCTCGAGTTCGATCAACTCGGCCGGCGGCCAATGGCGGTGGATGTCGAGGAGGAAGCCGGCATCAGCGCCGTTCCATCCGTAGATGGCCTGCTGTGGATCTCCCACGGCGGTGATGTCGTAACGATCGCCCCGCCACGCCTCCAGCAGGCGAAACTGCAGCGGGTTGACGTCTTGCAACTCGTCTACGAAGAGGTGACGGAACCTCCAGCGTTGGGCGGTGGCAAAGGCGCTGTCCTGCTCGAGAGCGCGAGCACAGAGATCGAGCAGATCGTCGAAGTCCACCAGGCCGCCCCGGTTCTTGCGTTGCTCGTAGGCCGCGTACACCTCCGCGACGGTGGCGGGCTTCAGGCCCGGGCGTCGCCCGGCGGCCACCACGGCCGTGGCGTAGTCCTCTGGTGCCACCATCCGGGCTTTCGCCCATTCGATTTCGGTAGCCAGACCGGCGGCCACGGAGCGCTTGTCCTTGCCGGGCACCTTCGGGGCGAGTTCGCGCAGAACCTCGGCCTTGCGATCGAGCAGGGTGGGGGCGGTGCGGCGCTGGTCGGCCCACCGGGTGCGTAGTGCGCCCCAGGCCACGGCATGGAAGGTGCCGGTGGTGGGGTCGTTGCGGAGGCCGAGACGGGCGAGGCGGTCACCGAGTTCGCCGGCGGCCTTGCGGGTAAAGGTGATGGCCAACACGTGGCGGGGGTCGGCGTCCCCCGTGGCCACCCGGTAGGCAATCCGGCGCGTCAGCACCCGAGTCTTGCCCGATCCGGCCGGGGCCAACACCACCAGCGGCATGGCGGCGGAGGATACGGCCGCTCGCTGGGCGTCATCGAGCCCGTGGAGCAGCTCCTGCGGATCCATCGTGGTCCAGCCTACGCTGGTCGGTGATGGTGGAGGTCTCTGAGGCTCGCTTTGAAGCACTGGTGGCCGACGCCCTCGATGCCATTCCCGAAGAATTGGGGCATCTGATGGACAACGTGGCGATCGTGGTGCGCGATGGCCGGGCCCATTCCGGACTCCTTGGTTACTACGAGGGTGTGCCGCTCACCGAGCGGGGGGCTGGTTACGACGGCATGGTGTTACCGGACCGCATCACGATCTACCGCCTCCCCATCGTCTCACGGTGTGCCAATGAGGCCGAGGTGGTGGAACAGGTGCAGATCACCGTGGTGCATGAGGTGGCCCACCATTTCGGGATCGACGATGAGCGCCTTACCGAACTGGGCTGGGCATAAGGGGTAGCCTTCCCCGGTGCCTTCTTCGACGACATTGCTCAACGACGGCGAGGAAATTGTCCTTGACCTTCGCCCCCACTGGGTGTTCTTCCTGAACGGAATGTTGGCGCTGTTTGTGGTCATCGTCCTAGGCGTGATGGTGCTCGCTTGGATCGATCAACCGCCCGACATTGTTGATTGGACCTTGGGCCTGGCGGTGCTGGCTTGCCTCGGGTGGTTCGGCTGGACCTACGCCCGCTGGGCCACCACCCACTTCGTGGTGACCAGCGACCGCTTGATTTATCGGCACGGAGTGCTGGCCAAGCGCGGCATCGAGATCCCGCTTGAGCGCATCAACACCATTTTCTTCAGCCAGTCGATCTTCGAACGGGTTGTGGGCTCGGGCAGCTTGGTGATCGAGTCGGCCAGCGAAACGGGGCGTCAACAGTTTTCCCACGTGATGCGGCCCTCGCAGATCCAGCATGAGATCTACCGGCAGATGGAAGGCAACGAGAACCGAAAGTTCGACCGCATCGGCGGGGGCACACCGGGCGCGTCGATCCCGGAGCAGATCGCGCAACTCGACGGGCTCCGCCAGCAGGGCATCCTCAGCCAGGACGAGTTCGCCCAGAAGAAGCAGGAACTCCTCGACAAGATGTAGGCCCCCTAAAACCCTCCCCCGAACCAGGCGGCGGGGGGTTAGCTGGCGATGATGCTGCGGAGCAGGCCGGGGAAGGTGGTCTTGAGATAGGCCGGCTGGAGAGATGCTTCAGCCACGGCGGGGTTGATGTTGAACACCTCGTTGAGCTGGGCCACGGTGAGGTGATCAATCAGACCCCCCACGCGGACTGGGTCCGGGTCGGCCGGCAGGCATCCGTTCTCGCCCAACTCCACCAAGGGAACCGTCGCCGGGTCGAGGCCGAGGCCCCGTACGAATCCGCTCAACCCGCCTTCTTGGCGGATCGGTACGCACGGATCCACGAACACGGCATGGCCACTGTCGGCGATCACAGCGAGTCGCTTGGGGGCGTTGAGCCACTCGTAGATCTTCTCCACCCGAGCCAGCTCGATCACGGTGTCGCCCTCGGCAGCAATGATCATTGATGGCACCGGCGGGGGATTGGTGGCGGCGAGGAGGCCCTCGGTATCGGAATTGGTGCCGGTGCCGGAAAGGGCGGCTAGATCTGTGTCGGGTTCCAGGGGAGCCACCGGAGCTTGGCCGATCCACAGATCCACCCGGCTGTCGTAGGCGGCTGTCCCCGAGGAACTGCCGCCGGCGCTGTGGCCCTCGGCGGCCACCCGTTCGGTATCGATCGCGCCGCCCAGGGGCGACTCGGTGGCCTCGTTGGTCTCGGTGAGAAGATCGAGGGCAGCGAGGAGTTGGTTGCTGTCGAGGTACTCGTCGGGTCGCTCTGCGGGGGCACCGCCGGCGATGAAACCGTCGAGCACCGCCGCCAGTCCCCGTTCGGGATGGTCCACCGCCGCCACCACATAGCCCCAGGACGCCACGGCGGCGTTGTGTTGATTGCCGAAGCGAAGGTTGCCCGAGAAACC
>CAMDIH010000029.1 GCA_945898515.1 Candidatus Neomicrothrix parvicella RN1 | reverse complement strand
TCGGCCCCAGCGGGGCCGAGCCGCCCGCTTAGAGCAGACCCATCTTTGGTTCGCCGTAGGCGTTGAGGCCAGTAGCGGTGCGGACGCACTTACCGGCCACGGGTACACCGCCGTTGTAGGCGAGGCGCATGCAGGCGCGCATGGCGAGCTGGCCCCAGTAGTTGGCGTGCACGCTCTCTTGAACCTGGTACGGGCCAAACAGGGTGCTGGTGGTCCGCAACTGGTTCACCCACTCGGTCTTGTCCACTGCGCCGACCGACGTCCAGGACGCCAGCCCCTTCTCTTCGAGCAGCCCGACCGTGTTTTCACAGAGTCGACGGCCGTTGAGCGCCGTTTGGAAGTCGAGGATCTTGGTATTGGTCAGCCCGCTCTGGGTGATGGCGTTACGTATCGAGTTGTTGAAGGTGGGCACCACGGTGTTGTTGGCCCAGTCGGCATCCTTGTTCCACATGCCGCACCCGCCCACGGTTTGGCGGGTGTAACCGCCACCCTGCGGGTAACGGTTCGCCGCTCCCTTGGGGATCGGCGACCAGTAGGTGTCAACCATGATGGTGTACGACGAGTCGGCGTAGCCGGCGTTGCTCATCGCCTGACGTACGTTGAGGAGCCCGGTCTTGATGGCGGTGGTCTTGGCGGCGATGTTGCTGGTGGTGAAACGAGCGGCGACGTCGCTGTCGTCGTAGCAGTAGTTCGGCCACCACGACGGGGAGAGGTACCAATTGAGGAAGCAGGTCTGCAGCAGATCGGCGAACCCGTAGTCGTTGGCCCCGATGAGCACCGACACCATCTTCACGTTGTGAGTCGAGGCAAACTCTTGCAAAGCGAGCGCCTGACCCTTTCCGCTACTGGTGTTGGAAAAGTCGAGCCCTGGCTTGAAGTCGGAACTGCCACCGCCCTGGGTGGAGGTCTTGGCCCCTGAGCACGCCAGATTGTGCGAGTTCACCGTGCCGATGTGGATGGCCGCAGACTCGGAACGGTGACAACCGGGGATCTGCTCGCCGGTGTTGGCGGCGTTGTCGAAATAGGCATCGCTGCCGCTGGCGTCGACGTTGGTCGGCGAGACGTTGGTGTTACCGGCCCACCGGCCGGCTTCCCCCGAGATAGCCGAGTCGCCCAGGCTGACCACCCACGGGCTTCCCACCCCCGGCCCGTCAGCGGCGGCCGTGGGAGCTCCCGCCGTAGTTGCCACCGCAGAGGCCACGAGCACCCCCACCAGACCAATCAGACGCAGAGGACGCGTGACGAACCCGACCATAGAGACCCCCCTCATAGTTTCCGTCTGGCCCGGACAGCCCGAGGAATCCTGAGACGCTACCCCATCGCCCTCGACTACCGGGGATGCAGAGGGGACCGCTAGCCCTCGCCGGGAGCGGTCGGAACCGCCGGGGCATCGCCGTAGTAACGGAACAGACCGCGTACGACATCACCCAGGCCTTCGCCGGTGCGGCCGCTGATCAAGGTGACCGTCACCACCGAGCCGTTGATGTGCACGTTGTCTACCTCGCCGGTAGCAAACAGGCGGCGGGCCAACTCATCCACGGGTCGCTGTCGCAGCGGCCCCGGTGGACCCTCGTAGCGGTCGTGACCCATGCCCGACAGCGCCCGGTTCGTATCCAGCCGCAGAATGGACGGGTTGGTGGCGGAGGGTGTTTCGACGACGGTGATCAACTGGCCCATAGAAGTTCTGATGCTACCCATGCGGCTCCCGCCGGCGGAATCCGGCCCGGATGCGACGGCGGGCCCGCTGATCAGGGCCGTGTTCTTCTGGCCGCGGGCGCGGGCTAGGCCACCGGGGCGGCGCGGCCCTGTTCGCGCCAGGCCAGGACCGAGAGCGCGATGGACACTGCGGCCAAACCCAGGTGGACGGCCACAAAGGCGGCGTCGTGGTCGCCGGTGGCGATGCCCACCGAGCGGACCAACCACACCCCGATCGTCCAGCCCGCCAAGGCCTTGAGCACCACCGCTCCCCCACGGGCTTTCCGCCACAGGGTCGCCAGGGTGGCGAGCGCCAGCACCGTAAAACTCACCGCCAGGCCGGTGCGGCCCCACTTCTCTCCGTTCGAGAGCGCCTCGTCGTTCCAGATATTGCTGATGCGGGTGGTCCAAATGATCAAGGTCCAAACGCACAATCCAACCGTCCATCGCCTCGGCAACATGGCTCAAACCTAATCCACCGGGCTATCTTGACCATTCAGTCAAGTACCACTCGCAAGGGGACCCACCGCATGGCCGACCAGCCCACCATCGACGAGTTCGAAGCGGAAGTACGAACCTTCCTCAACGCCAACGCCGAGCCCAAACGCGATGATCGCCACCAAAAATTTGTGTGGGGCGAGGGTGAAGACGACGTCTCCATGTTCGAAGAGGTAGACCGCTCCAAGGAGCAGCAAGACCTCGCCACGGCCAAGGACTGGCGCGCCAAGCGCTTCGACGCCGGCCTGGGCTACATCTCCGGAGCCACGCACTTCGGTGGCCGCGATCTCCCGGCTTCCTACGACCGCCTCTACGGCAACCTTGAGAGCCTCTACGAGGTACCCGACCAAGGATTCTTCGGCATCGGCCTCGGCATGGTGGCCCCCACCATCAAGGATCATGCCCAGGATCACGTGAAGGCCCGCTACCTGCCGGCGATGTACCGAGCCGACCTCGTGGGCTGCCAACTCTTCAGCGAACCCGGGGCCGGCTCCGATCTCGCCGGGTTGCAGACCAAGGCGGAACGCGACGGCGACGAGTGGGTCATCACGGGCCAGAAGGTGTGGACCTCCGGCGCCCAGTACTCCGACATCGGCGAGATCATCTGTCGGACCGACCCCGATCTCCCCAAGCACAAAGGCCTCACCGGCTTCATCGTGGACATGCATGCCCCCGGGGTGGAGGTGCGCCCCTTGCGTCAGATGACCGGCGGCGCTTCCTTCAACGAGGTGTTCTTCAACGAAGTGAAGGTGCCCGACGATCATCGCCTGGGCGACGTGAACCAGGGGTGGTCGGTGGCCCTCACCACCTTGATGAACGAGCGAGCATCCATTGGGGCGGGCAGCGGCGGCGGCATGGGCCTGGCGAACGTCACGCGTCTGGCCCAGATGATGCAGCACTTCGGCTACGGCGACAGCGCCGTGCACCGCGATCGCCTGATGGACGTTTACACCCGCTTCCAGGTGGCCAAGTTCACCAACCAGCGCGCTCTCGACAAGATCAAAGCGGGCCAACTGCCCGGCCCGGAGATGTCCATCGCCAAAATGGCCCTCACCGACAACCTCACCCGCACCGCCGAGTTTGCCGCCAGCGTGCTCGGAGCCCGCATGGTGGCCGACACCGGCGAATGGGGCACGTACGCCTGGTCGCAGTTCGTGTGTGGCACCCCGGGCATGCGGATCGCGGGCGGATCCGACGAAGTGCTTCGCAACATCGTGGGCGAGCGTGTGCTGGGTCTCCCGAAGGACTCAGGGATCGACTCCAACAGTCCGTTCAAGGACATCCTGAAGAACTAAGGCCGGGGCCGCGGCGGCGACCCAAGATCACCAGCGGAGGTCGAGGCCGACCAACCCACCCTCGGCGCGCCACTGGGCGAGGAGTTCAAAAAAAGCCATGGTCCCGGCGCCGTAAAAGCCGTTCTGCGCCCCTCCGGGCGTGGTCTTTCCTTCGCCGTTGAAGTATCCCGGGGTGCAGTCTCTCGTATTGCCGAAACCACCCAACTGGGGCGGGTTCTCGATGATCTCGCGCACCCAGGCTTCCTCGGCGGCGGCGGTTACCTCCACCGCCACCGCTCCGGCATCAAGCACGGCACCCACGATGTAGACGATCTGTTTCGAACACTCTTCGAGCAGGTGCGGAAAGTTGGGCGACACGCCACCCTGGCTGAAGCCCACCACGAAGGCGTTGGGAAAGCCGTGTACGTGCATGCCGTGCAAAGACCGCGTGCCATCGGCCCAATACCCCGAGAGGGTCTTGCCGTGGCGCCCGATGAGGTCGTAGCCGGAGCGGCGGGCCTGAGACGTCCCCACCTCGAAGCCGGTGGCGTAAATGAGGCAATCGATTTCGTATTCCGCTCCCGCCACCACCACGCCGGTGGGGGTGATCTTCTCGACACCGCGGCCCTCGGTGTCTACGAGATGCACGCCGGGCTCGTTGAAACTCTCCAGATAGCCGTCGTGGAAACAGGGCCGTTTACAAAACTGCCGGTACCAAGCCTTGAGCGAATCCGCGGTAGTTGGGTCGGCCACGATCTCCGCTACCCGCGCCCGAATCTCGTCCATCTTCGAGAAGTCGGCATCCTCGAGGGCCGCGGTGATGGCGGCGGGGCTGACGTCGCCAGTCTCGGCGATGCGCTCCATGGTGCGGCGATAGACGTCGGTCCACCCGTCCATCACCAGGTCCACCGAGGACCCCGAACCCGAAGTCAAGGCGGTGAAGTTGGCGATCCGGTCCTGTTGCCAGCCCGGCTTCAATGACGCCACCCAGGCGGGATCGGTGGGCTGGTTCCCTCGCCGGTCCACCGACGACGGCGTGCGCTGAAAGACGTACAACGCCTGGCAGGCTTTCGCCAGGTGGGGAACGCACTGCACGGCGGTGGCGCCGGTGCCGATGATGCCCACCCGTTTGTCGGCGAGTTGGTCCAAGCCCCCACCCGAATGGCCGCCGGTGTAGGCGTAATCCCAACGACTCGTATGGAAGGAGTGGCCGCCGAAGGACTCGATGCCGGGGATACCTGGAAGTTTCGGCCGGTGCAGTGGGCCATTTCCCATCACAATGAACTGCGCCCGAACCGCGTCGCCTCGGTTGGTGTGAATGACCCAGCGGGAAGCGGCGTCGTCCCATTCGACCGAGGTCACCTCCGTAGAGAAGAGCGCCTTGTCGTAGAGACCGAAGTGCGTGGCGATGCGCTGGCAGTGCTCCTGGATCTCCGGCCGGTAGGCGTACTTCTCGCCCGGGACGTAGCCGGTTTCCTCCAGGAGCGGCAGATAGATGTACGACTCCACATCACACTGGGCACCGGGGTAGCGATTCCAGTACCAGGTGCCCCCCACGTCGCCACCCTTTTCGATGATGCGCACGTCGGTGATACCCGCCTGCACGAGACGGGCGCCGGTGATGAGCCCGGCGAAGCCACCGCCGATGAGAGCAACCGTCACATCGTCGCTCAAGGGCGCCCGCGGGGTGACGGTGGTGTACGGGTCGTGGAGGTAGCGGGCGTAGGGCCCGGTCATCTCCAGGTACTGGTCGTTGCCGTCGGCTCGTAGCCGCTTTTGGCGTTCCGCCGCGTAGCGCGCCTGCGTGGCTTCCCGCCGCGTGGGTTCCCCTGGGGGGCTGGTCATCGTGATGGCCTACCAGTTGGTCCCAACATCACCACCAGTATGGGCGGGCAGAGCACCACATCCACCCGGTTGGAATCAAGATGCGGGGGTAAGGGGGTCGGCCAGGTTCCATCCCCGATCGATCATCTCGTCGATGGCGCCCAGGGCCAGGTCCAACCGCGTCTCGAACGACCCTTCGAGCACCAGTACCCGTCGACCGCTCTGGCGCAACGCCTCCTCAAATCGACTCGTCATCCAGGGGCGGATTAGCTCACCGTCACGAAAACCGTCCTGTTCGAAGGGCACATCGTGATCGTGGGTGAGCAGGTAGAGGGGATGATGGCGGGTCAGTAGATCCACGGCGGCGCTGCTCACACCCATGTAGCGCTCGTGCCAGATCGACACCGAGAAGGCATCGGTATCGCACACGAGCACGGGACCACCCGAACGGGCCGCCTCGTCTTCGAGGGCGTTCTGTGTCTCGGCCATCACCACGAACTCCTCGGAATCCCAGATCAGTTCGGCCATCTCCGGGGGTGCGACCCCGGCGAGCACGGCCGTGGCGCGGTCTTGGGCCAACTTGGCCAAGGCCATAGTCCGACAGTGCTCCGGAACCCATTGGGTGCGCCCATGAGCGCCCCCGCGCGCCCGCAGGGCATCCACCAGCGCGTGCGACATGGTGGTGGTCCCCGTGGACTCCGCTCCCAGCACCACGACCCGGCGAGCGAACCAGGCCCGTACCGGAGGCATCATCCGATTCCAATGGGCTATCGGGTCGGCCCGCACGGCGGTACCGCTCACCGGGGCCAAACCGCGATCATCATCGACGGGCACCGCGATGGCACCGAAGCGCCGGGCCAACTCCGGCCCATACTCCTCGGAACTGAACACGGCGGTGACCGCCTCGCCGGTGACCGCCGCCACCCCCGCTCGGAACACCGCCTCGTGGATGTCCCACAGGGCGCAGTCGCTGAAATCCACGGGATGGTCGTCGATCACACCTACAAAGGTCACGTTCCCTTGATGGGCATGGATTTCGCGTAGCCACGCCAACCGATCCCGGTGAGGGATCGACTCCACCTCGTGGGATAGCACGAGCACGGTAACTCGGTCACTGCAAGCAGCCGCCGTGTTGATCAGAAGGTGATGACCTTCGTGGGGCGGGTAAAACTTTCCGACCACCAAGCCGTGAGGAGTTGACGATGCTCCGGTCATAGGAGCCCTTCGATTCGCCTGATGGCATCGATAACCACCCGGGGAGCAACCTCGATGGCCTTGCGTCCGGCCACCGGTGCTCGGCTCTGGTCGACCCGGTCCTTGGTGGTGTGAGTGCCGGCCACTGCCACGCCAAAGATGAACAGGGCAAAACCCCCCGCGAGCAGCGCAACCGAGGGCCCGCCGAGTAGATATCCAACCCCGATCAGGGCCACCGCGCTGAGGGCACCCACTACCGGCAGAGCACTGGTGGGCTTGGTGGCAATCACGAGCGCAGCGCGTCCGTCCGCCCCCGCTAGGCGTTGGCGCACCTTGCCTTCGAAGGCCGCCTGGGACAACGAAAGCAGCATGGCGCGGGTCATGGCACCCGCCTCGGCGTCCAAGGCGTCGGCGATTCGATCGAGATCGGCGAGCACCGCCACCCACGCCGTGGCCTCGAGGGACACCGCCTGCAGATCGGCGAGGGTGCCGCGCAGGTCTGCCTCGAGGTCCCTAACGTCATCGTCGGACATCACAGCAGCACCGTTTGACCGCGCCGGGCCGGGCGAAGGGGCGCGGGCGGAACCAGACGCGGCACACCGGCCCACGGAAGATGATCCATGAACACCCAACTGCGGCGGTGAATGGCCGATGGCCCCATGCCCTGCAGGGCCACCTTGTGCCGGGGACAGGGGTACCCCTTGTTGCGTTCGAAATTCCAGTACGGGCGATGCTCCGCTTCGGCCCGCATGATGCGGTCGCGGGTGACCTTGGCCAGGATCGAGGCAGCGGCAATCGACAAACAGTGGGCGTCGCCCTTTACCAATAACTCGCTGGTGCCTTCGCCCACGAAATCCCAGTTCCCGTCCAGCAGTACCCGATCAGCGGGAAGTCCGAGGGCGTCAAGGGCGCGTCGAGCCGCCAAGCGTTGGGCCTCGGACATGCCCAGTTCATCGCATTCCTCCTCACTGGCATGCCCCACCGACCAGGCCACACACCAGGTGGCGATCCGGTCGAACATCGCTTCGCGCTCGGTTTCGGTGAGCATCTTCGAATCCCGGATTTTGTTGACGCGCCGGTCCTTCGGCACCACTGCCGCGCCCAGGGTGAGCGGCCCGGCCCACGCCCCCCGACCAACCTCATCGATTCCCACCACCACCTCATGGCCCTCGGCCCAGAGTCGCCGTTCCACCGCCAAGGAGGGCGCCGCGGCCGTCAGCACCTTGCGCAGGGT
Organism: Candidatus Neomicrothrix parvicella RN1; assembly: GCA_945898515.1. GTDB lineage: Bacteria > Actinomycetota > Acidimicrobiia > Acidimicrobiales > VFJN01 > VFJN01. Next base: position 21,168 of record CAMDIH010000029.1, on the reverse strand, counting down.
GGGCACACTCCCGTGGTGCCCCCTCGTGGTGGTGTGCTTCGGCGGCATCTCCGAGACCCTACCGACCCTGCCGCGGCCGGGCCGCTGCGGGGCCGATGCCTTCAGACCTCCACGGTTTCGTATCGCTGCGCACACGGGTGGCCGATGAGGTAGTGCACCACCGAGCGAGCATCAGCGTGCAGTTCGGCCACCATCGACGCCGCCGTCACTTCGCCATGATCGGGGTCGTCTACATGCATGCAGATCGTCCAACCATCTGGGCCGCCCTGGTGGGATGAGAGATGGGCCTGCAGGCCCGCCACGTTCACCGGCCGGGCCTGCAGGGCATGCACCGAAGCCGACAGGCGGGGGTCCACCCGTACCTCCACCGGCTGTCGGGGGTGACGATGCACGGCATCGAAGGCGGCGATCGTCGTGCGGTTGGAAATGGCCCGCACATCCACTACTGGCTCCACGGCCATCTCGGTTCCGGAGGTCTCCAGCACATACGCCCGCTGCGGATCGGCCAGGAGGAACGACGACCAGTAGGGGCGCCGCACCCCTTCATGACCCGATCCCCCCTGACCCACCGTGGCGATGAGGTCACCGATGATCTCCACGGCGGCGGCGGCGGTGGCGGCCCGTTCGAGGGCCAGTCGCACTAGATCCATCCCGGTGAGCCCATCGGGAGCCCGCCGCGGGTCGGCCGTGGTGTAAATCGCGGCGTTGCCGGCCGCCACCCCCGCTTCGTTGACGCCGTGCTCCAATCCCCATCCCCACTTGGGCCGGGAACCAACCACCGCCAGCGTCAGGACCGGGTGCGGCGGCACCTCCACCCAGGTAGTGGCGGTGCCGCGGTGATCGCGACGCGGCGCAATGTGTTCAACTACCTGGACCTCGCCAGGGGGGCGGTCGCTGTTCTTGGCGAACAGGGTGGAGGCGCCGGTGACCCCGGGTAACGCACACAACAGATCGCACACGCCCAATAGTGTCTCCTAGAATCGATCGTTATGGGCAACCACCTCCCGCACCGCCTCCCGATGGGTACGAAGGTTGATCTTCAAACCTTTGCCACCGACGATGCCTCGGCGGCCCCCGGGAACAAGGACGTCACCCAGCAGGCCACGGCGCTGCTCACTACCCGGATCGCGGAGTTGCAAAAGATTCTGTGGGCTCGCCAACAGGAAAAAGTGCTGGTCGTGCTCCAGGGCATCGACACGTCGGGCAAGGGCGGCACGATCAACCGGGTCTTTGGCTCCGTGAACCCCGCTGGCCTGAGGGTCACGTCGTTTAAGGCCCCCAGCGAAGCCGAACTGGCTCGAGATTTCCTCTGGCGGGTGCACGCCAACGTCCCCTCCCGTGGCGAGATCGGCGTGTTCGACCGCAGCCATTACGAAGACGTGCTGGCCGTCCGTGTCCTACAACTCGTCCCCGAAGCCCACTGGCGGAAGCGCTACGCCCACATCAATGCCTTCGAATCCATGCTGGCCGACGAGGGCACAACCATCGTGAAACTCTTTCTTCATCTGTCGAAGGACGAACAGAAGAAACGCCTCCAGGCCCGGCTCGATACGCCCTCCAAACGTTGGAAGTTCGAGTTGGGCGATCTACGGGCCCGAGCCCTCTGGAACGACTGGCACGCCGCCTTCGCCGAAATGCTCACCCGCACCAACACCAAGCACGCCCCGTGGCATGTGATCCCGGCGGACCGCAAGTGGTACCGAGACTGGGCCGCCGCCACGATCATGCTTCAGGCGCTGGAGCAACTAAACCTCCACTGGCCCTCCGCTCGCGCCGACACCCTCGGCCTCGTGATCGACGAAAACCCCTCGCCGTAACGACACAACGTAACCACCCACACCTGCTCCTCATGACTCGACGCGTCAACATCATTCCGCACACCCACTGGGACCGCGAGTGGTACCTGCCGTACCAGTCGTTCCGCCTCAAACTGGTGGACCTACTCGACGGGCTCCTAGCCCAGCTCGAAACCGACCCCTCCTACGCCCACTTCCTCCTCGACGGCCAGATGGCCGTGGTGGAGGACTATTTGGCCGTGCGGCCCGAAGCCGAAGATCGGCTGCGGGCCCTGGCCGCCACCGGCCGCCTGGCGATGGGCCCGTGGTACACGCTGCCCGATGAGTTTCTTGTCTCCGGCGAAACCCTCGTGCGCAACCTGGCGCGCGGATTGGCCGTAGCGGCCGAGTTCGGCGGGGCCATGGAGGTCGGTTACCTACCCGACATGTTCGGCCATGCGGCCCAGATGCCACAGATTCTCCGCCTGTTTGGCTTCGAGCACACGGTGGTGTGGCGCGGGGTGCCCTCGGCCATCAACCGCACTGGGTTCTGGTGGTCGGCCCCCGACGGTTCCACCGTGCGGGCCGAGTATCTCCCGTTGGGCTACGGCAACGGCGCCTTGGTCCCCAACGATGCATCCGCCCTGCTGCGGCGAATCGGTGAGTTCGCGGAGGAGCAGGGCGATCTGCTCACCGGGCCCATCTTGTGGATGAACGGCACCGACCACCTCATGCCGCAGTCGTGGCTGGGTCGCGTGGTGGCCGAAGCCAACGCGCTCGACAGCGACTACGAACTGCGCATCGGCTCGCTGGTTGAACACGTCACCACCGCCCCCACCGAAGGACTGCCCACCTGGACTGGCGAACTACGTTCGGGGGCGCGGGCCAACCTCCTGATGGGCGTGGGCTCCAATCGCGTTGATGTGAAACAGGCTGCCGCCCGGACCGAACGCGCCCTTGAACGCCAGGCCGAGCCCCTCTCCGCACTGTTCCTCCCGGCCGCCGACTGGCCCGGTGCGTTGCTCGATGAAGCCTGGCTTGAGGTGATCCGCAACAGCGCCCACGACTCCATCTGCGCTTGCTCCGCCGATGCCGTGGGGGTGGCGGTCCTGCATCGCTTTGCCGAGGCCAGTCAGATCGCCGACGGTCTTACTGACCGCGCTCTCCACTCGCTCGGGGCCACCATCGGGGTGGATGGCACCGTGCCGGTGATCGTGAACAGTTCATCCCGCACCCGCCACGGGGTGGTGGAGATGCGCTTCCCGGGTACCGAGGTACCCGAGGGATGCCAACTGGTGTCGGCCCGACCGGCGGAGCGGGTGCTGCTGGAGGGCATCACGACGGAGGTCGCCACGATCATGGTGAGCGAGTTGGAGTACGCCCGCAACATCACCGCCTTCAGCATTGATGCATCCGACGGAACCGAACTGATCCGGGTGGAGCGCGAACCAGCCGGCACGCTGGTTACCCCACCGGCGCGCAGGGCACTGACCGATCTGCGCCAGAACCACCCGGGCGAAGGAGTGCGGGTACGAGTGTCGAATCGGGCGGCCGTGACTGTGCTGGGTCAGGTTGCCAACGTCGCTGGCTTCGGTTGGCAGGCCTGGACCGGCGCTTCGGTCACCACCAACCCGGTCAGCGCCGACGAGTTACACCTGACCAACGGTGCGATCAGAATTGAGATCGACCCAACCGAGGGCACCTTCGCCATCGATGGCGTGAAGGGCTTCGGTCAACTCGTAGACGGCGGCGACGGCGGCGACACCTACAACTGGTCCCCGCCGAGGATAGAGACCGTGGTGGACAAGGCGCGCTCGGTGACCACCAACGTGCTGGAAGCCGGCCCCGTACGCGCCCGGGTAGAGATTTTGCGCACCTATGTGCTCCCCACTCACATCGAAGACGAAGCGCGAGTGGGCGCCCACCCCGTTGAGGTACGCACCACCCTCGAACTGCACGCCGGCGACGATGTTGTGCGCGTGCACATCGAATTCGACAACCACGGTGTGCGTGACCATCGCCTGCGGGTACATCTCCCGCTTCCCCAGCGCGCCCAAGGCTCGCTGGCCGAATGTGCCTTCGCCACCGTCGAGCGCGGTCTTTGCGCCGAGGGGGGAGTTACCGAGCAGGGCATCCCCACCTACCCAAGCCGCCGATTCGTGTCCGCCGGTGGCCTCACCGTGGCGCACGAAGGCCTCCTGGAATACGAACTCATCGACCTGGACGCCAACGCCACCACCGCAGGGACTCTCGCCCTCACCCTCCTGCGCTGCACCGGGATGCTCTCCCAGGGTCCGATGACCACTCGGGCGCTCCCGGCCGGCCCGCTGACCCCGCTGGAAGCCCCCCAGTCGCAGCATCGCGTCGAAGCCCGATTCGCGCTTCACGTTGGTGGTCGCAACCCCTACGCGGTGGTCGACGATGCCTTCCTTCCCCTTCTCGTCACCCGCGGTGGGGGCCCCGCCGCCTCGGCCGCCGCTCAGGGGCAAGCACTGCTGGTGACCGGCGCGGAGGTGAGCGCCGTAACCCGAGAGGCTGGTGCCTTGCAGGTACGGGTGTTCAACCCGAGCGCCCAGGCCACCACCGTCACCATCGACGGGCGGCACGGGTCCCTCGTCGATCTGCGGGGCCGGCCGGTGGAGGCCTTTACCAACCACTTCAACCTCGGCCCCTGGCAGATCGCCACGGTGGCTCTCACCGAGGACTAACCACAGAGGATCCGGCCCGGTGGATCTCCGATCCCTCCCCGGCGGTGGGCACGTCGCCTGATCAGGTTGGTTCGGGTTGACCACCAGGTACTGATGGGCCCGACCGGCAACCCGTGAAAGCGGGGGTGCCGATGCCTACGGCCCATCTCCGAACTGCCCTAACGACTCATCGTCCAGGGAAGAAATCTCGTCATGTCTTCGCTCCGCTAGACGTTCTCGCATCGCCCCCCGCATCTGGCGTCGACGTTCGTCGATTGTTTCTCGGATGGTGGTCGGAGCATCCTCGGCGCGAAGCAGCACAGAAAGTTGTACCCGTCCGAGGCTCTTGAGCGAGCGCGGCCGCATGTTCTTGAAGACAAAGTTCGGATGATCTTCGAGCGCGGAGCGCAGTTCGGCCGACACCACCACCGTTCCCGGATAGGCAATGCCCGTAACGCGACTAGCAAGATTGACAGTGGCCCCGTAGGCATCACCTTCCCGTTCGAGTACCGGCCCGAGGGCGAGCCCCACCCGCACGTCGGACAACTCGGCGGCATCGCGCGAGGCATCGGCCAGCCACAGGGCGATCTCACCGGCAGCCACCGGATCCTCCACCAGGAACATCACCTCGTCGCCAATCATCTTCACCACCCGGCCACCGCCCCGGATGACCCCGTCGTAGGCCAACCGCTCGAACCGGTCCACGACCGCAGCTAGTTCCTCGTCGGTCAGCTGCTGGGCCATGGCCGTGAACCCAACGAGATCGGCAAAACCCACGATAAGACCAGCGCTGTCCTCATGATCGCTGCGGAGCCGGCGGCGGCGGGCCGCGGCCTGCAGATGTCGGCGCCACACCTGTTCGAGGACAATCGGGAACATCGGCAGTAGATCTCCTCCTTCGCTGGCCAGTGGTCCGAAGGCGGGGCGATCGAGGTCGTCGCCCTCGGCGGGTTCGCTCGCTTCGCTACCGGCACTAATGGCATCGATGAGGGCCACGGCAACTCGCGCCATCGACGAGCCGATCACGCGCGTCATTCCGTAGGTCACCTCCTCACTGACGGTCCCGCTGTGCATCAACTCCGCTACGGCGGTGAGGTTCCCGAGGTCGGTATCGGAGAACGTCGCTTCCCCGGCCTGGGGGTCCGGGAACCCCAGCGAGCGCCAAATGTGACGCAGCTCCTCGGCGGGTAGCCCGGTGGCCTCGCAGGCGGCGGCGAGGTCGTAGCGGAGGGGTTGACCAATAGCGAGGTGGTCGATGGCCAACAACACCAGCGTGCCGTCCGCCTGGGCCTGATCGATGTCCGAACCCGGCACCCCCATGGCCGCTAGGAGCGCGACGAGGTCAGGCGTGGGCGGAGTGGAGTTGGCGGTCATTGTGGCTCACGGCGAGGCATTGGCTCGATGACCACGGGAATGCTGAGGCCACGCTTCCGAGCCGGGCGGGCGGGAACCGGCACGGGGGCCAGGAGCGCTTCACCCGACCGTTCCGTGCTGAACCACGCCGCGTCGAGCGTGGGGGTGGTGAGGCGCACCGGGTCCAGTCCGACGTGGGGCTCCAGTTCCCAGAGCAATGCCGGGCGATCACCGTGCCAGCGGATGGCGTAGGACAATCGGCCAACGCCGGTCGGCGCGTCGTGCACCTCCCAGCCCTGACCCAGCCAGGCCTCGGGGATACCGGTGCTGAGCGCGAGACCACCGGGCACCTCTTGGATAAGACGAGCCCGCACCAGGGTGACCAACGCGGCATGGGCGGCAAGATCGTGACCGCTGTGAACACCGGCCCACGTCCAGGTACTGCTCGCCTCCGCCAACCGCTCGGTGAGGTCATCCACCCGCGGCTCATCGGGCCCACCGACCTGCAGAGCCAGGGCTCGCATGTCTTTTCCCGCCCGGTCCTCACCGGCGTCGGTGAGCAGACCGGCCGCGTCCAACAACACGGCGGTGGGTACCGCCCCGGCCCCCTTCGGGAGGCGGGGCACCAGCGCCGCCACCAGTTGTGTGGCCTCTTTGGCGAAGGCGGCATCCCGGGTGAGGGCCCAGTGCTGACCCAGCGCCGCGAGAGCGGCCACCGCGTCACCACCGCGTTCGACGAGCCGGATTGGGTCCTGAAGCAAGGCGCGCCTCGCGTCGTCGGCGAAGCCCGCCAGATCGAGAGCGGTGGCTTCGAAGGGCCCGACCGGGCCCAGGAGAAGAAACCGGGTACTCGCCAACACGGCTTCTCGCACTCGTCGCTCGGGAACCTCAAAGCGAGCCCCGGCGCGAGTGTGGACACCCCATCCCTTCGCCACGTTCTCGGCATCGGGCAACGCGTCGAAATCCACCGGAGCCTCCCCCACCAACAACACCACCCGGAGGCTGGCGGTGTGGGCCAGGGGAAAGAGCCAGGCCCCCTGGGCCAAACCCTGCTCACATCGCGTGTGGCTCGGTGCCACCACGGTGGCATCTCCGGCGAAGACCACCGCCGCCGAGTCGCCGCCCACCCCGGTGGACATTGCCATGCGCCCCGGAGATCGCGACAGCGAGAGCACCGCCTGCCCATCCACCCGAACAACGGAGTTGGCGAGCTCAATCCGATCCACCCGCCCCGGCCCATCCACTGCGTAAGGCCGCACCGCCAAGGCCACGGCAAACGGCACCGTCGAGTTGTTGGTGATCTCCACCACGAGGGCTTCCTGGCCCACGGCATCCCGGGCGGCATACACCCGCTGCACGGCATCCCCGCTCGGCACTTTCACACGAGTGATCACTACCGGAGCGTTGCCGAGCAGTTCTTGGCGCACGGCGGCTTCCTGGGCGGGCACGTGCCAGCGATCCTCCGCCCCGATCCACCAGTCCAGCGACCATGCCGCCCCCTCGGTCTGCACAAGACCGGCGGAGTCCACCCGCCAGCGCGTGGCCCCATCCAAGTTCCCCACGGTGGTCCAGCGCCCATCCCCGCGGGCTTGCACCCACCCCTCAGCGGGGACGGGAACGGGGCGAGATCGATGGCGCACGCTCTCATCGAATCAGGCCGAGGGCATCCCGTGCATTTCCGAACTCACCTTCCGCCCCAGCAGGCCCCGATACGCCTCAGCGGCGGGGACACCCTCATGGACCACCGTGAAGACCGAATCGGCGATGGGCAGATCCACCTTGTGTTGCGCCGCCAGTTCCATCACCACCCGTGAGGTCTTCACGCCCTCGGCCACCATGTTCATTTCCGCAATGATCTGCTCAATGGAGCGCCCCCGGCCCAGTTGTTCGCCCACATACCGGTTGCGACTGTGCGGCGAAATGCAGGTGGCGATGAGGTCGCCCATCCCCGCCAGGCCGGCGAAGGTTGCTTGCTCACCGCCCATCGCACAGCCCAGCCGGGTGAGTTCACTCAGACCACGCGTGATGACCGCCGAGCGCGTGTTGTCGCCCGTGCCGAGGCCATCGGCCATACCCGAGGCGATGGCCATCACGTTCTTGAGGGCACCGGCGAGTTCGCAACCCACCACGTCGGGGTTCGTGTACACCCGGAATACATCAGAAGCGAACACCTCCTGCAACGACTGGGCGATCACGGGATCCTCCATGGCGATCACCGACGCGGCCGCATCGCCACCCAAGATTTCCTTAGCGAGGTTGGGGCCTGTGAGCACGCCACAGGGATGGCCGGGGAGTTCCTCCGCCAAAACCTGCGTCATGCGCAAGCGACTGCCCTCTTCCAACCCCTTGGCCAGGCTCACCACCGGCACCCAGGGCCGCAGAAACCCAGCGAGATCCCGGGCCGCTTGGCGCATCCCGTGCGAGGGCACGCCCATCACCAGCACATCGGCACCCGACACTGCTTCAGACAACGATGCCGTGGCGTGGAGTGATGGGGTGAGGTGGTACCCGGCCAGGTAGGTCGTGTTCACGTGGGCGTCGCGCACCTCGGCGGCGATGTCGTCACGCCGCGCCCATAACGTGGTGGGAACGTTCTTGGCACACAGGTGCGCCACGGTGGTCCCCCACGAACCTGCTCCGATGACGGCAATCTGCATTGGCATGGCCGGGAGGATAGGACGCTCGCCGCCCATTAGGTTGGGAAGATGAGCCACAGGCCACTTCCCGGGTCGATGAGCCCTACCCTGGCGCTGTTAGTGCCGGTGAAATCCTTCTCGCAGGCCAAGCGACGGCTCCACCCGGCTCTGAACCCTGCCGAGCGCGAGGAGTTGGCTCGCGCCATGGCCGCCACGGTGCTTCGGGCCGCCGGGAGCCTGAGGGTGGCGGTGGTCTGCGATGACCCCGACGTGCAGGTGTGGGCGCAAGAGCAGGGTGTCGAAACGATTTGGACGCCCAACCTGGGCCTCAATGGCGCGGTGGAGGCCGGGGTGGCCCATCTGTCCCGGCGGGGCGCGCGGCGAGTGATCGTGGCCCACGCCGACTTGCCCCTCGCCACCGATCTCGAGTGGCTGGCCGACGGAGACGGCGTCACCCTCGTGCCCGATCGCCACGGTGACGGCACCAACGTGGCCTGCGTGCCCGCCGAGGCCGGGTTCGCCTTCGCGTACGGGGCCGGGAGTTTCGCTGCCCACCGCGCCGAGGCGGTGCGACGAGGACTCATCGTGCGCCTCGTACCCGACCCGGCCCTGGGCTGGGATGTCGACCTACCTGCCGATCTCAACGTGCCGCCGACGCTGCGGCCGCCCGTCTATTTGCCCACCGCCCCTCTGGCCGAAGCTCCGTGAGCCAAAACCTCGCCACCCCGGCCATCGCGCTGGCCATCGGGGCCCACCCCGACGACATCGAATTTGGCGCGGGCGGCACCCTCGCCAAGTGGTCGGCCGCGGGCACCGTGGTGCACCACCTCGTGTGTACCGACGGCTCGAAAGGCAGTTGGGACCCCACCACCGACCGGGCTGAGCTGATCGTGACCCGCCAGAGCGAGCAGCGAGCCGCCGCCGGGGCCCTAGGCGCCACCGGCGAGTGCGTCTTCCTCCCGTGGCCTGACGGCGAACTCGACTCGGGCCTGCGTCAACGGTGGGAGGTGGCGTACTGGATCCGTCGTCTTCAGCCCACCGTCGTGCTGGGCCACGACCCCTGGAAGCGCTATCGCCTCCACCCCGATCATCGCCACGCCGGCCTCCTCGCCGTGGAAGGCATCGTGGCGGCGCGCGATCCCCATTTCTTCCCGGAGCAAGAACTTCCCCCTCACCGACCCGATGCCCTGCTGCTGTTCGAGGCCGACGCGCCCGATCATGTAGAGGACGTGGCCGGTTTTACCGATGCGAAACTGGCGGGCCTATATGCCCATGCCAGCCAACTCCGCTCCACCATGGGCATCAACGACCAAGCCACACCCGACGAGATCGCGCACCAACGCGCCCTGTTCGCCCAGGGCGTGGTGCGTCGCCTCGAGAAACGAGACGACGCCGAGGGGATCGCCCAGGGGGAATCCTTCAAACTGATCCCCGACCTCTAGTTCAGGCTGGGGTCGATGGGGAAGTGGGCGAGCCGAGCGATGTCGTTCCCTTGGCGTCCCAGGATGCGGGTCCAGAGCGTGGCGCCATCGGGGCAGAACGGGTCGTCGGGCTCGGCCTCGAGCACGAACCAGTCGTCGAGGGCCAACTCGTCGTCGAGCTGGCCCGGCCCCCAACCGGAATAACCGGCGTAGAACCGGGCGGTACGGATCGATCCGGTGACATCGGCCGGTTCAAGGTCGAAATTGAGCAGGCCGAGGTTGTCGATCACCGGGACGAACCCGGGGACCAACCCGGGATCTTCGATCCGGGCCAGGCACCACCCGCTCTCCTCCTCCACCGGGCCGCCGATGTGCAGAACCGGGGAATCGTGGGCGATGACTTCCCACCCCGGTAGGGCATCGGCCACCAACACATCGGTGGGTCGGTTCAGAACGAGGCCCAGGGCCCCGTCGGCGTTGTGCTCGAGCACGAGAATCACTGAGCGCTCGAAGTTGGGATCTCCCAACATGGGTTTGGCCACCAATAAGCGCCCGGTGCTCTCGGTCACGCTTTGAGTCTCGCGCCGATGAGTCCCTACGGTGGGGGAATGCTGGAGGACGGCACCTACGACGTGTTCGTGGTGGATAGCGAGCGGGTCGGCCCGGGTGATGCCCTCGGCCTCGAACTCACCGTGCTGGCTGGCGCCCACAAAGGGGAGATGGTGGCGATGCGGGTGGAGGGGCTCAGCCTGGACGAAGTTGATGTCCTCGGCCTCCCCGGCACGCTGGTGGTCGACCAAGGTCAGCCCACTGTGACACTCGAAACCTGATCTACACCGCCGGCGACGCAGTAGTAAACATGGGTTCGTACCCGACAGGAGACCTCGATGCAGCGACTTACCGGGCTTGATGCCTCTTTCCTTTACCTAGAGACGCCGTCGTCGCACATGCATGTGGCGGGGTTGATGATCCTCGATCCGTCGTCGGTCGACGGCGGCATCACCCTGGAGCGGGTGAAGGAGATCTACGGCCAGCGACTCCATCTGGCACCGCCGTTTCGCCGCCGCCTCGTGGATGTGCCCTTCGGTCTCCACCACCCGCTGTGGATCGAAGACCCCGACTTCAACATCGACTACCACATTCGCGGCACGGCCCTGCCCGCCCCTGGCAGCCCCGAACAATTGGCCACCCTCGTCGGTCGCCTGTCGGCCCTCCCCCTCGACCGCACCCGCCCGTTGTGGGAAGTGTGGGTGATCGAAGGGCTCGACGATGGCAATGTGGCCGTGCTTTCCAAGGTGCACCATGCCGCCATCGATGGAGCAGCAGGCAACGAACTCACGGTGGCTCTTCTCGACCTCACCCCCGAAGTGGCGCTCCACGAACCGGAAACGCCCTGGACACCCGACCGCGTCCCCACCGATCTCGAACTCCTCGGCTACGCCGCCAACTCGCTGGCTCGCCAGCCCGTTCGGGTGGTCCGGGCACTGAACAAGACAGCCGGCGCGGCCCTAGCCGTGCGTCGCCACAACCGCCAGGAACCAGATCTCGCGCCGCCGCCGTCCCCGTTTTCGGCACCGCGCACGTCGTTCAACACCGCCCTCACCTCGCGACGGAGCTTCGCCTACACCACGCTCTCGCTCCCCGCGGCGAAGGCCGTCAAGAACGCCACCTTCTCCACCCTCAACGACGTTGTGCTGGCCCTGTGTTCCGGCGCGCTGCGTCGCTATCTAAATCAGCACGACGAACAACTCGATGGCCCGTTGGTGGCGATGGTTCCGGTATCGGTGCGCAGCGACGATGAAAAAGACGTGCTGGGCAACCGAGTCACCGCGATGTTTGCCTCGCTCGCCACCGACATCGACGACCCCATCGATCGCCTCAAGGTGATCCATGAATGTATGGCCGAGGTGAAGGTGCAACATCAGGCCATCGGAGCCGACACCCTCGGCGACTGGGCCGAGTTCGCCGCCCCGGCCCTAGTGGGCACCGCTGCCCGCCTCTACTCCCGCACGAAGATGGCCGATCATCATCGGCCCCTGTTCAACGTCACGATCTCGAACGTGCCCGGACCATCGTTCCCGCTCTATTCCATCGGGGCCACCATGGTGGCCAACTACCCCGTGGGCCCGATCATGGATGGCGGAGGCATCAACCTCACCGTGATGAGTTATCTGGATCGCCTCGACTTCGGTCTACTGGCCTGCCCCGATGTGGTCGAGGACGTCTGGACGATCGCCGAGGGGCTCGAGGCCGCCCTGGATGAACTGATCGAGGCCACGGGCGTTTCCACCACCGACATCGCCAAGTTCGCCCGCTCCCACTGAGATCGTCCCTGGCGCGGGGCTAGAGGGCGGGGCCAGCGAGCCCGTACCGGCAGCGCGTTCCACCACTACGGGGGCATCCACCGTTCCCCCCCTTGGTTGGAGTTCACTGAGCAGCGGTGACCCAACGGGCAGACCAACCCTCCGCGGCACGCATGCACCGGTTCTCACCGGCGCACCGGAGAACCGCCCCCGGGCACCTTCCATCCGCCGTTGTATTCCAACCTTTGGGGGCTCCTTGACCGATCTGCTCGCCGACCCGACGCGCTCCGACGCGTCCGATTCCACCACCGTGCTGCGGATGGTGCTCGACACGTCGGTACTCATCTCCGATCCCGATTCGCTCACCGCCTTCCCGGGGGCCGACACGGTGATTCCGCTGGTGGTGGTGGAAGAACTCGACCAGCACAAGTCGCGGATCGATGACGTGGGACGGGCGGCCCGGGCGGTGATCCGCTCCATTGAGGAACTGCGCGTGGCCAACGGCGGCGACATTCGCACACCGGTGCCTCTCCCAGGGGGCGGCACGCTGCGGGTCGAGACGAACGGTCTCCATCTGAACGAGATTCGCGAGCACGGCCTCGATCCCACCAAGAACGACAACCGCATCCTCGCCGCCGCGCTCGGCCAAGCGGTGCATGGCCGCACGATGGTGGTGTCCAACGACGCCGCCTTGCGTATCAAAGCCGCCCAACTTGGGCTCGAGGCCATGGAGCACCAGCGCATTCGCGGCCGAGGTTCCTTTGAGCGTCCGGTGGGCTGGAACACGATTGAGGTCACGCCGGCGAGCATCGATTGCCTCTTCGCTCACCACGGCCCCATCGGGATCGGCGACCTCGATCCATGCGATGTGGACACGCTGCACGAACAACTCGATGATCGCTATGCCGTGCTGCGGGCCGGCAGTCAATCTGCTCTCGTTCGCCATGTCGATGGCGAAGTCGAACCGATGCAGCGGGTACCGGAGCCATGGGGGCTGCGGCCGCGGTCAAAAGAGCAGCAGTTCGCTCTCGACTTGTTGTTGGACCCAGAGGTGCGCATCGTTGCGCTCGATGGCATGGCCGGCACGGGTAAGACCCTGCTCGCCCTCGCCGCCGGTCTGGAGCAGGTGGTGGAGACCCAGCTGTACGACAAGGTTGCCGTGTACCGGCCCGTCGTGCCGGTGGGAAAGGCGGAACTCGGATTCTTGCCCGGCACCCTCGACGAGAAGCTCGACCCCTGGATGACTGCGGTACACGATGCCCTCGTTGCTCTCACCGAGCGCCGGAGCCATGCCGATGCCCGGGTCGTGCTGGAGGAACTCACCGAGCGGGAGAAACTTTCGCTGGAAGCGGTGACCTACCTCCGGGGCCGCACCCTGCATGGCACCTATGTGTTGGTCGACGAGGCGCAGAACATCGAGCCCACCACCCTCAAGACCATTCTCACCCGGGTGGGCGAGGGCACCAAGGTGGTCTTTACCGGCGATACCAGCCAGATCGATGCGCCCTACCTGTCCGAGCACAACAACGCCGTGGCGGTGCTCATCGATGCCTTCCAGGGCGAGCGACTCTTCGGCCACATCCGACTGGCGCACTGTGAACGCTCCGAAGTGGCTTCGTTGGCGGCCCTGCGCCTGTAGACCTTTGCCATGGAGGATCCCCCTATCGATGCCAACGGCACCTTCAGGGAACGCAACGATTCCGCCGGGCCGTCCGATCTCACCCCCCCTCCCGAGCCGGAAGGTGACGGCCCATCCCTCATCGCGTCGTTCCTGGAGCTCATCGATTCGGCATCGTCACGCGTACTCGACCACCCCATCCTTCCCCGGGTAAAAGCTTCCCCCCGGGGGATGTTGCGGGGCGAACTTGATGTCGTGAAAATCGAGATCCCCGCCGTGCTCGCGTCGGGCCTGGTGCTCGACCGCATCGTGGTGCGAGCCGAGCATGTACGAGTGGTTCCGGGCTTTCCCCCCCGGTTCCGAGCCGGCCCGGTGCGGCTGCAGGCCTTCGTGAGCCAGCGATACGTGGACCAGTGGACGCAAGCCACCCATCTCCCGATCCGGGTTCGGCTCACCACCGAGGGCGTATTGCTCACCACCGGCCTCCGCGGGATCAAGATGACCGAGACACTGGCTCAACTAGAGGTGGTGGGTCGCTTCCTTCGTCTCGCCCCGCAGCGGATGACCATCGTGGGACTCCCGACGCCAATGATCCGCTTCTTCCGGGGTTACCTTCCCCTTCCCCCGTTGCCCAAGGGGGCCCGAATCACCGATGTGCAACCCGGCGAGGGACAACTGACGGTCACGTTTCAGATCGAGTCGATCGATGAAGCGCTCACACCAGAGTTGGCGCGGCGACTTCCCTTGCTGGCCCGACTACCCATCCCCGGCCTCGGCTGAAGGAACCCCGTCGCTCGCCCATCCACCGCGCTGGCGCGCCCACTCTCTAGCGTGACGGTAGATAGCAAACAGCAGGTACGGGGGTGCAGATGCGTCAGCGACCGATGATCTACGGACTCGACATCGAGACAGACACCACCGAGAACGGGCTCGATCCGCGCGTGGCGGCCGTGGTGACGGTGGCCTTGGCGGCATCAGGGTACGAAGAGATCTTTACCGGACCCGAGGAGCAACTGCTCTTCGACGTTGACCAGCGCCTCCAAGAGCTCGAACCGGGCGTGATTGCCACGTGGAACGGCGCCGCCTTCGACCTTCCCTTCATCGCGGACCGCGCCGCCATCTATGGCCTCCATCTGGGTCTCCGGACGTACCATGATCCCACTCTGGCGATGCACCAAACCCCCCTCCCGGGCCATGAAGGGGCCTACCGAGCCAGTTGGTTTGGCCACCGCCACATCGACGCGTATCGCCTCTACCGCAGCGACGTAGGTCCGGCCTTGCGGATCTCGTGTTCTCTGAAATCCATCGCCCGCTTCGTGGGGTTGTCGCCCATCGAGGTGGACCGCTCCCGGATCCATGACCTCTCCAACGAGGCACTGCACGCCTACGCCGCCAGCGATGCCCGCCTCGCCCGGGTCCTCACCGAACGTCGCTGGGGCACCGCCTCTCGTTGCATCGACCGCGTCAGCGAACCCCAAACGCAGGCCCATCCCATCCCGGCATAACCCCGCCGATTTACCCCCTATCGGGAACCCCCCGACGCGGCCCATGCTGATGGTCTCGCGATCTTCCGATCGCCTCCCCGACCCACCGTCGCTGCGAGGTGTCCACTGCGATCCCCCACCCCGTTTCCCCGTCGTCTCTGTGTGCACCGCACGAGGTCGGACCACCTCAGTGTCATCAGTCAACTGATCGACACCACCTACGCCGATGACCCCGGCCACGTGCTGGTGTATCTGCGTGAACCCCGCACCGAGATCAACCTGTGGGTGCGGTCCTCACCCGTGGGGGTGCACCCGTTCGAGTTGCTGGCCGGCTTCCGTGCTCCAGCCGATTCGTGGGCCTTCGGCATTCGCGCCCGGGGCCGGGCCCACCACCTCGACGAACCCGGTCGGGTGACCGAGGGGATCACCACCACCTTTCTCGTCGACCGCCATGGCCAGGAGGCATCGGTGCTGCGGGTGGCGGAAGTGGCTACCGTGCTCACCGGCCCGGTCCAGGGCACGATCGCCGACCTCTGCCGACGCGTACTCGGTGTGCCCACACCTCCCGCCCCCGCCACCACGAACCACCTTTGGGCCACCCGATGGCTCGATGCCGTGCTGGCCGAGTGGGCGGATCCGGAACGACGCCGAGCCACCTCAGCCTGCCTCGGCGCCCTCACTGCCCTGCACCCCGCCACCGGCGGCGAGGCCATTGAGGACCTATCGGCGTTCGCCACGTTGGCGCGCCAGCACGCCCGTCGCTGGAGTTGGAGTGCACTGCGCCATGCCCGGCCGCCGCTCTCCCTCCCCGATGGCCCCCTGCCCCCCGCCATCAGCACCTGGATGGACGACGGTTTCTTTGCCCGCTGGAGCCTCGGGGCCTATCCGTCTCTCGACACCCTCGCCCAGGATCTCTGCGGCCTCCTGGGTACCCCCTTGGGCCCGCAACTTCTGGCGGCGGTGACGCTGATCCTCGAACCCTCTCCCACCGAGACGCCCTGAGCCATTCCTGTTGCATCCCTGCCGAATCCGTCGCCCGGGTAAAGAAAAAGGGGCGGGATCGGCCCCATCGGCGCCACCCTGCCGGTCAAGTCGAAATGGACTACCGCCATGAGCCATCATGGGCCGCATGGTCGACGCCACTAGTACCGAATCCACGCAACTCGACCAACTCGTGGTGCTGGCGGTTGAGCGCACCTATCGAGCCTTTGCGTCGCACCACCTGGGCGCATCGATGCTGGTTCGTCGGCCCGACGTGACCCCGGAGGACGTGGCGGCGCTCGGCGGGCCGGTTCGCGCCGTGAGCGCCGCGGCGATTGACCGCTGGCTTCCGCACGCCACCAGTACCTGGGGCGGCGCCGAGGACGTGCAGGCCCTTCTCCCGCGAGTGCTCGAACTCTTCGCCAGGGGCGAGTTGGCCACCCCGCCCGAGGTGGTGTTCGGCAAGTTTCGCCAGGCCGGGGCCGGGTCGTGGCCCCTCGACGAACAGGCGGCCACCGACGATGCCGTCACCGCCATCTGGCTCGCCACCCTCGCCAGCCATCCCCCCCAGGTGCGGCATCCAGCCTGGCGTCTCCTCGTGGCGATGGCCGAACTCGGTGGTGACCTCGGTCCCTTCCTCGACGACTGGTCGCTGCTGCTGGGTTCCGGCACCTCAGAGGGCCGGGCCGCCAACCGACATCTCTACGACCTGAATCGACGCCTGCAGGGCCTAGCCGACGCCGAGATGGGCGTGGCCGCGCTGTTCTGGTCTCCATCGGAGCACGAGGCCCAGCGCCTCGAACGCTGGCTCGACCAACCGTTCCGGCTGAGCCCGCTCAGTTCCTGAGCCCGCTCACCCGAAGGCACCCTCGGCGCGGCACGCTGCGATGCGGGCGTCGTCGTAGCCGAGCACATCACGCAAGACCGCCTCGGTGTGCTCGCCCGCGTCGGGGGCCTTGGTGGGAAGGGCCAACACTTCATCGATGATTTTGATCGGCGATGGCACCTGATCGGTACCCACCACTTCCTTGGGAATCCACGGCAGGCGATTCTGGAACTGAGGATCCTCGGCCAAGGTCTTGGGTGTGTTCACCGGAGCGATCGGCGTGTTGGCCTGAGTAGATAGTTCCAACCAGGCTGCCGTCGTACGCGAACGGAAGATCTCCGTTAGTTCGGCGCGCAACGCCGTGTTGCCCCGGGCGTGATCGGCGTACTGCGAGCCCGGGTGTTGCTCGAAGAGATCCGGGCGGTCAATGGCGTTGCAGAAGTTTTCCCAGAATTCCCGCTCCGAGGCCATGAACAACACATGCCCATCAGCCGATTCGTAGAACTGGTACCGCACCCCGTCTCGCATACCCGCCGTCCCCGGCGCCCGGCGCTCGTAGTTATCGGCCTTGTTCCCGGTTACCTCGGACTCGGGCCGCTCGTAGGCCTTGTAGGTCTCACTACGCAGCCAGTCCATGGCGGCCGCCGCATCGGACTGGGCGATCTCAAGACGACATGGTTCCCCCGTAGCCCGCGCCCGGGTGATCCCGGCCAGCACGCCGAGGGCGCCGAACAGCGGACCGGCATGGATGCCCACCGACGGGTGCTCAGGAATGGCGCAAAACCCCTCCTCGGTGATCTCCGGGGCCACCAAACCAGCCCACACGTCGTAAGCGATCCCGTGGCTGGGCATGTCTTTGTACGGACCAGTCATTCCGTACCCGGAGATGGTGCAAAACACGATACGCGGATTCACCGCCACACAGGCCTCGTAGCCCACCCCTCGCTTGGCCAGGCCGCCGGGGCGCATGGCCTCGATCACCGCATCCGCGTTGGCCACCAACTCGAGGAACACGGCCCGCCCTTCCTCGCTCCGCAGGTCGAGCGTGATGGAGCGTTTGCCGCGGCTGATATGCAGGTGCATCAGCGAGGTGCCCTCCACGATGGGCCAGGTCATCTGGCGGATGTAGTCGCCCGAGGGCGGCTCCACCTTCACCACATCAGCACCGAGGTCAGCCAGGGTGGTGGTGATGGCACCCGGACCGAGCATCGAGCACTCGATGATCCGGATACTGCCGAGGGGGGCTGGGGTAGTCATGCGGGAGGTCCTTGTGTGCCGAGGGGGGAACGGGGGCCGGGGGTCATGAGTTCTTCGCGCCATCGGGTGCACCAGGTGCGGGCCCGAGCGGGCCAGGGATCGCCGTCTCGAAGGAGATCGGTATGGGAGTGCACATCGGTGGCCCAGATCGTGCACACCTCCGTGTCCATCAACACGCTGTCGTAGAGGCCCACGAGGGTGATGCCTCGCTCGGCCATAGCCGGCACGCGCTCGGCCATCGTGGCGGCGAGGTACTCCGGGCCCGCGCCGGGAACCACCTCCGACAGTTCGTGCACGAACCAACTTCCCCGCGTGTCCGCCGCGAGAAGGTCGGCCTTAGTGGGACAACCCGGGGCCCCGCGCAGCAGCCGGTCGAACCCCCCTGAACGGCGTTTGTACGCCTCATCCCACCACTGCGCCAGCGCCGCGTTGTCCTCTTTGTGGACATTGGTGGCCTCACCGAGGCGTACCCACCCATCCCAGCCGGCGATCTCCCACACGTTGAGGACCTGCGGCCAGCGACCGGTGGTCCCCACCACCTCCCAGGTGCCCAGGAGTGCCAAACCTCGGTCCGTGGTGCCTTGAGCATCGAAGCCCACCGTGTGCTCCATGTACGCCCTCGAACCCCGCCCCGTGACGTCGATTACCTCGTGCAAAAACAGCGGGGCGCGATCTGCCATAACGCAGGGGATGATGGCACACTGCGTAGCCCCGGCAGCAACACAAGGCAGGCGCCATGGATCTTTCCCTCACTCCCGATCAGGATGCACTACGCGAAGCCACCGGGCGTCTCTACGCCAAGAAGTCTTCCGGAGAGCGCGTTCGCGAAGTCGAGGCGGCTGGCCTGGATCCCACCCTCTGGGAGGCCATTGTCGAGATGGGCCTTCCCACCATGGCGGTTCCCGAGGCCCATGGTGGCGCCGGTGCCTCCCTCACCGACCTCGCCGTCGCCGTGGAGGTCCACGGTGCCCACCTGGGATCAGTCCCGCTCATCGAAACCGCAGTGGTGGCCCGGCTCCTGGCCCAGCTCGGCGCTACGGACCTGCTCGAGCAGATCCTCGGCGGTGCCACCGCCACGCTGCGCCTGGCCGCCGGTCCCGGTGCCGTGCCCACCGCCTACGCGGCAGTGGCCGCGATCGTGATCGCCCGGTCGGGCGACGACGTCGTGCTGGTCCGGGCCGGCGACCCACGAGGCGGGTTGGCTGGCCTGGCCCTGGCCGACGTGGACCCCACCGGAGGCACCGTGGTGGCTGGCGGGCGCGCCGCCACCGCCGCCTACGCCCGGGCTCTCGACGAATGGCGTGCCCTCACCGCGGTGGCTCAGGCCGGATTGGCCCGGGCCAGCCTGGATCTCGGTGTTCGCTACACCAAGGATCGCTACCAGTTCGATGCCCCCATCGCCTCGTTCCAGACGATTCAGCACCGCTTCGCCGACCTCCACACCGCTGTCGACAGCAGCCGTCTACTCGCCTATGAGGCCGCCTGGGCCCTCGACGAGGACGAACCCTCGGCCCCCCAACTCGCCGCGCAGGCCTCCTGGTGGTGTGGCGAAGTGGCCGAGGAGGCCACCGGATTCAGCCTCCATGTGCACGGTGGTTATGGCTTCATGCTTGAGTACGACGTGCAACTCCACCTCCGCCGCGCCAAAGCCACCCGCCTCCTGCTAGGCGATCCCCGCCACGAATTGCAGGCCATCGCGCAACGACGCTGGGGAACGTCGGCCCCCACGGTATCCACCGCCGCCGACGCCCCCCGCCCCACCCGGGACGGCATGGACTTCCGTTTCGATCCGGCCACCGAGACCTTCCGTCGCGAGGTACAGGCCTTCATCGCCACCCAACCAATCGACGAGATCATCCGACGCTCGCATCGCACCGGCACCATGCACGACTGGGACTTCCACCGGACCCTGTGCGAGCGCGGTTACCTGGCGGCGGGCTGGCCCACCGAGTTCGGAGGCTTGGGTCGCAGCGCCATCGACCAGTGCCTCCTGATGCAGGAGCTCTACGCCTCGGGGGCCCCCATCGATGGCCTCAACATCGCTGCCATGGTCGGTGCCACCCTCCTGGTGTGTGGCACCGAGGAGCAAAAAGCCGCTGTCCTGCCGGGCATCCTGGCCGGCGAGACCATGTGCTGCCTGGGTTACAGCGAGCCCGACGCGGGGTCGGATGTGGCCGCGGTGGCCACCAAAGCCACCCGCGAGGACCACGGCTGGGTGATCGAGGGCCAGAAGATGTTCACCACGATGGCCCACGAGGCGCACTACGTCTTCCTTCTCGCTCGGTCGAACCCCGATGTGCCCAAGCACCAGGGTCTCACCATGTTCTTGATCCCGATGGATACCCCCGGCATCGAGATCATGCCGGTGGAGACAATGGGAGGCGAGCGCACCAACATCACCTTCTACAACGGCGTCGAGGTACCCGATTCCGCTCGGATCGGCGACATCGACGCCGGGTGGTCGGTGATGCACGCCGCGCTTGTTTACGAGCGGACCTCGGCCAACTGGGGGGAACCGGACCGCCTCGTAGAGGCCATGGCCACCTGGGCCCGGGAACCCGGCCGAGACGGTACCCGCCCCTTCGACGATCCAGCCGTGCGCGACGCACTCGCCCGGGCCAGCACCGAACTTGAAGCGGGCCGCCTGCTGCTGTTTCGGGCGGCCTGGCTTTCCTCCCTCGGTGAGATGCCCCAGGTGGAGGGTTCGATGGCCAAACTTCTGGTCACCGAGGCCTTTGTGCGTGCCTCCGCCGCCTTCCTCGCCTTGCTCGGTGCCCACGGTCTGCTCTCCGAAGCCGAACCGAACGCGGTGCTCGGCGGCCTGGTG
>CAMDIH010000028.1 GCA_945898515.1 Candidatus Neomicrothrix parvicella RN1 | reverse complement strand
CCCTGGAGACCCGGTCCGGCGTGTCGGGCGAGGACATCCTCAACAGTCAGGGCGCCGGCGACCAGGGCATGATGTTCGGGTATGCGGTGAAAGAGACCGAAGACCTCATGCCGTTGCCGATTTGGCTGGCCCATCGCCTGGCCGAGCGGCTCGCCGACGTGCGGAAGTCGGGTGTGCTCCCCTACCTGCGCCCCGACGGCAAGACGCAGGTCACGGTGGACTACGAGGGCAACACGCCCAAGCGCCTCACCACCGTGCTCATCTCCACCCAGCACCAGCCCGGCATCGATGCCGAGACGCTCATCAAGCCCGATCTCATCGAACACGTGATCACGCCGTTGCTCCCCACCAACATCGACACCTCCGACTTCCGAGTGCTGGTGAACCCCACCGGCAACTTCGAATTGGGTGGCCCCTACGCCGACTGTGGCCTCACTGGTCGCAAGATCATCGTGGACACTTACGGTGGTGCGGCTCGCCACGGCGGCGGCGCCTTCTCCGGCAAGGACCCGTCCAAGGTGGACCGCTCCGCCGCCTACGCGGCCCGTTGGGTGGCGAAGAACGTGGTGGCCGCCGGGGCGGCTGATCGCTGCGAGGTGCAGGTGGCCTACGCCATTGGTGTCGCCCAGCCCGTTTCGATCCTCGTGGAGACCTTCGGGACCGAGACGGTGGAGGAGGCCAAGATCAGCCAGGCCGTGCGCGACGTGTTCGACCTGCGACCGGCCGCCATCATCCGCGATCTCGATCTGCGCCGCCCGATCTACCAGAAGACGGCGGCGTACGGGCACTTCGGGCGACCCGACAAGGATTTCACCTGGGAGCAGACCACCCGGGTCGACGACCTGAAGTCCGCCCTCGGCTTGTAGTGCCGCCGCCGCTCGTCGTTCGCGTCCTGCCGGACGTGCCGGCGATCGACAAAACCTTCGACTACCTGGTCCCGGAGAGCGTTCGGGACCAGGTGCGCGTGGGCGACATGGTGCGGATCGCGTTGCATGGCCGCCGGGTAGGGGGCTGGATCGTGGCGGTAGGCGTGGAGCCACCGGCGGGGGTGGTGCTACGCCAGTTGGTGAAGCGCAGTGGTCTGGGTCCCACCGCCGATCTACTGGAACTGGCGGAGTGGGCGGCGTGGCGCTGGGCCGGACGGCCGGCCTCATTCCTCAAGACCGCCAGTCCGGAACGCATGGTGGCCGCCCTACCGGTGCCCACGCCATCGCTTCGGCCCGCCCCCAGTCATGAACTGCTCACCCGGGCGGTACAGGGCCCGCGTTCGGTGTTGCGTCTCCCTCCGGCTACGAACCTCCTGCACGTGGCCCTCGCCGCCGCCGGATGCGGCAACGCACTGGTGCTCTGCCCCAGCCAGGCCGCGGTGCGAAGGGTGGCCCATGGCCTCACCCGAGCGGGGGTGGCGGTGGCGGTGTACCCACAGGACTGGGCCAAGGGGGCGGCGGGCGCCACCGTGGTGGGCACGCGAGGGGCGGCATGGGCCCCGGTGGGGGACCTCGCCGCGGTGGTGGTGCTCGACGAACACGACGAGGGACATCAGCAGGAGCAGGCCCCCACCTGGCACGCCCGGGACGTGGCGGTGGAACGGGCCGCTCGGGCGGGCGTGCCCTGTGTCCTCACCAGTGCCTGCCCCAGCCTGGAGGCATTGGCGTGGGGCACCCTGCTACCCGCCGATCGCCGACGAGAGCGGGCCGGATGGCCGGTGGTGCAAGTGGTGGATCGGCGCCAGGGCGATCCCCGTAGCGAGGGCCTCTATTCCAACGCGTTGGTTTCTTTGCTGCGTTCAGATCAGCGAGTGCTGTGCGTGCTCAATCGCACCGGTCGGGCTCGCCTGCTGGCGTGTTTGGCCTGCGGCGAACTGGCCCGCTGTGATGCCTGTGCCGCCGCCGTGGAGCAACCCGAGGGCGAGTTGTGCTGCCGCCGTTGTGGCACTACCCGGCCGCCCATCTGCTTGTCCTGCGGGGCCGCTCAGTTCCGGAATGCCCGAGTGGGGGTGACCCGGGTGCGGGAGGAGTTGGAGGCACTGGTGGGGGAGCCAGTGACCGAGTTGACCGCCCGATCCGAGACGGGGGCTCCGGCCACGCGGGTGGTGGTGGGCACCGAGGCGGTGCTCCAGCGGATCGACCGAGCCGACGCCGTGGCCTTCCTCGACCTCGACCAGGAACTGCTGGCCCCGCGCTACCGGGCCAGCGAACAGGCCCTGGCACTACTGGCCCGGGCGGCCCGGGTGGTGGCGGCTTCGGCCCCGGCGGGTGATCGGGCGGCCGGGCGGCTTTTGCTCCAAACCCGCAGCCCCGACCACGAAGTGGTGCAGGCCGTCTTGCGCGCCGATGTGAGCGGGGTAAGCGACGCCGAGCGGGCTCGTCGAGAGCTCCTGCGCTTTCCCCCCTTCACGGCCCTCGCGGAATTGTCCGGTCCCGCCGCGGCAGCGTATGTCCAGGCCATTGGTGCGCCGGAGGGGGTACAGATCGTGGCGACCGGTGAAGACCGATGGCTGATTCGGGCGCCGAACCATGCGGTGCTCAGCGACGCCCTTGCCAACGCCCGACGACCCGCCGGCCGCGTGCGGCTCGAGGTTGATCCGCTGCGCATCTGATGGCCACCGTTACGGGCGGCGGCCCCGACCGGCGCTACTCCGATGGCTTCCAGTGCGCCCGGCGCACTTCGTAGCAGGCAATAGAGGCCGCAGTAGCCACGTTGAGCGAGCCGACTTTGCCGAGCAACGGGAGGAAGGCGACGGCATCGGCCGCGGCGAGGACGCCGGGGGTGCACCCCCGGTCTTCGTGCCCGAGCACGAGACAGGTCGCCTCACCCAGGGGCAGCTCGTGGAGGGGCACGGCCCCCTCGGCGAGTTCGATGGCCACCACCTGGTAGCCCGCCGTGCGGGCGGCCTGTAGTGCACCCACCCCATCTTCGATGCGATGGAACGTGAGGTAGCGGGTCGTGCCCAGGGCCGTCTTTCCCACTTTGGGGTCGTCCGGGTTGGGAGTGCGGCCACTGAGCCAGACCTCCTCCACGCGCAGCGCGGCGGCAGTACGGATGATGGCCCCCACGTTGAAGGGTCCTTGCACATCGTCCAGCACGAGGGCCAAGCGTCCTTCGGTACGCCGGCGCCACTCGCGGTGGAGGCGCTTCATGCCGGTGCCGTCTAGTTGTTTCACCCTCGCGTCACCTGCAAGAGGCGATAACCGGTGCGGGAACCCAATCGGGCGGCCCCAAAGCCTTCGGTCTCCAGCCAGCGGTGGAGCGAATCAGCCCCCAGGTGCTTCTGCACGACCACTACGGCACTACCGGTGGGGGTGAGTCGAGCCAACCAGGTGCGCAGCATGACGTGGAGGGCGGGCTTGCCGATACGGATCGGCGGGTTGGACCACAGCAGGTCCACCGTGATCTCGGGGGGAACCTCCCCCGCCAGCGCGGTGTGCACGTTGGTGGCTTTATTGGCCGCGGCGTTGGCCCGACAGAGGTCCAGAGCGCGGGCGTTCACATCCACCGCCCACACCTTGGCCGCGGGGGAGCGCAGAGCCAGGGTGCAGGCAATCGGGCCGTAGCCACAGCCGAGATCCACAAAGGTGCCGGTGGTCGGTGGCGCGGGAGCCTCCAGCAGCAGGTATTTCGTGCCGGCATCCACTCGCGAGGCGGAAAACACCCCCCGGTCGGTGGTGAGGGTGAGGGAACGGTCGGGGAGGTCGAGGCGAATGGTGGTGGCGCGAGAAGGTCCCTGGGGTTCGGCATCGAAATAGTGCCCCACGGGTTCTGGCATAGGGGGAACCTACCGGTAGCCTGTACCCATGTCCTCGCCCTACGAGATCCGACTGATCGGCGATCCCGTGCTCCGGGAGCGAGCCAGCGAACTCACCGAGATCGATGGCCGCCTCGCTCGCCTCGCCGACGACATGGTCACCACGATGTACAACGCATCGGGGGCGGGCCTCGCCGCCCCACAGGTGGGGGTCCAGAAGCGCCTCTTTGTGTACGACACGGGCAAGGGGCCCCAGGCGATCGTCAACCCCGAGGTTCGCGAGGCGAGTGGCGAACGGGCGTACGAGGAAGGGTGCCTTTCCATTCCCGGGCTGTACTTCACCGTGATCCGAGCGAAGGAAATCCACATCGTCGGGTTCGACCTCGACGGTCAGGAACTCTCGATCGAAGCCGATGAGTACTCGGCGCGTTGTTTCCAGCACGAGTTGGACCATCTCGACGGTGTCTTGTTCATCGAGCGTCTCAGCGATGACGACCGCAAGGCGGCGATGAAGATCCTCCGCGAGCAGAAACTGCAGGCCGAGGATCACCTAGACGCCGACATCGCCACCCCCACCGCCGGGCGCGGTCGCTTCACCCTCCGCTGATTTCGTTGCGATGACCATCGCGCCTGCCCCCTCGGGCCCGGTGACCCGGGTGGCCTACCTCGGAACGCCCCGCTTGGCGGTGACACCGCTGCGCGCCCTGGCTGCGGCGGGTATCGAGGTGGCCCTGGTGGTGTCCCAGCCTGATCGACGACGCGGGCGCGGCAGTGCCGTGGTGGCCTCGCCGGTGAAACAAGCGGCGCTGGATCTGGGCCTACCGGTGAGCGACGAGGTGGCCGAAGTGGCCGAGGTAGGCGTGGACCTCGCCGTGGTGGTGGCCTTCGGCCGACTGATTGGCCGCCCGGTGCTCGAGGCGGTGCCCATGGTCAATCTGCACTTCTCTCTCCTGCCGCGATGGCGAGGGGCCGCCCCGGTGGAGCGGGCCATTCTGGCCGGCGATACCCACACCGGAGTGGACCTCATGGCGGTGGAAGAAGCCCTCGATACCGGCGGCATCTACCGGCGGCGCGAAGTGCGCATCGGCCCCAACGACACCCTGGACCACCTGCGGACGACCCTGACGCACGAGGGGACGGCCATGCTGGTCGAGGAATTGCAACGCGGCCTCGGGGTGGCCACCCCCCAACAGGGCGAGGCCACCTACGCCGCCAAGATCACTCCCGAGGAACGGCAGTTGCGTTGGCAGGACTCAGCGGCGACCGTGCACCGAGTGGTTCGGCTCGGTGGGGCGTGGACCACCCATAACGGCAAGCGACTCAAGGTGTGGGCTACGCATGTGCCGCCCCGGGGGGACGGTCCGGTGGTGGCCGCCGGAGACGGTCCGGTGGAACTCGTTGAGGTGCAACCCGAAGGGAAGGCCCCTATGGCGGCACGCGCCTGGGCCAATGGGGCCCGGTGGCGGCCCGGTGATGGTCTCGGCTCATGAGTGTTACGCCACGGGCCCTGGCGCTCGATGCCCTGGAGCGGATCGAGCGCGACGGGGCCTACGCCAACCTGTTGTTGCCGGAGTTGCTACGGCGCACCGGTTTGGCCACGCGCGACCGCAACTTCACCACCGAACTGGTCTACGGCACCACCCGTATGCGCAGGGCCTGCGACTTTTTGGTCGACCGATTCTTGACCCGTGATCTGGAGCCGCGGGTGCGCAACGCCTTGCGTCTAGGTGCCTACCAGTTGCATTTTCTCGCTATGAAACCCCACGCGGCGGTGGGAGAAACGGTGGAGGTGGCACCGAAGCCCGCGCGCGGGCTGGTGAACGCCGTGCTGCGTCGCGTGGCTGAACATCCGGTGGTTTGGCCCGATGAGGCCACTCGCTTGAGTTATCCCGACTGGATCGTGACCACTCTCGAAGCCGAGGTGGGCCGGGAGGCCGCCCACGCGACCCTGGCCATCATGAACGAAGCACCCACGGTGACCGAGCGCGCCGACGGTTACGTACAGGACCTCGCCTCGCAATGGGTGGCCGCGGCGATAGAAGCCCAGGAAGGCGAGGCGGTGGCCGATCTCTGCGCCGCCCCGGGGGGCAAGGCCACCCTGCTGGCCGCCACCGGTGCGCGAGTGGTGGCCGGTGACATCCGGCCCGGACGCATCGGGCTGATCCGCAGCAACGCCCCGGGATTGGCCGTGGTGGCCGCCGACGCCGCCCGCCCGCCGTTTGCGCCGGGCTGCTTTGATCGGGTGCTGATCGACGCCCCCTGTTCGGGCCTGGGCACGTTGCGGCGTCGGCCCGATGCCCGCTGGCGGGTCGATGCGGGCGCCCCGGAGCGGTTGGGGCTGGTTCAGAAACAACTGGTGAGCGCCGCGGTTGGTTTGCTTCGTCCGGGTGGAACCCTCGTGTATTCCGTGTGCACTCTGACCGACGCCGAAGGGCTCGCGGTGGACGATCACCTCGCCAGGGCCTATCCCGAGATGAAGCCAGTTGAAGCGCTGCCGGCTCCCTGGGAAGCCCACGGGCGGGGCGCTCGTCTCCTACCGCACGCCGCCGGCACCGATGGGATGTACCTCCTACGGCTTCGTCGCAGGGCCTGAGTGAGCCTTCCGAGGCAGACTGACGCGATGGCGTTGCTCGCAAAGGTGATCACGGTGTCGGACGGGGTGGCGGAAGGGACGCGGGAAGACCGCGCCGGGGCGGCCCTTGAGGTCTATCTGCGCGAGGCCGGGTTTACGGTGGTGGCCCGCATCGTTACCGCCGATGGTGTCGAGGCCGTTGCCGACACCCTGCGCGGCGCGTGTACGGGATTCGCGGGCCTGGTGGTGACCACGGGGGGTACCGGCTTTGGTCCCCGGGATCTCACACCGGAGGGCACTCGGGCCGTGATGGAGCGCGAGGCGCCGGGGTTGGCGGAGGCGATGCGCCTCGTCAGTCCGTTAGGGCGCCTCTCACGAGCGGTGGCGGGAACCGTGGGCACCTGCCTGGTGGTGAACACACCGGGATCGTCCTCCGGGTGCATCGAGACCTTGGCGGCGGTGGTGGACGTCGTACCCCATGCGCTCGACCTGTTGCAGGGGGGCCAACCCCATTAGGGCTCACCTTCACCCCATCGTTGGAACTAGAACGTGTTCTAGTTGTAGGGTGCAGGCACGATAACAAGCCCTCGCGGGGTTGGGTGGAACTCCCGACCGGCGGTGTAGCCCGCGAACCTCCCTGCCACCAGTAGGGCGGCCGATCCGGTGAAATTCCGGAGCCGACGGTGAAAGTCCGGATGGGAGCGAGGACACCCGGTGGCCGACCTCCAGTCGGCGACCGTGGTCACCCCGCGCGCGGCCAGGCCAGCCCCCCGGAGACGACATGACCACCGCAGCCGACACCGAGCGCATGACCCGAGCCCTCGCCTTGGCGTCCGCCGTGCGGGCCTCAGCCCCCCCGAACCCCTGGGTGGGTTGTGTCATCGAAACGCTCACCGGCACCGTGTTCGAGGGGGCCACCCAACTTGTCGGGGGCCCTCACGCCGAAGCGGTGGCCCTCTCGGCGGCTCACGGGCAGGATCTCGTCGGGGCCACGGCCTGGACCACCCTGGAACCCTGCTCCCATCACGGTCGCACCCCGCCGTGTGTGGAGGCACTCATCGCCGCCGGAGTGGCCCGGGTGGTGGTGGGCCTCGAAGATCCCGACACCCGAGTGCAGGGCCAGGGGATTGCGCGGCTCAAGGCCGCGGGCATCGAAGTGGTGGTGGGCGTGCTGGCCGACGAGGGGGGCACCCTGTTGGCGCCCTACCTCCATCACCGGCGCACCGGCCGTCCCTACGTGGTGCTCAAGACGGCGTCGTCGCTCGACGGCCGCACCGCGGCCCCCGACGGGTCGAGCCAGTGGATCACCGGTCCCGCCGCCCGGGCCGATGCTCATAGTCTGCGCGCCGAGAGCGACAGCATTCTGGTGGGTGCCGGTACCGTGCGGATCGACGACCCCAGCCTTACCGTGCGCGACGCCCCTGCCCCGCGCGGCGACCCGCTGCGGGTGGTGCTCGGCGAGGCTCCCGCCACCGCCCGGGTGCACCCCTGCCTCGAACGGGCAGGCGATCTCGGGGTGGTGCTCGACGAACTTGGTGCCCTGGGCCATCTCCAACTCCTGGTCGAGGGTGGTCCCACCGTGGCTCACGCCTTTCATACCGCCGGACTCGTGAATCGCTACGTCGTCTATCTCGCCCCGTGTTTCTTGGGCGGCGACGATGCCCCCGGCGTGTTCAACGGCCCCGGCGCCCCGCGCCTCGACGCCATCACCCGGGGGCGGATCCAGTCGGTGAGCAGGCTGGGCGAGGATCTGCGTATCGATCTGGTACCCCACCCCCCGGAGGCCCCCTGATGTTCACCGGAATCATTGAGGAACTCGGCACGGTGCTGTCCCGTGAAGGTCCCCGCCTTCGGATCGGAGCCCACACCGTGCTCGAGGACGTGACCACGGGCGCCTCCATCGCCGTGAACGGCACCTGCCTCACCGTGGTGGGGTGGTCGCTGGAGGAGGGGTGGTGGGAGGCCGATGTGGTGGAGGAGTCCTATTCCCGCACCGCCCTCGGCGCGCTTGAACCGGGCCACCGGGTGAACCTGGAGCGGCCGGTGCGCATGAGCGACCGCCTCGGAGGTCACCTAGTCCAGGGGCATGTCGACGGGGTAGGCACGATCGTCGTGAGCGCCCCGGATCTGCAGATTCGCTGTGCCACGGGTCTTTTGCGCTACATCGTGGAGAAGGGTTCCATCACCATCGACGGCATCAGCCTCACGGTGGTGGTTCCCACCCCCGATGGCTTTACCGTGGCGGTCATTCCGCACACCGCCGCCGTCACCACCCTCGGTCTGAAAGGCCCCGGCGATCTCGTGAATCTTGAAGTGGACATCACGGCCAAGTACGTCGAACGGCTGCTCTCCTGGAAGGATGCCTGATATGGCTTTTGCTCGGATTGCCGATGCGGTGGAGGCGTACGCCCGGGGAGAGATCCTCGTGGTGGTGGACGACGAGGATCGCGAGAACGAAGGCGACCTGATCCAAGCGGCCGAGTTCGCCACGGCGGAGAGCATCGCCTTCTTCCTCCATCACACCTCGGGCTACCTGTGTGCTCCCATCACCGCCGAACGGGCCGCCGCCTTGGACCTTCCGCCGATGGTGGCGGAAAATACCGAGAGTCAGCGCACTGCGTTCCTGGTGACGGTGGACTACCGCCACGGCACCTCCACCGGCATTTCTGCCCACGATCGGTGCGCCACCGTGCGGGCCCTATGCGACCCGACCACCCGTCCGGGCGATCTGGCCCGGCCGGGCCACATCAACCCCCTCATGGCTCGCGAGGGCGGGGTACTCAAACGCGCTGGCCACACCGAGGCCACCGTGGACCTGTGCCGAATGGCCGGGTTGTACCCGGCCGGCTTGCTCTGCGAGATCGTGGATTCGGACAAACAAGACATGGCACGCGTTCCCGAACTCGAACGCTTTGCCGAGCAACACGGTCTCCTCATGATCTCCATCGCCGATCTCGTGCGTTACCGACGCCAGAACGAGAAACTGGTGCGTCGCATCGGCGAGGCCCGCATTCCCACGCAGTGGGGTGATTTCACCTGCTACGCCTACGAATCGCTCCTCGATGGCGAACAGCACGTGGCCATGGTGAAGGGCACGGTGGCGGGGGAAGCCAACGTACTGGTTCGGGTGCACAGTGAATGTCTCACCGGCGACGTATTCGGTTCGCTGCGCTGCGACTGCGGCGTGCAACTCGACTCGGCCATGAGCATCATGGCCGAGGAGGGCCACGGGGTGGTGGTCTATTTGCGTGGCCATGAAGGGCGCGGCATCGGCATTGGTCACAAGATCCGGGCCTACGGGCTCCAAGAGAAAGGCCGGGACACGGTGGACGCCAATTTGGACCTGGGCCTTCCCGAGGACAGCCGTGAGTACGGTATCGGAGCGCAGATTCTTGTGGACTTGGGCGTAACCACCATGCGGATCATCACCAACAACCCGAGCAAATACGGCGGGCTCGAGGGCTTCGGTCTGGAGATCACCGAACGGGTGCCCTCGATCGTGTCGGTGAACCCGGAGAACTTGGCCTACCTGCGCACCAAACGCGAGCGGATGGGTCATCTCCTCGAGGGTCTGGACGACGTGTTGTGACCACGGGGGATCACGGCGCCGCCGCCCCGCCGGGTCTCGACGGCACCGGATTGCGGATCGGCGTCGTGCGGGCCCGGTGGAACTCGCCCATCGTGGACCGCCTGGCGGCCGGGGTGGGGCGAGGCTTGTCGAGCCTCGGGGTGCGGCCCGAAGACGTCGTGGATGTGGAAGTGCCGGGCAGTTTCGAGCTGCCGATGGGGGCTCGCATCCTGGCCGCATCGGGGAAGGTCGACGCGGTGATCTGTCTCGGCTCGGTGATTCGGGGGGAGACGTCGCACTACGACCTCGTAGCCGGCCAGGCCGCGGCGGGGATTCAGGAGGTGCAACTCGCCACGGGGGTTCCGGTGGCCTTTGGCATCCTCACTACCGAGGATGAAGCCCAGGCCCTGGCCCGGTCCGAGGACGTCGGGGGCCACAACGTGGGCTACGACACCGCCGTGGTGGCCGTAGAGATGGCCCGCCTCGCGCAGCAGTATCCCTCCTCGTCCTGACCGAAAGGGCGCTACGGTCGGAACCCACCATCGCACCGAGGGGGATCCGTGTTTGCCCGCACCATCATTTGTTGCTGCACAATCGGGCTACTGGCCACGGGTTGCGGGGGAGAGGACGACTCGGCGTCAACCCCCACTGAGCCCACCTCGGTGCCGCTGGCTCCCCTCACCGTGTTGGTGACCAACGACGACGGGATCGGTGCCCCTGGTCTCGACGCGCTCGTGTCCGTGCTGAAGGAGATGGAAGCCGTGGAGGTCGTCGTGGTGGCCCCGGCCGAGAATCAGAGCGGCACCTCCGACACAACCACCGTTGGGGCGGTCGTCCACCGCCCCGGTGTCACCGCCAGCGGCGTGGCGGGCACCGCGGTGGAGGGCTACCCGGCCGATGCGGTGAAGGTGGCCCTCGACGAACTGGCGTTGGTACCCGATCTGGTGGTGTCGGGGGTGAACGAGGGGCAGAACGTGGCCAACTTCGCTCAGGTGTCAGGCACCGTGGGGGCGGCTCGCACCGCGCTGCGCCGGGGTATCCCCGCAGTGGCTTCGAGTGCCGGGCTGGGGCCGCTGGCCAACTTCAACGCCGGTGCCACGCTGGTGGCGGAGTGGATCACCGCGCATCGCAACGAACTGGCGAAGGGAACCGCCCAGACGGCCACGGTCACCAGTTTCAACGTGCCCGGATGTACCCTCGGCACCGCCAAGGCTGTGATCGAGGCACCCCTCGCTCCGGTCGTACCGGCGAATGTGAATGTATTCGTGACCGCCAACTGCGACCTCATGCCCTCCACGGCCCCCACCAATGATGTGGAAGCCCTGATGGGCGGCTACCTGGTCATGACGCCCGTACCCGCCGAGTTGTAGCGGCTTCACGACCAACGCGTTTCTTGCTGACCGCTCGCAGGCTCTACCCTCCACAGTCGTGCTTCGCCTCGTGCTTCCCAAAGGTTCCTTAGAAAAGTCCACGCTCGAACTGTTCGAGGCTGCCGACCTGCGAGTGGAACGATCGTCGGTCGTTGATTACAAGGCATCGATCAACGATCCCCGGATCAACGACGTGCGGATCCTGCGCCCCCAGGAGATTCCCGGGTATGTGGCCGAGGGATTGTTCGACCTGGGCATCGCGGGCCGTGACTGGGTGGAAGAAACATCCAGCGACGTGGTCATCCTCGGCGAGCTCAAGTAGTCCAAGGCCACCAGCCGCCCCTTCAAGATCGTGCTGGCGGTGCCGCAGGACTCGCCTGTGAACGATGTCACCGACCTTCCCCCCGGGGTGCGGGTGTCCACGGAATACCCCGAACTCACGCGGCGATTCTTCGAGACCCACGGCATCGAGGCCGACATTCGCCTCAGTTACGGCGCCACCGAGGCCAAGGTCCCCGACATCGTGGACTGCATCGTGGACGGCACCGAGACCGGACGGGCCCTGCGCGCTGGCGGGCTGAAGATCGTGAACGAGGTGCTCGTTAGTTATACGGCGCTAGTGGCGAACCCCGCTGCCGTCGCCGATCCCGAGAAACGTCACGCCATGGAGCAGATCAAAACCCTGCTGGATGGGGTGATGGAAGCGCGAGGGAAGGTCCTCGTGAAACTCAACGTGTCGAGCACCGACCGCGATGGCGTCATCGCCATCCTGCCAGCGATGAAGGCCCCCACCGTCTCGCAACTCTTCGGTGACCGGGGTTACGCCATTGAGACCGTGGTCTCCAAAGACACGATCAACACGCTGATCCCCGCCCTGAAAGATGCCGGAGCCACCGACATCATCGAAGTGGCACTGGCCAAGATCGTGCACTGATGGAAGGCCGCGTGACCACCTTCGACGCCCAGCGCGGGTTGGGATCCATCCGAGGCCAGGACGCAGACTTCCCGTTCCACTGCACCGCCCTGCTCGACGGCACTCGGGAGGTGGCGGTGGGCGCGACGGTGGCCTTTGCGGTACGTCCCGCCGGACAGGGTCGCTGGGAAGCCACCCAGATTGCGAAACTCTGAGGCGGGGTCGTTACTCGGCGGGGGGCTGAGTTCCCGCTCGATTGTGCACATCGAGATAGGCGGCCCGGAGTTGTCCGAGGGCATCGCGAAGGGTGGGTTCGGCTTCGCCGAGCCGGCCTTCGAGCCCGTCGACGAGGGCGGCGAGGGCATCCACCGCCAGGCTGGCCTCCACCAACTGGGGCGGATCGCTCATGAGGTGGATGGCGGCGAGTTCGTACATCCCCATGGCGTGGTTGGCCACCACCACGGCGGCGGGTGCCGCCAGCAATTCCCGGCGGACCTCCTCCATTTCGGCCTGCATCGCCGCCAGGCGGGCCTGCTCTTCGGGGGGGAGATCCCCATAGCCATCGGCCTGATCCGATGGCGGTGGGGCGGTCTCAGGGGGCGCGGGCGTGGGGCGGGGGGGCACGGGATGGTCTCCATCGGGTGTCCATAGGCTCATCGGGGCACTCCTCGGGTTGTGGTGCGTCGGAACATCGTCGTACCCTATTGCCCGTAACTGAAAACAGAAGCGGGGCATCGCCCCCACCCAGCCACTCTCTAGGGTGCGTTGGGTCGACCAAGGTCAATCACTCCGGCGGCTAGCCCGTTTGTGGTGCGCGGCGGATGTCGGCTTCTCCGGCATCCGCTCTGTTGTTTTAGGGGCGGCGTCGGTCGGCCAGCCATCCCATTCCGCGCCCAGGAGGTAGCAGCGCCTACATGAACAGGATTTTCCAATAGCCACGCCCCCTACCAACGGCGAGCCACGGATCAACGATCGGATCCGGGCCCGTGAGGTACGACTAGTGGGCCATGACGGGCAGCAGATCGGTATTAAGCCACTGCCCGATGCGCTCTCCCTCGCCCGGGAACTTGATCTCGACCTCGTTGAGGTCGCGGCCCAGGCGAATCCCCCGGTCTGCCGAATCATGGACTACGGCAAATACAAGTACGAAGCGGCCCAGAAGGCGAAGGAATCTCGCCGGAAGACCGCCAACGTCGTGATCAAGGAGATGAAATACCGACCCAAGATCGGTGTCGGGGACTTCGACACCAAAACTCGCAAGGTAGAGCACTTCCTCACCGAGGGACACAAGGTGAAAGTCACCTTGACCTTCCGGGGTCGTGAGGTGGCTCATCCGGAACTCGGCCGAAAGATTCTTGAGCAGGTAGAGGTCGCGATGAAGGACGTGGGTCGGGTGGAGATCTTCCCTCGCATGGACGGACGCAACATGACCATGGTGCTCGCCCCGGACAAGAAGGCGCAGGCGGCGGCGGCGAAAGCGAAGGCGATAGCCCTCGCCGAAGCCGAAGTGTTGGCCGACGAAGACCCGGTCATCCAAGCCACCAACACCACCGAGACCACCGAGACCACCGAGACCACCGAGACCACCGAGACCACCGAAGCCACCGACACCACCGAGACGGACAGCGAGACCAACGCCACCTGAGGTCCTCGGTTCGCCCGAAAAGAGAGATCCACTCATGCCCAAGATGAAGACCCACCGCGGCGCCAAGAAGCGCTTCAAAGTCACTGGTACCGGCAAGCTCCGGCGACTGCAGGTCAACAACAATCACATCCTTGAGAAAAAGGCGCCGAAGCGGATGCGCCGGCTCAAGGGTGAAACCAGTGTCGCTCCTGGTGACGCGGCTCGAATCAAACGGATGCTCGGCCTCTAGGCCGGATCAAGGAGGAACGACTTATGGCACGAGTAAAGCGCGCCGTCCATTCGAAGAAGAAGCGCCGGGCAACCCTCGAGCGCGCCCAGGGCTACTACGGCAACAAGAGCCGGTCCTTCAAGTCCGCCAACGAGGCGGTGATGCACGCCGGTCGCTACGCCTTCCGCGACCGTCGGGCTCGCAAGGGCGACTTCCGCTCGCTGTGGATCCAACGCATCAACGCCGCCTGCCGGGAAAACGGGACGAGTTACAGCCGTTTCATTTCCGGGTTGCGGGTGGCCGAGATCACGGTGGACCGCAAGGTGCTGGCCGATCTTGCCGTTCGGGAGCCGCTGGCCTTCGCGTCCCTGGTGCAGACCGCCACCGAGGCCTCGGCCAAGGAGAGCACCTGAACGATGAGCGAGGGCCGATTGGCCCCCGACATCCCAGTGTGCAGCAGCTGCGGCGCCTCTCGGGGCGCCGCGCCGCGCGTCTGGAGGCCAACGCCTTCGTTGTAGACGGCCCCGTGCTCATCTACGAGGCCCTCGCCGCGGGAGTGGCCATCCGTGAGGCCTTCGCCACCGATGCCGTGGACTCCACGCTGATCCGCACCCTCGAAACCGCCGGCGTCCGGGTCCATGAGATCCGCGAGGACGTGTTGGCGCGAGCGGTCGACACGGTCACCCCGCAGGGAATCGCCGCCATCGCCACGCGGGTGGAAGTGTCGGTGCCCGAGGCGGTGATCGCCGCCACCGAGGGAGCCCTGGCCTTCGTCTTGGTGGACGTAGCTGATCCTGGCAACGCCGGTACCTTGTTGCGGGCCGCCGAAGCGTCGGGGGCCGCCGCGGTATTGTTCTGCGGGACATCCGTGGATCCCAGCAATCCGAAGTGTGTGCGAGCATCCGCGGGGGCACTGTTCCACCTCCCGGTGGCCAGCGGAGGAGACACGATGGCGGTAACCGAGGCGCTGCGCAAGGCGGGGGTGCGTACCTTCGCCACCGTGGTGCGCGATGGCACGCCGTACCATACGGTCGATCTCAGCGGGCCGGTGGCCATCCTGCTCGGGAGTGAGGCCCACGGCTTGCCCGACGACGTGGCTGCCGCCGTTGACCAGTGCCTCACCATCCCCCTCACCGGACGGTCCGAATCGCTGAACGTGGCCATGACCGGGTCCGTGCTGGCCTTTGAGGCTCTGCGCCAGCGAACCAGTGGTTCGAAACCGATTGGCGGCACCCCGGGCTGACCGGGGACCATTCCCTCTCATGCTCGAGAACATCGCCGCCCTTGAGACCACCGCACCGCCGCGACTAGCGGCCGCCGGCAGCCTCGAGGAACTGGCGACGTTGGAATCGGAACTGCTGGGGAAGAAGTCGGTCCTGGCCTCGTACAAGTCTCAGTTGGGTGGGCTCGACCCCGATGAACGGCGAGCGGTTGGTGGGGCCCTGAATCGAGCGCGCCTCACTCTGGAAGATGCGGTGTTGGCCCGGCGACTGGTGCTGGAGCGCGACCAACGTCGGCTCCAACTGAACGCCGAGCGGCTCGACCTCACCGAAGCGGCCCCCGGAAACGAAGCCGGCCACCTCCACCTGGTTACCCAGGCCATGGAGACGCTTGAGGACGTGTTCGTGGGGATGGGGTTCACCGTTGCCGAGGGCCCCGAGGTGGAGACGGACTGGAACAACTTCGGCGCGCTGAATTTCCCCCCCGATCACCCGGCCCGAGACATGTACGACACGCTCTATGTGGAGATGGGGGAGCCGGGCTCCACCGTGTTGCGCACCCACACCTCTCCGGTGCAGGTTCGGGTGATGAGCGGCCAGGAACCGCCCTTCTACATGGTGATGCCCGGTCGGGTGTTTCGCCAAGACACCCCCGACGCCACTCACATGCCGGTCTTTCATCAGATCGAGGGACTGGTAGTTGATCGCAACATCACCTTCGCCGACCTGGCCGGCACGCTCGACGCCTTCACTAAAGCGTTCTTTGGCGGTGATTTCACCTCTCGTCTGCGGCCGTCCTACTTTCCCTTCACGGAGCCCTCGGCGGAGTTCGACATCCAGCGTCCCGACGGCTCGTGGTTGGAACTCGGGGGCTGCGGGATGGTGCACCCCAATGTGTTGAGCAACTGCGGCATTGATCCCGAACATTGGCAGGGTTTCGCCTTCGGGTTCGGTCTCGATCGCCTCGGGGCGAGCGCCCATGGAGTGGCCGACCTGCGCGACCTCTTCACCAACGACATCCGCTTTCTGAGTCAGTTCTGAGGACAGCAGCATGAAGGTCTTGCTCTCGTGGTTGCGCGACTTCGCCCCGTTCGAAGGGGACCCCATCGCGCTCGGCGAGGAGATGAGCGACCTGGGCATGGCGGTGGAAGAACTGGAGCGTCTCGGCGAAGGCCTCGAGGGGGTCGTGGTGGCGCGGGTGCTTGAAACGCGACCCGTGGAAGGGGCCAACAAGATTCACCTCGTCACCGTCGACGCCGGCGATGGTGAGCCACTCGAAGTGGGGTGTGGGGCGTTCAACATGCAGGTGGGCGATCTCGTCCCGCTGGCCACTATCGGCACCACGATGCCCAACGGGATGGAAATCGGGCGTCGCAAGATGGCCGGGGTGTGGTCGAACGGGATGCTGTGTTCAGCCTCCGAACTG
Organism: Candidatus Neomicrothrix parvicella RN1; assembly: GCA_945898515.1. Classification (GTDB taxonomy): domain Bacteria; phylum Actinomycetota; class Acidimicrobiia; order Acidimicrobiales; family VFJN01; genus VFJN01. The sequence goes on along the minus strand of CAMDIH010000028.1, from coordinate 12,761 downwards.
GGCCTGGGTGACGATTCGGAGGGGATTTTCATCCTCCCGGGTCACCTCACTCCCGGGACGCCCTTCATCCAGGCCATGGGCATGTCCGCCGACGTCCTCTACGACCTCGAGATCAATCCGAACCGACCCGATGCGATGTCGATCGCCGGTGTGGCGCGCGATCTAGCGGCGCGATTGCGTCTGCCCTTCAGCCTTCCCGAACCCGCCCCCAGCCTGGTGCCGGCATCGGCCATCGCGTCGGTCGGGGTAGAGATCCTGGCCCCCGAACGGTGTGGCCTGTTCGAAGCCCGGGTCCTGCGAGGGGTCACCGTCGGCCCGGGCGATCCGAGGTTGGCCACCCGTCTGGCCCTGCTGGGAATGCGCTCGATCAACAACGTGGTCGACGTGTCGAACTACGTCATGCTCGAACTCGGGCAACCCAATCATCCCTATGACCTCGCCAAGGTGGCCGGCCCCGGCTTTCGGGTACGTCTGGCGCGCGATGGGGAAACGCTCGTCACCCTCGATGCCATCGAACGTGCGCTGAGCCCCGAGGATCTTTTGATCTGCGACGGCCATGATGAGCCCGTGGGCCTGGCCGGCATCATGGGTGGTTCGGCAAGCGAGATCGACGCGACCACCCACGATGTCCTAGTGGAGATGGCCTGGTTTCATCCGATTGGCATCGTGAAATCCTCGCGTCGGCACAAACTGCGATCCGAAGCCTCGGCGCGCTTCGAGAAGGGCACCGATCCCGCCATCGTGGACCTCGCCATGCGCCGCTTTGCGGAACTGCTGGGGGCAGGGTTGGAGGATGGCTCGGTACGCGACCATGGCACCCTGCCCGATCGGCCCCCGGTTCTCGTACGGAGCGCGCGCGTGGCCAAGTTGTTGGGATCGGATTTGGGCCCCGCCCGTATTGCCGAGGTGCTCGATCCCATTGGTTTCATCGCCACCCCCGTGGGCGAGGATCTCGAGGTACAGATTCCGTCGTGGCGCTACGACTCCGCCACCGAAATCGACGTGATTGAGGAAGTGGCGCGTCACCACGGCTACACGGCCCTGGGCCGCACCCTTCCTCGCGCCGCCACCACCGGGGCGCTATCGGCGCGCCAAATCGATCGGCGTCGCCTGCGGGCCACATTGGTGGGCCGGGGTATCTCCGAGGCCATGCCGATGCCCTTCCTGGCCCCGGGGGAGTTGGCCCGCTGTGGCCTTCCCGACGACGGCATCACCATTGCCAATCCCCTAGTGGCCGAGCAGTCGGTGCTGCGCACCTCACTGCTGCCGGGTTTGGTAGGGGCGGTGGCCTACAACTGGTCGCACCGGAACTACGGCGTGCGGCTCTTTGAGATCGGCCACACCTTCAACCGTCCCCGGGCGCCCCACGCGGAGTTGCCCGATGAACGCGAGGTGCTCGGGGTGGTTCTGGCTGGCTCGGAGGCACCCGCGGCGGTTCTGGTGTGGCACGCCCTCGCCGAAGCCCTGGGGGTGAGGGAAATTGGTGTGCACAACGAGCCCCGGCCCGGACTGCATCCCACCCGATCGGCGTCGTTGCGCTTCGGTGATGTGGCGGTGGGGGCAGTGGGGGAGATCGATCCGGAGGTGCTGGCGGCCCACGACATCGCCGAGCGCGTCGGCTACCTGGAAGTCGATCTCGACGCCCTTCTGGCCCAACCCCACGGTGGCGCCATCTACCGGTCCTTCAGCCTGTTTCCGAGTAGCGACATCGATCTCGCCTTTGAGGTGGACGACCACGTCCCGGCCGCCGCCGTGTATGACGCCATTGCCGCCGCCGGTGGCCCCCTGTTGTGGAGCGTGGAACTCTTCGACGTGTACCGCGGCCCGGGGGTGGCCGAGGGTCGCCGGAGCCTCGCCTACCGCCTCCGCTTCCAGGCGGCGGAGCGCACCCTCACCGAGGCCGATGTCGCCGCCGCGCGTGCCGGGGTGATCGACGCCGTGCAATCAGCCCTGGCCGCCACGTTGCGTACCTAGGTCCGACCCGCCCGGACTAACTGCCGGGGGTCTCCCTCAGGCCGCCGTCACCCATCTGGCGGTAGAGGCTGTAGATCTCCTGGCAGGTGCCGCAGAGCGGGAGCTTGCCGGGATCTTGTTGTGGCACGAAGCGCTCGCCGCACAGGGCCTCCAGGGGGTAGCCGAAGATGCGGGCTTCGGTGACCTTGGCTGCCGCTACTTCTCCCGGTTCGGTCCTCACGATGTGAGCCGACGTCGGTGAGGCGGTGGAGAGGGACTCGTCGGTGCGCCGGTCGAGGTCGGGAGTCGCCGGGGTGACTGAGGGGTGGGAAGGGACGACCATCCCGGGAACCGTATCGGCTCCCGGCAAGCCGGAGTAACCCCGGGGAAGGGCACGGACGGACCGGGGTACGGGACTGCTCTTGCATAATCATGCATAATAATGCATGATTATCGCATGGTTTCTGTCGGCATCATCGGGGCATCGGGCTTTACCGGCACCGAACTCTTGCGCCTGAGCGCCGCCCACCCCGATCTCAACGTCCGCATCGCCACCGGCGACACCCAAGCCGGGTCCCGGGCCGCCGAGCTTTACCCCAGTTTGGCCGCCGCCTATCCGTCGCTGGTCTACCGGGCCTATGACCCCGCGGAAGTGGCCGGTATGGACCTGGTGTTCCTGGGCCTTCCCCACGGCGCCAGTCAGGCCCTGGTGCCCGACCTCATCGGCAAAGTCGGTCACATCGTGGACCTCGCCGCCGACTTCCGTCTGCAGGACGCTGCCTTGTACCCGCAGTGGTATGGCGAGGCCCATACGGCGCCGGAGCTGCTGAGCCATTTCGCCTACGGCCTGCCCGAACTGTTCCGACCGGAAATCCTCGCCGCCACCCACGTAGCCACCCCCGGGTGCTATCCCACAGCGGCGGCGCTCGCCCTCGCCCCGCTCACGCGCGCCGGGGTGATCGACCCCGGGGGGATCATCGTGGACGCCGCCTCCGGAGTATCCGGCGCCGGCCGCTCACCGAAACCATCCACCACCTTCTGCACTGTCGACGAAGATTTCACGGCGTACGGCCTCCTCGATCATCGGCACACCCCCGAGATGGAGCAGGTACTCGGGGCCACGGTCCTCTTCACCCCCCATTTGGCCCCGATGAACCGCGGCATCCTGGCGACCTGTTACGCCAGGCCCACCGGCTCCACCAGCACGACCGCGCTTTTGGATATTTTACGTCATGCCTACGCTGCCGAGCCGTTCGTGGTGGTCACCGAAACCTCGCCGTCCACGAAGGCGACCCTGGGCTCGAACTGCGCGCACGTGACGGCGCGCTACGACCCGCGCAGTGGCTACGTGTTGGCCATCGCGGCCCTCGACAACATCACCAAGGGCGCGTCGGGAGCAGCGGTGCAGTGCGCCAACCTGCTCCTCGGCCTCCCCGAAACCACCGGCCTTCCCATCGCTGGGGTCTACCCATGACCCCCGGGCGGCCCTTGACCGTGCTGTGTCCCATCCCGGTGTCGGTACCGATCGACCGTCGGCCATGAGTGTGACCGCGGCATCAGGATTTCGGGCCCACGGCGTGGCCTGCGGTATCAAGGAATCGGGGGATCTCGATCTCAGTCTCGTGGCCACCCACGACGGAGCGCCGGTGAACGCGACGGCAGTGTTCACGCAGAACAAGATGACGGCGGCACCGGTGATCACCACTAGTGCCCACCTTGTGCTCTCGGGTGGTCAGGCCGCCGCTGTAGTCCTCAACAGCGGCTGTGCCAACGCCGCCACGGGCTCGTTGGGCCTCGCCGATGCCGAGCGCATGACCGAACTCGTGGCCGCCGAGATGGGGTGTGCGGTCGAGGAGGTGCTCGTGTGTTCCACCGGACTCATCGGCTACCGCCTGCCCCTCGATGCCATCGCCCGCGGCGTGACGGCTCTGGTGTCCGGGCTCAACTCCACGCCCGCCGGGGCCATTGCCGCCGCCGAAGCGATCTGCACCACCGACACTCACCGGAAGGAAGCAGTGGTGAGAGGGCCAGGTTTCGTAGTGGGGGGCATGGCCAAAGGGGCCGCCATGCTCGCCCCCAACATGGCCACGATGTTGGCCGTGATCACCACCGATGTTGCCCTTGACGCCCCCACCCTTACCCATGTCCTGCGGGCGGCGGTAGCGGAGAGTTTTAACTCCATGTCCTCCGATGGATGCACTTCCACCAACGACACCGTGATCCTCCTTGCCTCGGGGTTAGCCGGGCCACCTACCGACCCGGCGGCGTTCGCCAGCGCGGTGGCCGAGGTGTGTCTCGATCTCGCCACGCAGATGGTGGGCGATGCCGAGGGCCACACCAAAGTGGTGCGCGTGACCGTTACCGGAGCCGCCTCCGATGACGATGCGCGCGCCGGTGCCCGTCAGGTGGCGGAGAGCCAACTTGTGAAGTGCTCCTGGTACGGTAAGGACCCGTACTGGGGCCGGATTGCCAGTGAGTTGGGCGCGTCGGGGATCGTCTTCGAGCCCGAGAGACTGACGGTTCGCTACGGCGAGTTGATCGTGGCCGAAGGCGGTGTGACCGCGGAGGTGGATCCCACCGCCATCGCCGCCTACATGGACCAGGAGTGGATCGAGGTCACGGCCCACCTCGGCATCGGTGACGGCCGAGGCCACATCATCACCAACGACCTCACCCACGCCTACATCGACGAGAACATGGGTACCTCATGATGCCGACCACCCCCAGCCCTCGGGAGACGGCCGAGGCCCGAGCCGCCGTCCTCATCGAGGCACTGCCGTACATCCAGCGCTTCCGCGGCCGCACCGTGGTGGTCAAGTACGGCGGTAACGCCATGGTGGACCCAGGCTTAGCCGCCACCTTCGCCGAGGATGTGGTGCTCATGCACTCGGTCGGCCTTCGGCCCGTGGTCGTCCACGGCGGCGGTCCCCAGATCAGTGATCTGATGGCGAGGCTCGGCAAGGTCCCTGAGTTTCGCGACGGGCAACGGGTGACTGATGCCGAAACTGTCGACATCGCCCGCATGGTCCTGGTGGGCAAGGTCAACCGGGAGATCGTGGCCTCCATCAACCTGCACGGCTCGCTGGCCGTGGGCGTGAGTGGCGAGGATGCCGGTCTCATTGTGGCCGGCGCCCGCCACCCCGACCTCGGCTTCGTCGGTGACGTACAGGCCGTAAACCCGGCCATCCTCGAACGCCTTCTGGCCGAAGATCTCATCCCGGTGGTGAGCACAATGGGGGCCGATGCCCAGGGGCAGGCCTACAACATCAACGCCGACACGGTGGCCGGAGCCCTGGCGGAGGCTCTTGGTGCCGAGAAGGTCATCTATCTCACCGACGTGGAGGGCCTTCTGGCCGATGTCGACAACCCGGGCAGTCTCATCAGCCGAATCGACGCCCCCGCCTTGGCCAAACTGGTGGCGAGCGGTGTCATGAGCGGCGGGATGATCCCCAAGATCGCCGCCTGCTTGCACGCCGTGGGTCATGGAGTGGGCTCGGCTCATCTGCTCGACGGTCGGCTGCCCCATGTGGTCCTGCTGGAACTCTTCAGCGACGCCGGTATCGGCACCATGATCGTTCGCGAGGAGCTCCCATGACCGCCCATGCCCAGGCCATGGGTGCACCGTCGCTCGACCACTGCCCCCTCATGCCCACCTACGGGCCCCCCTCGCTACAACTGGTGCGGGGTGAAGGGGTGTGGCTTTGGGACAAGGACGGGCGGCGCTATCTCGATCTGCTCTCGGGCCTGGCGGTGACCAGTCTCGGTCACAGTCATCCCGCCGTGGCGGAGGCGCTCTACACCCAGGCCCAGACGCTGGTGCACGTATCCAATCTCTTCGGCACGGAGCCGGGTTGGCACGTGGCCCAAACCCTCGATCGTCTCCTCGGGGTGGGTCAGCCTGGCTGGCCCGCCGCCGGCGGTATGCGAGGGCAGGTGTTCTTCGCCAACTCTGGGGCCGAGGCCAACGAATGTGCCCTGAAATTGGCGCGCCGTTTCGGAGGACGCGGTCGCCATGTCGTGGTGAGCGCCTTCAACTCCTTCCACGGGCGCACCCTCGCCACGCTCCACGCCACCGGCCAGCCCGCGAAACACGAGGCGTTCCAGCCCCTCCCCGAGGGATTTCGTCACGTCGCCTGGCAGGACCTCGCTGCGCTCGAAGCGGCGCTTGATCCGTCGGTTGCTGCCGTGCTCCTGGAACCGGTACAGGGCGAGGGCGGCGTGCACCCGGCAACCGCCGCCTACTTCCAGGGCGTGCGGCGGCTGTGCGACGAGCGCGGCATCCTCTTTATGGTCGATGAGGTGCAGACCGGCCTCGGACGGTGCGGCTCGTGGTTCGCGCACCAGCAACTCGGCGTCGTGCCCGATGTCGTCACCATGGCCAAGGCCCTCGGAAACGGAGTGCCCATCGGCGCCTGTTGGGCCAAAACCGAAGTGGCGGCGGTCTTCGGCCCCGGCGACCACGCCACCACCTACGGCGGCCAACCCCTCGCCGCCGCCGCCGCTGGCGCGGTTCTGGCCGTGATGGAGGCCGAAGACGTCCCGGCCCGGGCGCAGCGGTCTGGCGAACGACTCACTCAGGAGGCGAGAGGACTCAAGGGTGTGAAGGAAGTACGCGGCCGCGGTTTGCTCCTGGCCCTGGAACTCGCAGGCCATGATGCCCCCGGCGTGGCCGCTCGCCTGTTGGACGGTGGGGTCATCGTGAACGCCATCACCCCCACGGCGCTGCGGCTGGCGCCCTCCCTGTTGATCAACGATGAGGAACTCGACATCGCCCTCGGTGCCCTGAGAGAGGTTCTGACATGACCCAGCACCTGCTCGATCTCGACGACCTCTCGCCGGCCCAACTGACCCGGATCCTCGACCTGGCCGATGACCCGTCTCGCCCACCGCACCTAGCCGGGCAGACGGTCGGCCTCTATTTCGAAAAGCCGTCCCTGCGGACTCGCCAATCCTGCGAGACGGCGGTGGCGCAGTTGGGGGGCCATCCGGTCACCTTCCGCTCCGATGAGATCGGCGGCCACGGGCGCGAGTCCATGACCGACATCACCCGGGTGTTGTCGGGATATCACGCCATCTTGGGCGCCCGGGTGTTCGATCACGCGGTGCTCGAGGAGATGGTGGCGTGCTCGCAGATACCGGTCGTGAACCTTCTTTCCGATCGCGCCCATCCGTGCCAGTCGCTCGCTGATCTCCTGACGATGCGCCAGGAGTGGGGCAGTCTCACCGGGGCCACGGTGGCCTGGATCGGCGATTTCAACAATGTGGCCCGAAGCCTGGCCCTCGGAGCCGCCATGACCGGTATGCACGTTCGCATCGCCAGCCCCGTCGGCTTTGGGCCGACCCCGGGTGATATCGATCGACTCATCCTGGCCGGCGCCGATGGCCCGCCGTTCATGAGCAACCGACCGTCGGAGGCGGCGGCCGGCGCCGACGCCGTGCATACCGATGTGTGGTCCTCGATGGGCCAGGAAGACGAGAGTGCCGCCCGCCAGAAAGCCTTCGAAGGATTTCAAGTGGACGCATCGGTGATGGCCGTCGCCGCCGAGAAGGCCGTATTCATGCACTGTCTGCCCGCCCATCGTGGCGAGGAAGTGGCCGCCGCGGTGGTCGATGGCCCACAGAGTCGGGTGATTGTCCAGGCCCACAATCGTCTCCACGCCTTTCGCGGGCTCCTGCGCTTTCTCCTGGAGGGGGCTGACTGATGGTCGCCAAGCCACAACGCCAACACCGGATCGCCAAACTTCTCGCCGAGCAGGCCGTGACGAGCCAGCCCCAGCTCGTGGACCTGCTCAGCGCCGAGGGCGTGACCGCCACCCAGGCCACGGTGTCGCGCGACCTCCAGGACCTCGGGGCCGTCCGGGTACGGGTGGCGGGTGGCGACACCGTCTATGCCATCCCCGAACTCCCCGCCGAGCAGCGGGCGCCGGAGGATCACCTCCGGCGCGTCTTTGGCGATTGGGTGGTGGAGGTCAATCCCTCCGGCAACCTCGTGGTGCTGCGCACGCCACCCGGCTCCGCTCATGTGGTGGGCTCCGCCCTGGATCGCGCCGGCCTCCCCGGGGTGCTGGGTACCGTAGCGGGCGACGACACCCTCATTGTCGTGGTCACCCAAGACGCACGAGGAGCCGCAGTGGCCCATCAACTCTCCGATCTCGCTGGTCTTTAATCACCAAGGAAGCAGGCATACCCATGGCTAAGCGCGTCGTCCTCGCCTACAGCGGCGGCCTCGACACGTCTGTCGCGGTCCGCTGGATGGTCGACAATCTCGGGGTGGAGGTCATCGCCTTGGCCGTGGATGTGGGTCAGGCCGCCGAAGACTACGAGGTGGTCAAAGCGCGGGCCCGGGCCGCCGGGGCAATCGACGCCATCGTGGTAGACGCCAAGGAGGAATACGCCGCCGAGTACTGCGCCCCCGCCCTGGCGGCCAACGCGCTCTATGAGAACCGCTACCCACTGGTTTCGGCTCTGTCTCGGCCGGTCATTGTGAAACATCTCGTGGCGGCCGCCGCCACGCACGGGGCCGACGCGGTGGCTCATGGCTGCACCGGGAAGGGCAACGATCAGGTGCGCTTCGAAGTCTCCACGCGGGCGCTCAACCCAGACCTCGAGGTCATTGCGCCGGTTCGGTCCTGGGGGATGACCCGCGCCGACAGCATCCAATACGCCTACGACCACAACATTCCGATCGCGGCTACCAAAGAGAAGGTGTATTCGATCGACGACAACATCTGGGGCCGGGCCATCGAGTGCGGCGAAATGGAGGATCCTTGGAACACCCCACCGGCGGGGGTCTGGCTCCTGACCCGCCCCACCGCTACCGAACCGGTCGAGGTGGTCGTGGGCTTTGAGGCAGGGGTTCCGGTGAGCATCGACGGCGAATCGCTCAGCGTCTTGGCGGTGGTGCAGCGCCTCAATGCGTTGGTAGGCAGTTACGGCTGGGGTCGCTTGGACATGGTGGAGAACCGTCGGGTTGGCATCAAAAGCCGGGAGACCTACGAGTGCCCAGCCAGCCTGGCGCTGATTCTCGCTCATCGCGATCTGGAAGGCATCTGCCTCGAACGTGACGTGCAGCGCGAGAAGGCCCGCATCGAGCCCCGTTATGCCGAACTCATCTATGACGGGCTCTGGTTCAGTCCGCTCAAGGAGGCTTTCGATGCCTTCATCGCCGAGACCCAGCGTTACGTCACCGGTGAGGTGCGCCTGGCCTTGGCGCCGGGGTCGTGTGAGGTCACCGGTCGTCGCAGCCCCCACAGCCTCTACGACTACGGCCTCGCCACCTATGAAGCCGACGACTCATTCCGTCACGAAGACTCGGCGGGTTTCGTGCGGCTCTGGGGGCTTTCGGTGGAAACCTGGGCGGGGACGCAGGGCCGCCTGCACCAACAATGAGCACTCTCTGGCACGGCCGTTTCGCCGGGGGACCCGCGGAGGAACTCCTCGCTTACAGCGCCAGTCTGTCCTTCGACCAACGTCTCTGGCCCGACGACCTGGAGGGCTCGCGCGCCCATGTGCGCGGTCTCGCTCGGGCCAACATTCTCACGAGCGCCGAGCGCGATGCGGTGTTGGTGGCGCTGGATCAGGTGGAGAGCGAACTCAGCGCGAACTCCTTCGTCTTTGGTGCCGCCGACGAAGACATCCATACCGCCGTGGAACGACGGGTCACCGAACTGGCCGGTGCCGCGGGCGCCAAACTTCACACGGGCCGGAGTCGCAACGATCAAGTGGCCACCGATCTTCGGCTCTACACCAAACGTTCCCTCAGGGAGGTGGCTGGTCGAATCCTTGTTCTTCAACATGTGCTTTTGGACCAGGCCATCGCGGGGGGAGATGCCTACCTGCCGGGGTACACCCATCTCCAACGGGCGCAACCGGTGTTGCTGGCCCATCACCTCTTGGCCCATGGATGGGCGCTGGCGCGCGATGTGGATCGCCTCCTCGACTGTCACCGGCGCGCCGACGTGTCACCCTTGGGCGCTGGCGCCTTAGCGGGGTCGTCGATTCCACTCGACCCCGATGGCGTCGCCACCGACCTGGGCTTCGCCCGAAGGTTCGAAAACAGCCTGGATGCGGTGTCGGATCGAGACTTCGTGGCCGAGGCGATCTTTACCCTCACGCTGGTGGGTATCCATCTCTCCCGGATGGGGGAGGAAGTGGTGCTGTGGTCCAGCGAGGAGTTCGGCTTCGCCCAGCTCGATGACGCCTACAGCACCGGCAGTTCGATGCTGCCGCAGAAAAAGAACCCCGACATCGCCGAACTGGCTCGGGGCAAGGCCGGGCGCCTGATCGGAGATCTCACCGGGCTGCTGGCCACGCTCAAGGGCCTGCCGCTGGCCTACAACCGCGATCTGCAAGAGGACAAGGAGCCCTTGTTCGATGCGGTTGATCAGGTATCCCTCGCGCTGGCGGCCATGGGGGGGCTGATGGCGACGCTGCATTTCGATGTGGAGGCCATGCAGGCGGCGGCCGACGTGCCCGCCGCCGCCGCCACCGACCTCGCTGAATACCTGGTGGTGGGGGGTATGCCGTTCCGAGAGGCGCACGCGCTGGTGGGGAGCCTGGTGCGCCAGTCCCTAGAAGGGGGCTCGTCACTGGCCGACCTCGTGGCGGCCCACCCCGCCTTGGGCGATGACGGCGTGGCGCTGTTGGCTCCGGGGGTGTCGGTCACTCGGCGCACCACTCCCGGCGGCGCCGGTCCGGCGGCGGTTGCGGTGCAACTGCGCCGTTTCGAGGAGCAACTGCGCACCGATGGGGAGCGCGTCGCTCGCTGAGCGGCTTCGCGGAGCCGGCCCAATGCGCGAGGCTCTGGAGTTCATGGGCTATCTCCATCACGTGCAGATCCGCTACGGCGAGGTCGACATGCAACAGGTCGTCTTCAACGCCCACTACCTGGCCTATTGCGATGATGCCGCCGATTGCTGGTTTCGCTCGCTGGGCGCCCTTGGTCCGGCGAGCCCTTGGGACGTGATGGTGAAGAAGGCCACCATTACCTGGGACGGCGGCGCCCGGGTGGGCGACGACCTGGCTATCGCCGTAGCGGTGGTTCGCTGGGGCCACAGCAGTTTCGATGTTGGGTTTGTTGGCACCGTGCAGGGAGCAGCCGTGTTCAACGCCGAGGTCACCTACGTGGCCGTGCAGATCGGAACCACCACCACGGTGCGCGTGCCCGAGGACTTCCGCCAGGCCGCCACCTAAATGGGGGCGACCCCCACCGAGGCCGCGGGGTCGATGACGTTCGCGCGACACCATCGCGGGGCCTCAAGCCTGGCGCCGAGCGCGGACCTTGCCGTGGCCCAGGCCGCCGTGCGAGCCGTCCCCCCGGGCGATCGTGCCAGGGAGGACTGCCGCCGCCGCATCCTGGCTTTCCTCGCCGCCCACCCCGATGCCCTGCACCGTTCCTGCACCCCCGGACACCTCACCGGCTCTGCGCTGGTGATCGATGTGGCGACTCGTCGCACCTTGCTGCTGTTTCATGCCAAGGTGCGACGCTGGTTACAGCCCGGGGGTCATGCCGATGGCGATGCCAACCTGGCGGCGGTTGCTCTGCGCGAAGCGGAGGAGGAGACAGGCATCGAAGGACTGTCGGTGGTCACCCCCGCCATTGACCTCGATGTCCACTGGTTCCACCACGCCGGGGGCGCCGAAAGAGATCACCTCCACCTCGACGTGCGGTATCTGGTCTTGGCGCCCGCCGGTTCGGTGGCGGTCACTAACCATGAATCGGAGGGGCACCGCTGGGTGGGCCTCGACGATCTGGTGGCACTGGCGGTCGATCTAGGGACGCAACGGATGGCGCGGGCGGGTTTTGCCGTCCTGAACGGTCTCAGCCCACGTCAAGAGGGGTAGCGCAGGCCGGCATGCGGTTGTCAGCGGCGAAGGCGTCGATGAACTCAGTGATCTGTTCCCGATCTTTGGCGGACACGAGCAGGCGGGCATCGGGATCGGAACGCAAGGCATCGGCGTAGCGCTCTCGGTCGTCCAGGTAGATCCGCCAGTCGGCGAGCCAAGCCTCCACCAAGCGGCCCTCGCCGGTGGGGGGCACCAGAGTGTCGAGGTCCTCGAGCATGGCGACAAACACGTCGTTGGCGCGCTCCACTACGGCGGCCTGCTCGCTGGCGGTCTCCGACACATTCGCGGTGGGCAACTGACCCACGATGGCCTGGGCAGCCGCGCAGCGTCGCTGGGCGGCCACGGCGAAGGCCGGGTCGGCCAAGCGATCCGGCGGCGGTTGTCGGCCGGGGCCGACGGCGAGGTACACGACATAGACCCACATGGCCACCATGGCCACCACGAGCACGATCACGGTGATCCGACCAGCGGAGGGGGTAGCCACAGTGCGCAGCCTCACCATCGGGGCGGGGCCGTGTCCACTCGGCTAGTCATCCACGCGCCATTTCCGTCGCGGGCGGCCTGGGAATGTCTCGCCGGTGTTGCCGTAATCGGGCCCGTCTCGGAACAAGTTCAACTTTCGAGCCACGATCCTTGCGCCGTATTCGCCCGGTTCCAGGGCCGGGGTGCGGCTGTTTTCCGGGCACCGTTACTCGGGGTGTGTGGGGGTATCTTATGGCCGGGAAGGGGTACACCGTTGAGCCGTGCGGAACCTTGCGGTGTTGTTGGTGACGGTGGGTGGCTTGTTGGCCTTGACGGGATGCGGGCGGGGTGCGGCTCCGTCGTCGGTGACGGGAACGCCAGGGCCGAGCCAGGTGACGCTGTCGTGGGTGGCGGCTATCCCTGACGATGCCGGGGCTGTTGTTACTGGGTACAAAGTGATCCCTTCCATTGGTGCTGTGGCGCAACCCGCCCAGACGTTC
>CAMDIH010000027.1 GCA_945898515.1 Candidatus Neomicrothrix parvicella RN1 | reverse complement strand
AGTTTCACCTGCGATCACGGCGAGTCCTATGCGCTATTCGGTGAGGGCGGGGGGGCGCAACTGGCCGAGGACGCCGGCGTGCCTCTGCTCGGCCAGATCCCGTTGGAGGCCGCCGTCTCTCGAGGCGGCGACATCGGCGAACCCGTGGTGCTTGGCGACGGCCCGGCGGCCGACGCTTTTCGGGCCATCGCAGAAATCATCCTCACCGAGGCGATTCCGCCCGCCGAGATGGCCGGGTGCAGCGCTCGGATGCTCGACGCCGCGGTGGCTGCCCTCGACGCGTTGGATGAGGTAGCCGTTCAGCCCTGAGCGGCGGCCGCCCAGGGACCGTCTCGTTCCCCGCCCCGGGCTCGGCCCTCGTGCTCGAGTTTGCGAAGGTGAGCCCACACGGTAGCGGCCGCCATCGGACGTAACTCGTCGACGATGTGGGTATAGAGCGCCGCCACGATGGCATCCACCGTGGTGGGTGTGCTCCGCTCGAGCACGGCGAGAATCTGCGACTCCCGCTCGAGCCGGTGGTGAAGGTACTCGTCGATCTTGGCGAGCGGCTCCCGAATGAGGTGGCCGTGCCCCGGGGCGATCGCCTGGAGCCGAGGCCGATGGTCCTTGAGCCGCTCAAGGTGCTGGAGATAGACCGCCATGTCGCCATCGGGGGGGCGGATCACCACCGTGGAACCGTTCATGATGTGATCGCCGGAGAAGAGCAGGCGTTCCTGCTCAAGGAGGAAGCACAGGTGGTTCGAGGCATGGCCGGGGGTGTGCAGCGCCCGCACCACGAAATCGGCGGTCTCGATGCGATCGCCGTCGGCGAGGGGCCGGTCGATGGTGAGGCCGTCCCGGCTATCGAACGCCAGTACCTCCGCTCCGGTGCGGTCCTTCAGACCGGCCACGCCCGGGGCATGGTCCTCGTGGGTGTGGGTGCACACGATCCAACGGATCCGGTCGCCACCGCAGCCAACGATGGCATCGAGATGGGGGTCGTTGGCGGGGCCAGGGTCGATCACCACGATCTCGTCGATCCCGACGAGGTACGTGTTGGTGCCCGGCCCCGTCATCATCCCGGGGTTGGGGGCCACGATCCGGCGCACCCGAGGGCTGAGGGTGGTTGGCACCCCAGGCACGAGCGGCGGGGAAACCGGGGGATCGGCCGCGGTGGTGTCGGTCACGCCACGCCTAGGTTCGCCCGGGTCGGCGGGATGGGTGGCCGAGCCATCAACTCGTCGGTGGTGGCGAAGCGGCCGATGTCTTCGAGGCAACTGATGGTTGGGAAAATCATGGCGAAGCCGCCCGCCTCGTGGCGGGCAAGGGCATCAGGGGGGCGCACCCATTCGCTGCTGATGAGCTCCTCGTTGTCGTGCGCGTAGACCTGACCGAGGGGCGCACGGGCCAGGAAGAACCGGGTGTCGTAACGCTTGGGCGCCCCCTCGGGGGTGATCCAGTGGGCCACGTAATGCATGTCGCCCAGGTCGAGCACCAGGTCTTCCTGGTCGAGGATGGCCAGGAGCGACCGCTGCCCGGCGTGCAGAGCCACCCGATGTTCGGCCAACCGCGTCGCCAGGCCAGAGTGGAGGCGCAACCCGGCGCCGTCGGGATGGCAGGCCAGGAGCACCCCGGCTTCCTCGAAACTCTCGCGCACGGCGGCAATGCAAGAGGCCAGTCCCCCCTGGTGGAGGCCGAGCCGCTCCGAGGCTCCCTCACCCGACAGGCCTTGGACGCGCGCCGCCACGGCAGGGTCGTGATCGGCGGCGTCGAGGACCCCCCCGGGAAAGACGTGCACGCTGCCGAAGGCCGTGCGCGGGTGGCGGCGCAGCATGAAGACCTCCAGGGGGCGCTCGGCGTGGTGACCGTCTCGCACGAGCATCACCGTGGCGCCATCGCGCGTGGGGACCGGCGGTGTCATGGGGTGAGCCGCGGCCGCTCGGGCGGGTCTTCCCAACCCTCCGCATCGATGACGGTGCCAGTGGCGGGCCTGGGTTGCCGGCGTCCATCCACCAACCGGCTCAGGACGCTGTCGCCGGCGGCGATTTGTCGGAGCACAAGGGTGCGCACGGCGGCCCGAGTGGGGGGGAGCAACAGGAGGATAGCCAGGCCGTCGGAGATGAAGCCCGGGGCGATCAGCAAGGCGCAGGCCAGCAGCACGAGGGCGCCGTCAATGATCTCGACGGAGGGCAGACCACCGGATCGCACCCGGGTCCTCAGACGGGCCAGCGTGCCGAGACCGGCCATCTTGGCGAACCAGACGCCTAAGAAAGAGATGGCGAGCAGCAGCAGGATGGTTTCGGAGATGCCGATGCTTTCGGCCACCCGCACGATCACATACAACTCAATGATGGGTGCCACGAGAAACACCAGCACCAGCACCAGAACCATCTGCTCACCCTACCGGCGAGGATTTCAGGGGCCCGCTGTCGGGTGCGGCTCGTCAGCGTTAGTTCAAGCGGTTGACGGCGTGCTTGCGCTCGGTCTCGCTCAAGCCACCCCAGATCCCGTGCGGCTCTCGGATGCGGATGGCGTAATTCAGACACGCCCGCTGCACTGAGCAGGTGGTGCAGATGCCCTTGGCCCGGTTCTCTCGCTCGAGCTTTTCTTCCTTGCGCTCGAAATGAGGCGGCGGGAAGAAAATTTCGGCTTGCGGCCCCCGACAGGCGGCTTTCATCTGCCACGTATTCTCAATGCTCTGGATGCTCACGTTTCCCCCTCGTCCCTCATCGACCCTATCCCTGGGGTATTTGGGCCATCAAGGGGAAATCTTCGCGAGCATTTCGCCACCTTTCGCGAGCAATTCGGTTGGAGGCCGGCGATGTGAAGGCTGGCCGCCCCGCCCTGTGATCACGGGGGCGCCCGGAACAGGCGAGTCCCCGGCCCAGAAACCTGGGCGCTCCGGTTAGCGAGATCGGTCTGGGTGGGGTTGGTCGTCGGCGTTGAAAGGTTCAACTTCCAGGATCAGACCAGCGATAGCGACCACTCGAATCTCTTGGTCGAGCTCAATGGGGGTGGCCCGATTCGTGCGCGCCCGCCACGGCGCACTGCGGACCATCACAATCCCATCGGGAGCTATTCGGCTGGCGGCGGCGCCGAGTTCGCCCACCATCCACTCCCGACCGATGGTGGGGGTGGAGAACCGGGTGCGAATCATGGCGGGCATGCCGCCAATCATCGCGATGGACACTCCCACCACGGCCACCGCCATCGTGATCCACGACAGCGAGAGCCCGTCGTAGAGCAGCAGCGAACCGGCGGTGAGACACACCACGCCGATACCACTCCAGAAGCGGGGGACTCCCGTCTGCACGTCGATCGCGAAGCCGATCATGGCGAAGAGCAGCAATCCGATCCCGACGGGGTTGGTGGGGAGAGCGGCGAGGCCGAAGCAGCCGAGCAAGAGGCAGCCAGCCCCCACCATGCCGGCCACGCCAACTCCGGCGGTGAACAGTTCGAAGACGATGAGGGCGAGCCCGATCAAAAACAGCAGGTAGGCCACGGGGGGGCTCGCCACCGTATGGAGGAGTTGGCTCGTGAGGGGCAACTGGGCGAAGCGGGCCTGGGTGACGGGTTCGCGACGTCGGTCGCGTCCCTCACCCACGACCTTGGTCTCGAAGCCATCGAGGTCCAAGAGGAAGGCACCGATGGTGGGCGCGGCGTTGTCGGCCACCCCGACGTCGACGGCATCCCCGGCGCTGACCGTGTCCCCGACGGCCGCCTCTCCCCCAAGACCATCGGGACCGATAAGGGCGGGGGTGATCTCAACCCGGCTGCCGGGGGCTACTCCCACGGTGCGCGCCGCCGCCAGCAGGGCAGTGGACCCGCCGCGCGCCTCACTCCCCGAGGGGCCAACCCACACATCTACCGGGATGGTGGCGTCCCGGAGGCGAGCCACCAACTGGTCCAGTTGCGCATCGGACACCACGGCGCCGCCGCTGGTGAGTTGGAGGACGAGGGCGAGGTTGTCGTCGCGCTCGGCTTGGTCGATCTCCGTCGTGATGAAGTCCACCAGGATTTTGTCGAGGAGGCCACTCACCTCGATGACGGTGACAACACCACGGTCAGCCCCCGCCGGTTCGGCATCCTGGGCGCTCGCCGGTTGCGCAACGAGGCCGATGAGCACCGCAACTTGCACCAGCAAGGCGGCGACCCTGGGTAGCGTCTTCGATCGTGGATCCACTGCGGTTCTTTCAAGCATCTCGGCTCATCATCGTGGCCGGGAAGGGCGGCGTGGGCAAAACGGTGGTCAGCGCCGTCCTGGCAAAAGCGGCAGCCCGCCTGGGTCTTTCCACGTTGGTGGTGGAGGTAGAGGGTAAGTCGGGGCTGGCCACGATGTTCGGGCAGTCGGCCCTGGGGTACGACGAAGTGGTGCTCTCCGCCGGCGGTGGCCCCGGCGGGGAGGGCGAGGTACGGGCCCGCACGCTCACCCCCGACGACGCCCTGGTGGACTACCTCCGCGACCATGGGCTCTCCCGACTCTCCAGCCGGTTGGCGTCCTCTGGCGCCCTCGACGTGGTGGCCACGGCGGCACCAGGCATCAAGGACATCCTCATCCTCGGGAAGGTGAAGCAGTTGGAACGACAGGGGGCGGTGGACTTGCTCGTGCTCGACGCGCCGGCGGCCGGGCACGCGGTGACCTTCCTCCAGGCCGCCCGGGCTCTGCTGGACACGGTGAGTGTGGGGCCGATCAACGCCCAAGCCAAGGACGTGGCCGCCATGCTCACCGACCATGCCCGCTGCCGGGTCGTGCTGGTCACGCTCCCCGAGGAGACACCCGTAAACGAACTGGTGGATACGGCCTTCAGCCTGGAGGACCGGGTGGGCGTGGGCCTGGCCCCGGTGGTGGTCAATGGGATCTACGACCCCGTGGCGGGCCTCGGCGGGGTACCGGCCGCGGCCGAGGCGGCCGGTACCGCCATGACGAGCGACGAGGCGGCCTCGCTTTGGGCCGCGGCCGCCTTCCGCCAGGATCGGATGCGGCTCCAGGACGAGCAGTTGATTCGGCTGGCCGAGCGACTGCCGTTGTCGCAACTCCGGCTGCCGTTCGTTTTCAGAACCGACATCGGGCCGGTGGAGGTTGACCATCTCGCCGACCGACTCCTGGCCGAAATCGCTGCGCTGCCGGAGCCGGTCTGATGGCGCCCGCCGCCTCCCTGAGCGAGTTGCTCCAGCAGCGCCGGATTGTGGTGTGCTGCGGCTCGGGCGGCGTGGGGAAGACCACCACGGCGGCGGTGTTGGCCCTCAGCGCCGCTCGCGTCGGTCGCCGCGCCGTGGTCGTGACCATCGATCCCGCCAAACGGCTGGCCGACGCCCTGGGCCTTGATGGCCTCACGGGCACCCCCATGCGCATCGAGGGCGACTGGCCGGGGGAACTCTCCGCCATGATGCTCGACACCAAGAGCACCTTCGATGGTCTGGTGGTGGCCAATGCGTCGAGTGCCGAACAGGGCCAGCGCATTCTCGACAACCGCTTCTACAAGAACATCTCCGAGGCGCTGTCGGGCACGCAGGAGTACATGGCGATGGAGAAGTTGTACGAACTTCACCAGCGCACCGACTTCGACCTCATCGTGGTGGATACTCCCCCCACCCGCCACGCCCTCGATTTCATCGACGCTCCACGGCGGCTGTCCCGCTTCCTCGATCACCGGCTGTTTCGGGTGGTCATCTCTCCGGGCCGCGGCATGATGCGGGCGGTGAACGTGGCCGCCCAGACGTTCTTGCGGACGGTGGCCAAGGTGGTGGGCGCGGAGGTGATCGACGACGCCGTGGCGTTCTTTCAGGCCTTCGACGGCATGGAGGAAGGGTTTCGGGAGCGGGCCGCCGCGGTGGCGGAACTGCTCTCCGATGACGACACCGCCTTTGTGCTGGTGGCCTCGCCGCGGCGCGACACGATTGAGGAAGCCCGCTACTTTGCCGACAAGCTCGCGGAGGCCGGGATCGCCGTGCGAGCACTGGTGGTTAACCGAATGCATCCGCGCTTCGGCAGTGGGGTGGTCGGCCGTGCCCAGGAGCAGGCCGACGCCCGGAAAGGCACCGACCTCGGGGGCCTCTACCAGAACCTGGCCGACTTCGAATTGGTGGCCTCTCGCGAAGAAGAACACCTCGCCGGTCTGGCCGACGCGGTGCACCCCGCCCCGGTGGTGCGGGTTCCATTCCTCTCCAGCGACGTGCACGACCTCGATGGGCTGAGCAAGGTGGCCGAGTACCTGCTCTGAGGTGAGGGGGTCCTCAGGTGGGCGGGGGTTGGGCTTCGGCGAGGGCAGCGGCGGCCTCGCTCACCGTCTCGGTCACCGACACGACGCGATCGAATCCCGTGGTGTGAAGCAGACGCGTGAGGGTGGGGCGGCTGCAGGCCACCGCCACATCGCCGCCGGCCTCCCGGGCGCGGCGGATGCCACCAATGAGCGCGCCGAGGCCGGCGGAATCCATGAAGGGCACCTTCGAGAGGTCGATGAGAAGGTATTTCTCTTCAGCGAGGGATCCGAGGGCTTCCCGAAAGGCGCTCACCGTGTAGGCGTCGAGCTCTCCGAAGGGGCGGCAAAGCGCGTAGCCGGGCTCATGTTCCACCTGGACTTCAAGCACATAACCTCCCCCAGGTTGCCCGGGGTGATCGTAGCCGAGTTTCTGCTCAGGTTGGCGGGCCGTCGGCGGGGATGGAGCGTGGAGGCGGCGCACAGGTAGGTTGGATAGATGCCCCTCGTTCTGATCGCCACTGATGCCGACGCGGTGTATGCCGAGGTGGATGCAGCCCTCGCCGATGAGACCACCAGGGTGGCGCGGGTGCGGGCCGGCACGGAGGTGGGACCAGCGGTGGCCGCCGGGACCCCCGATCTGGTGGTGCTGGATCTCCAGATCGGAAACATGGGGGGTATCGCCACCTGCCTGTATCTGCGTCAGGAGGCGGAGGAGCAGCGCCTGCCCGCCGTCAAGGTCCTCATGCTGCTTGATCGGGAGGCCGACGTCTTCCTGGCGCGGCGTTCGGGAGCCGATGGATGGCTCGTCAAGCCGCTCGATGCCTTTGCGTTACGAGCGGCGGCCACCGCGATCCTGGCCGCTACGCCGGCCACGGCTTAGGAGCGTCCGGGGTCATGCACTAGCGTCATTTCTCCCCACCGGGTGGTGGCTCAGCTTGGCAGAGCGCTGCGTTCGGGACGCAGAGGTCGGGAGTTCAAATCTCCCCCACCCGACTCAAGTATTCTCTTTTCGGCGGATCGCTGAGTCTTGGCCCGCCTCCCGCCCCCACCGCATTTTCGGCCCGTTCTCGAGGGGGGTGGTGGATTGTGGGGCGGGCCGACGTAACGTCCAGTGTGATCTTGGTGGTGGCCGCGCTCGTATCAGGACTCGCGTTTCTGTATTACGGATTCAGGGTGTTGTTCCAGGATGCTGCCAAGGGAGAATTCGAGCGGTACGGCATGCCCGACGTTCGCCAAGTGGTTGGCCTCTTGGAAGTACTCGGCGGGACAGCAGTCATCCTCGGCCTTGCCTTCGCGCCGTTGGGAGCCCTTGCCGCTGTCGGGCTCACGACGCTGATGGTCCTCGGGCTGATCGTTCGGGTCAGAATCCACGACGCGGTGCGTCTCATGGTCCCCGCCGCGTTACTCGGCGCGCTGAATGCCGTTCTAGCCGTGCTCTTTCTCTCGGCTTGACGCGTCGGTCAGCGGCTCTTGCCGTTGAGTACGGCTGAGATCGAGGCGAGGGAGAAGACCGACAGGGCGGGTAGGTATTGCTTCACGGGGTCCCCGACCTTGATGTGCATACCGATCGCCCCGACCATGAACGCGGCGAGGCCAAGCGAGGCGGGTCGGGTGAGCCGTGGCGCGGCATGTCCGACCAGCATCGCCGTGGCCAGGCCGACCTTTGCTGCGCCAACGGCGTGCATCTGCGTCTCGGAGAGCCCGTACACCTCAAACTCTTCCTTCATGTTGGTGGCGTCACCGCCTCGATAGCCGGTGTCCTTATTGAACCGGACGAACCAGACATCCAAAATCCAAAGAGCGGCCGCCGTCTGGGCGAGTTTGCCAATTACCTGCATGGACCAGTTCCTCCTACTAGCGATCAACTTCTCAGGGTAGGGGATGATTGGCCGTTTGCTCCGGCCGAGCGATGAGGATCGATTCGGCCGATGACTCGGTAGCGTTGGAAATAGACACAAGGAGTGTCAACAACGAAGGAGACCTTGATGCGGGACGCGTTCGAGTTAACCGCGGGCCAGTTTGACCTTGTCTACAACTCGTTTTCACTCACGATCGCCGCCATGGGCGCATCGCTCTTGTTCTTCCTTCTGGTGCGGGATCGGGTGCGTCCTGAGCACCGCATGGCCGTCACCATCTCGACGGTTGTGGTGGCGATCGCCCTTTACCATTACCTGCGTATCTTCTCCTCGTGGTCGGACGCCTTTCGCTACGAAGATGGCACCTTTGTCCAGCGAGGCCGGCCGTTCAACGAGGGGTATCGCTACGTTGACTGGCTGTTGACTGTCCCGCTGCTTCTCGCCGAACTGATCATCGTCCTGAAGCTGGCCAAGGCCACCACCCGAAGCCTCATCATCAGACTCGGCATAGCCGCCGTGGCCATGATTGCGCTCGGGTACCCCGGTGAGATCGCGGCTCCAGACTCGGCTACCAGGACGCTGTTCGGCATCCTCGCCACGATCCCGTTCCTCTACATCCTCTACTTGCTGTTCGTGGAACTTGGCCGTTCGCTTGACCGCCAGAGCCCGGAGGTGCGCAAGATCGTCCACGGTCTCCGCTTCTTGTTGCTGGCGGTGTGGGGTGTCTACCCCCTTGCCTACATCGCTCCGTCGGTGATCAACGACCCCGCCGTGGCCGAGGTCGTTCGACAGGTCGGCTATTCGATCGCCGACATCCTCGCCAAACCGCTCTTTGGCCTGTTCATCCTGTCCATTGCCCTGATCAAGTCAGCGGACGAATCCGCCCGCGAACCCGATGGTTCTCAGCGCACCTCCGAGGAGCGGTCGCAGGCCTGAGCCGGGCCGGACAGCAGCCACCTCCACCGCAGACGGACTGACCCCGAGGCGGGAGGGTAACGGGCATCTCGCGCCGGGGTACTGAACCGGTCTAGTTCGGCCCGGGTATCAGCCTGATATGAATCAGCGAAACGAAAACACCTTGGCGGGGCCGTTGTCGAGCGGGGGCAGGAAGCCGCGTTCACGGAGAATCGGCATCACCCCCTCACCGAACCAATAGGCCTCTTCCAGGTGGGGATAGCCCGACATGATGAACGCATCGAAGCCCAGTTCGTGGTACTCGATGATCCGGTCGGCAACGGTTTCGTAATCTCCCACCAGGGCGGTGCCCACACCGCCGCGCACCAGGCCCATGCCGGCCCACACGTTGGGGTAGATCTCCAGCCGAGACAGGTCGCCGCCGGTGAGTTCGGCCTGGCGCCGCTGGCCCACCGAAGCGGTGTTGGCAAAATCAGCCCGTGCTTTGGCGATGGCGGCGGGGGGGATGCCGGCCAGGATGTCGTCGGCGGTCTGCCACGCCGCCGCGCTGGTGGGTCGGGTGATGGTGTGGAAGCGAATGCCGAAGCGCAGCGAGCGACCGAAACTGGCCGCTAGGGCCCGCATGCGCTCGAGGCGAGGCTTCACCATGGCGGGAGGCTCACCCCAGGCGAGATATACGTCTACGTGCTCGGCCGCCACGCGTTCGGCGGCTTCGGAGGCACCGCCGAAGTAAATCGGCGGAACGGGATCGGGAACTTCACAAGTGGTCGCATCGGTCACATCAAAAAAATGGCGATGTTGGGTAAAGGGCTCGCCGCTCCATGCCCCCCGCAGCACCTCAATGAATTCGCCCGTGCGTTCGTAGCGGGTTTCTTTGTCTTCGGTGATGCCGAAGCGCGCCAGTTCGGCTTGTTCGGCTCCCGTGACGATGTTTACCAGGAGTCGCCCGTCGGACATCCGTTGATAACTGGAGGCCATCTGAGCCGCCAGAGTGGGGGTGAGCAGGGCGGGTCGAAAGGCCACCAGAAACTTGAGCCGCCGGGTGAGGGGGATGAGCGAAGCGGTGGCCACCCAGGCGTCCTCGCAACCCGTTCCGCACGGTGTGAGCACCGCATCGAAGCCCAACGCGTCGCACGCTTGGGCGATCTGGGCCAAGTAGGCGTGGCTGGGCGACCGGGCCAGCGAATGGGCACCGGGAAGCACATCACGCGAGTCGCCTCCGGTGGGGAGAAACCAGTTCATCTCCATCATCCCCCGAGAGCCTAAGCCCGTTCGACTCGGCGTCCTAGCGGGTCAGCGACTGGCCACCCGCCGAGCCACGCGGCGGGCCAGGAGAGCCGGGATGATCACCCCAGCGCCCAGCGCGGCGAGCCACACGATGACGGTGGCAAGGATCCAGGTGGTCAACCCGGTGATGGCGATGCCATCGGAGATGATGGTGGTGATCAGCAGCCCCAAGAAGGTGGAGAGCAGCGAGGTTCCGCCCAAGAGGGCCGGCGCCCGTCGGCGGGCGGTTCGTTCGAGGAGGGGATGAATGATCGATTCGATCACGGTGAAGATGGCCACGGCGATGAGAAACGTGCGCCAACCGATGGTGAGGTCGTCGAGGACCACACTGGCTGCGAACAGACCGATCGTGTTGGCGACCAGCAAGACGATGACCCGAACGAAACGATCTCCCATAAGTGATGTAGGCCCTCCGCTGATGAAGCGTTGTTGGTGTCGAGCGCCGCAGTGTGTTCTTGTGCCGCGCTCTAACGATACCGCTCGACGCCGCCGGCAAGGGGCTCTCCCTCGCCGGACGGCTCCGCCGCCACAGGTGGCTCGTTACGCCCTACGGTGCGCTGATGGAGCTTGGCGATCTGCAACGACTCATGGCGGCCACCTACGGCGAGCAGGATGGCGAGCGTGGCATCCCCGCCACCGTGGCCTGGCTCACCGAGGAACTAGGCGAACTGGCCCAAGCCGTTCGCAAAGGCACCCCGTCCGAACAGCTCCACGAGTTGGGGGATGTGCTGGCCTGGCTGGCATCGCTGGCCGAGCAACTGGACCTCTCCCTGGAGGACGCTATGGCTCGTTACGCCCATGGCTGCCCCCGATGTGGGGCGATCCCGTGTGGTTGCCGAGCGGGATAGCGAGGGTTCACCACACTCGGGAGTTTCAGCGCGGATGGAGCATTTCAGCGATTTGGACGGCGTTGAGCGCCGCGCCCTTGCGGAGGTTGTCGCCGGAGAGAAAGAGCGCAAGGCCCCGCCCGTCGGCCACGGTGGAGTCGGCTCGAAGGCGACCGACGCGGGTCACGTCACCGCCGGCCACGGCCAGGGGCGTGGGCACGTGATCGAGCACAACACCGGGGGCTGCCCCGAGGAGGTCTTGGGCCTGCGCCGGGGACAGCGGGCGCTCGAAGGTGGCGTTGATGGCCATCGAGTGCCCGGCAAATACCGGTACCCGCACGCACAGACTGGATACCGCCAGGTGGGGGAGGCCGAGGATCTTGCGGCTCTCGTTCCGGAGCTTTTGGTCTTCGTCGGTTTCGCCAAGCCCATCGTCGATGAAGGTCCCGGCGTGCGGGATCACGTTGAAGGCAATGGTTTGCGGGAACTGCTGGGCGGGCGGGAAGTGAATAGCGGCCCCATCGTGGGTCAACGCGGCGGCTTGGGATCCCGCGGCGTGCACCTGCTCGTTGAGTTCTTCCACCCCGGCCAGGCCCGCTCCCGACACGGCTTGATAGGTGCTGACGATCATCGATTGCAGGCCCGCCTCGCGGTCGAGCGGTTTCAACACCGGCATGGCCACCATCGTGGTGCAGTTGGGGTTGGCCACGATGCCCTTGGGGATCGACTGCAGGGCCTCAGGGTTCACCTCGGGCACCACTAAGGGAACTTCAGGGTCCATGCGCCACGCCGAAGAGTTGTCGATCACGATGGCGCCGGTGGCCGCCACCCGGGGGGCGAGCGCCAGTGAGGCCGTCTTACCGGCGGAGAACAACGCGATGTCGAGCCCAGCAACATCGGCGCGCTCGGCGTCTTCTACCGTGAGGTCGTGGCCCTGCCAGCGGATCACCCGCCCCGTCGAGCGGGACGACGCAAACAAACGGAGGTGCTCCACCGCCACCGCGCGTTCTTCAAGCAAACGGAGCATGACGCCACCCACCTGCCCGGTGGCCCCAAACAGTCCGACTCGCATCGGCGCACGCTATCCCCCCGTCTCCTGGGAGGTGAAGCGCGTATCGCCAGCGGGCCGAGCCGCCGGTGGACTAGAGCCCGAAGGCGGTGTGGAGTTCTTGGACGGCCTGCTCTACCTGCGCCTCACGCACGATGCAGGAAATTCGAATAGCCGACGTGGAGATCATCTCGATGTTGATGCCGGCGGCGGCGAGAGTCTCGAAGGTAAGGGCGGCCACGCCGGGGTTGGACTTCATCCCGGCACCTACGAGACTGACCCTCGCGATGCCCGCATCGCTGCTTACCCCGCTGGCGGAGATCTCCGTGGCCAGGGCCGTGGTGATCGCTTGGCTCTGGGGGAGGTCTTCGTGGGGCACGGTGAAGGAGATGTCGGTGATCCCGTGCTCCGAGGTGTTCTGAACGATCATGTCGACGTTGACATCGGCATCGGCGAGCAGTCGGAACAGGCGGGCGGCGATACCAGGCTGATCGGGGACACCGCTCACGGTGACCTTGGCTTCCGAGGTGTCATGCACAACGGCGGAAACGACGGCTTGTTCCATGGAGGGCTCCTCCTCTTGCACCCAGGTGCCAGGCTCCCAGGTGAACGCGGATCGGACGTGCAACTTCACGCCCCAGGTACGGGCAAATTCAACGGATCGCATCGCGGGCTTCGGGCAACCCGAGGCCGTCATTTCCAGCATCTCATCGAAACTGATGGTGCTCATCCGTTGCGCGCTCGGCACTAGGCGCGGGTCGGCGGTAAAGACCCCCGATACATCGGTGTACAACTCGCACGAATGGGCACCGAGCGCATGGGCAAGGGCCACGGCGGTGGTGTCGGAACCGCCCCGGCCGAGAAAGGTGACGTCTCGATCGCTCGACACACCCTGGGCCCCGCCAACCACTGGGGTGCGGCCATCGCGCAAGGCGGCTCTGAGCCGCTCCGGTCGCAGTTCGAGAATCTTGGCGCTGGTGTGGGTGTTGTCGGTGATGAAGCCCGCCTGGCTCCCGGTGAAACTGTCGGCGGGAATACCAAGGTCGTGCAGGGCCATGCAGAGCAAGGCAGTGGCCTTGCGCTCGCCGGCGGTGATGAGCATGTCCATTTCTCGGCCGGGCCGCACCTTGGACACGGCCCCGGCGAGGCGGATCAACTCGTCGGTCTCTTTGCCCATGGCGCTCACCACCACTACGACGTCCTCGCCGTGGCGCTTCGTGCGGGCAACATGGTCCGCCACCTCACGGATGCGCTCCGGATCCGCTACGGAGGTCCCGCCGAATTTCTGGACGATCAAGGACACGAGGGGCGACGCTACCGCTGTTCCCCCTGACCTTACGAACTACTTAGCCTGGATCGGTCTCTTCGATCAGCGCGCCCCACGTCCGCAGCAGGTGGATGGCGCGGTGCTCGGTGACCTGCAGCAGCGCGCACATAGCCCGCAGGTCGTCATTACGGACCGACAATACCTGCCCGTTGTAATCACCCCGCTGGAGGATGATGGAGTGGAGGAACCGAAGCATCGCCTCGGCTTCGGGTGTGGCCTGGAGGGCCTGAAGGTTGATCATGACCCTGGCGACCTGAGGGCTCTCCGCCAGGGGTTGGTCGCCCAGTAGTTGGGCGGTGGGCACGCCGTAGAACTTGGCCAGGGCATGGAGCCGAGCGAGGCTCAGGCGGCGCGTGCCCCGCTCGTAGGCTCCGATGGTGGGGGCCGTCCAGAGCCCCGACGACGCTTTCTCCACCTCGTCAAGGGAAAGGTGCCGGGTATGGCGTATCGCCCGCAACCGCTGCCCGACCTGCCTCGAGAAAGCGGCGTCGTCAGGGTCGATGTCGTGAGTTGTCATACGCGGCACTCCTGGCAAACGACCTTTGAGTGGGCTGAAGCCTACGGGATAAACCCCGCGTCGAGTTGGCCCGGAGTGGGCGGGGGTCGACGGCTGGGGACTGACGCTAAGGTCCTGCCTCATGCCGAGTGAGAAACGACAGCGACAAGATGAGGGGCGCCTCGGGCGCCTAGAGGCCGAGCGGGCCGCCACGAGCCGATCACAGCGGTTTCGCCAGTTCCGGGTGGTGGCGCTGGTAGTGGGGGCGGTGTTGTTGGTGGCCCTGGCGATCTCGGTGTTCTCGAAGGATGACAATCCCGCCACCACCACTCCGGGGAGCGGGGACGACGGGGCGATCGGCACCACCGCCTGCCCGCCCGCTGATGGCAGCGCGGAGCGCACTACCTCCTTCACCTCTGGTCCGGTTTCCTGCATTGATGTCACCAAGACCTACACCGCCGAGGTGGTCACCTCGAAGGGCGACTTCACCATCGAACTGGATCCGAGCAAGGCACCAAAAGCGGTGAACAACTTCGTGTTCCTGGCCCGGAACCACTACTACGACGGCGTGTCCTTCCACCGGATCATCCCGGGCTTCGTGGTGCAAGGGGGAGACGCCACCGGCGAGCCGCCGGGTACGGGCGGTCCCGGGTACAGCTTTGCCGACGAAGTGCCCACGGACGGTCCGCCGTACTACGAGGTGGGGTCCCTGGCGATGGCGAATTCCGGACCGGACACCAACGGAAGCCAGTTCTACATCGTCACCGGCCAGCAGGGCGTGGAACTTCCGGCGCAGTACTCGTTGTTTGGAAACGTCACTGAGGGCCTCGACGTGGTGAAGTCCATTGAAGCCACCGGCACGCCGGAAGGTACGCCGAGCAGTTCGACCACCATCACCTCGGTGACTATTACCGAGTCCTAGCCCGCCACCGAGAGGATCAGGGGGAGCGCCCTAGGGGAGAGCGGAGAGGTCGGTAGGCTCTCCGTCGACGAATACCGTCACCCGGCCCGCCCCGGCCACCTGCCAGGTGCCATCGGGATGGCGCAGCAGCGCCGTGCGCTCGTCTATTCCCACGATGGGCAGACCTCGGGGGGCGATCTTGAGCGTGCGCTTCTCCTTTTCGTGGCTCCAGGTGTCGTGGTGGGGAATGAGTGCCATACGTTCCTGAAGGCCAAGGCCGAGCGTGAGTGCCCCGCCGCGGGGGTCCACCAGCGGGTCGCAGAGCACCATGGCCCCGGATCCCGAACCCGCCAGCACCGCGCCCTCCCGCCAGGCGGTCACGATCGCGTCCCACACGGGCGAGTTCTTCAGCACCGCCCGCAGGTGCATGGGGGAGCCGTCGGCCAGGTAGATGAACCGGGCCTCGGCGATGTGGCCAAGATGGGTTGCCTCGAGCGCATCAGGCCGGGTGAATATCGGCAGTGAGCCCACGGTGGCGCCCAGCGCCGCAAACCATGCCTCGGCGGTCTGAATGGCCCGTTCGGGATGTTCATAGGCCGCTGCGGTGGCCAGCACCAGGACGTGCGTGCCGCCGCTCGCCGTGAGCAGGTCTTGATCGAAACTGCAGCCTGGACACCATGCGTCACCACCAACGAGGGCCAACGTTCCCGACATAACCCTCACGCTATGCCGGGCGAGCCCTTTGGACCGCACGCGTGGCCGATCGGTAGCGTCGGAGTCCATGAGCATCACCAAGCTAGGGATTGTCGGGTCAGGGATCATGGGGTCGGGCATCGCGGAGGTGGCCGCCAAGGCTGGCATTGAGGTGGTGCTCCGTTCTCGCTCTCGAGCGAGCGCCGATGCCATGGTGGCCGGCCTCGCCAAGTCGCTGGCCAAGCAGGTGGAGCGGGGCAAACTAGAGGAGGCGGCCGCCGCGGAGATCAGTGCCCGCGTGAGTGCCACCGACGACCTTCAGGATCTGCAGGATTGCGACCTGGTGCTGGAGTCTGTGGTGGAAGATCTCGCCGTCAAGAAGGACTTGTTCGCCAGCCTCGACAAGATCGTGAAGCCCGGCGCCATGCTGGCCACCAACACCTCTACCCTGCCGGTGGTGGAGTTGGCGATGGCCACCGAGCGTCCCGACCTCGTGGTGGGCATCCACTTCTTCAACCCCGCCCCCATGATGAGCCTGGTGGAGGTCATCGCACCGCTTACCGCCAGCGAAGCCACCGTGGCCGCCGCCAAGGCATTCGCGGCGGGCTGCGGGAAAGACGTGGTGGAGGTGAAAGATCGCGCCGGTTTCATCGTGAACGCGCTGCTGTTCCCGTACCTGAACAACGCCGTGCGGATGCTGGAGTTGGGTACCGCCAGTCGCGACGACATCGACACCGCCATGAAGGGCGGCTGCAACTTCCCGATGGGTCCGCTGGCCCTCCTCGACCTCGTGGGGCTCGACACCTCGTTGTCGATCCTCGATGCCCTCTACGACGAGTTCCGCGACCCGAACTATGCGGCGTTGCCGCGACTGCGTCGGATGGTGGCGGCGGGTCAACTCGGGCGAAAATCTGGTTCCGGCTTCTACGATTACGCCAAGAAGTAGTACCCGGCCCCGCCATGACCGCATCAGAACTGTTCGACATTGCCGGAAAACGAGCCGTAGTCACCGGCGGTGGCAGCGGCATCGGCACGATGATCGCTTCGGGGTTGGTCGAGGCAGGGGTGAGCGTGATCATCGCCTCTCGCAAAGAGGATTCCCTCAAGGAGGTCACCGAGACGCTCGCCGAGCGGGGCGATTGCTCCTACATCGTGGCCGACCTTTCGACCGAGGGGGGCTGTGAGAGGCTCGGCGCGGCGGTGGCGGAACGCTGGGATGCGCTCGACATCCTGGTTAATAACGCGGGCGCCAACTGGGGGGCACCGCTGGCCGAGCAGAACAGCGCCTCCTGGCACCGAGTGCTCGATGTGAACGTGGAAGGTGTCTTTCACACCACGAAGTTCCTCCTGCCGCTCCTGCAGGCCGCTGGCCGAGAAGACGAGCCGGCCCGGATCATCAACATCGGTTCGATCGACGGCATCCAGGTGCCTGGCTTCGAGACCTACGCCTACTCCGCTTCCAAGGCGGCCGTGCATCAACTCACCCGACACTTAGCCAAACATCTCGCTCCGCAGATCACCGTGAACGCCATTGCGCCGGGTCCGTTTCAATCGCGGATGATGAAGGCCACCTTGGCCGCCGCCGGTGATGGCATCGCGAAGATGGTGCCGTTGCGTCGTATCGGGCAACCACAGGACATGGCCGGTCCGGCCATCTTCCTCTGCTCGAAGGCAGGGGCCTATCTCACCGGTGCGATCATCCCGGTAGACGGCGGCATCGCCACCACCAAGTAGATACCGGTGCCGCTGGAGCCTCCTCCCACACCCTGGGAGTTTCCTCCGGCCACTGCGGCCGATCACGACGGGATAGCCGGCGTGGGGGCCGACCTGGAACCGGGGACGCTGCTGCACGCCTACCGTCAGGGGCTCTTTCCGATGTCCCTCGGCCGGGCCGGCCCGATGGGATGGTGGTCGCCTGATCCGCGCGGGGTGCTGCCTCTCGATGGTCTCTTGGTGAGTCGTTCCCTGGCGCGTTCAACCGCTCGCTACGACGTGCGGGTGAATACGGCCTTTGCCGAAGTGGTGGAGGCGTGTGGGGATCCCCGCCGACCGGGTGGCTGGATCAACGCCGAGATTCGCTCGGCCTACCAACGACTTCACGATCTCGGATGGGCCCATAGCATCGAGGCCTGGGACGAGGACGGTCTGGCCGGCGGACTGTATGGGGTGGCGATCAACGGATTGTTTGCCGGAGAGTCGATGTTCTACCGCCGGGTCGATGCTTCCAAAGTGGCGTTGGTGGGCCTGGTGGATCTCTTGCGCCAGGACGGCGAACCCGCCCGTCTGCTCGACGTGCAGTGGGTCACCGACCATTTGCAGCGGCTGGGAGCGGTGGGAATCCCCCGTTCGGACTACCTCGATCGCCTCCGCCGAGCCTTGCGGGTGGGGCCGGTGGAGGCCTGGGGATGAACCTTCGGCCCGGTCGCGCCCGAGGGCGATCCGGCGACGGGGTTTGTAGCCCTGATCGCGGCGGGGGATCATGGAACCCATGACGCCTACCCACCTGGAGCAGCCGGATCGTCCCTGGATGATTCGCACGTACTCGGGGCACTCCACGGCCAAGGCCAGCAATGAGTTGTATCGCGCCAACCTGGCCAAGGGGCAGACGGGTCTGTCGATCGCGTTCGACCTCCCCACCCAGACCGGTTACGACCCCGACCATGTCCTGGCTAAGGGTGAGGTAGGCAAGGTTGGCGTCCCGGTGGTGCACCTGGGTCATATGGACGAACTGCTGGACGGCATCCCTCAGGGCGAGATGAATACCTCGATGACCATCAACGCACCCGCTGCGTGGCTGCTCGGGCTGTATGTAGCCAACGCCGAGAATCACGGCGTGGCCAGTGAGGAACTTCGCGGCACGACACAAAACGACATCGTCAAGGAGTACCTCTCCCGGGGCACCTACATTTTTCCGCCCCTGCCGTCGCGTCGACTGATCGTGGACATGATCGCCTTTTGCGCTGAGCGGGTGCCGCGGTGGAACCCGATGAACGTGTGCAGCTATCACCTGCAGGAAGCGGGCGCGACCCCGGTGCAAGAACTGGCGTACTCGTTGGCTACCGCCATCGGGGTGCTCGACGCCGTGCGCGAATCGGGTCAGGTGACCGAAGAGGCGTTCCCTCAGGTGTTTGCCACCATCAGTTTCTTCGTGAACAGCGGCATCCGTTTCGTGGAGGAGACGGCCAAGATGCGAGCGTTCACCCACCTATGGGATCGCATAGGCCTCGAGCGCTACGGCGTCACCGACCCCAAGGCCCGACGGTTCCGCTACGGCGTGCAGGTGAACAGCCTGGGACTCACCGAGGCCCAACCCGAGAACAATGTGCAGCGCATCGTCCTCGAAATGCTGGGAGTGACGTTGTCGCGCGGGTCGCGGGCGCGATCGGTGCAGTTGCCGGCTTGGAACGAAGCCCTCGGCCTGCCCCGGCCCTGGGATCAGCAGTGGGCGTTGCGTATGCAGCAGGTCCTGGCCTACGAGAGCGACCTTCTGGAGTATCCGGACCTGTTCGAGGGGTCGGTGGTGGTCGAAGCCCTCACGGCGGAACTGGCGGAAGCCGCCTGGGCCGAACTGCAGGAGGTGCTCGACCTCGGGGGTGCCTTCGGGGCGATCGAACAACTCAAGGGGCGGCTCGTCGCCAGCCATGCCGAGCGCTTGCGCAAGATCGAGTCGGGGGATCTCACCGTGGTGGGCGTCAACCGCTTCACCGAAGCCCTGCCGTCGCCCTTGGAAGGGGAGGGGTCCATTCTCAGGGTGGATCCGGATGTGGAGGCCCTCACCGTGGCGGGCGTGGTGCAGTGGCGGGCCCAACGAGACCACGATGCGGTGCAGCGGGCGCTCGACGAAGTACGGCGGGTGGCGATGTCGAGTGAGAACGTGATGCCCGCCACCATCGCTCTGGCCCACGCCGGGGGCACGACCGGGGAGTGGGCGGGCGTGCTGCGCGAAGTGTTCGGTGAGTACCGAGCCCCCACCGGAGTGGCCGCCGCCGCCGGGGCGGGGGGAGGCAGCGCCGGTCTTCGGGCCCTGGCTGAGCGGGTGAAGGCCCTCCCGGGGGGCCCACCGCGACTTCTCGTGGCCAAGCCGGGTCTGGATGGACACAGTAACGGTGCCGAACAGATCGCCGTAGCGGCACGCGACGCCGGTCTCGAGGTGATCTATCAGGGGATCCGGCTCACTCCCGAGCAGGTCGCGTCAGTGGCCCTCGACGAGGACGTGGATGTGATCGGCCTCTCTATCCTCTCGGGCAGTCATCTTGACCTGGTGCCCGAGGTGGTGCGCCTCTGTCGCCAACGGGGGGTGACCGCTCCGGTGGTGGTCGGCGGGATCATCCCGGAGGAGGACCGGCCGCGACTGCTGGCGGCGGACCTGGCGGCGGTCTACACCCCGAAGGACTTCAACCTCACCACGATCATGGGCGAGATCGTGGATCTTGCGGTGGCTCACCGGGGTTGAGGCGGCCCTGGGGTTCCGGTGGTCCGGCCCACTGGGGTTCGTCGGCCCCGAGGGAACGACCGGGCCAGCGGATGCGACCGGGCGTGGCGGAGAGGTGGGCCACGAGGCCCTGCATGGGTACGCCATCGACGGTAACAATGGATTGGCGCGCCGCGAAGTGCGGGTCCTTGGCGATGTCGGCCATGTCATGGATGGGGGCGGCGGCGGCCTCGGCTTCGTCGAAGGCGGCCAGTACCTCCTGGCGGGGACGGGCGGCGCAGAATGCCGCCAGGCACGCATCGATCTCTTCGCGCGCTTCGATCCGGCCGTTGAAGGTCTGCAAGTCGGTGCGGTCGGCTAAGCCAATGAGGGCCATGACACGGGCCGCAACGGACTCGGCGGAGGTGGACACCGCTACCCAGTGTCCATCAGCACAACGCCACGTGCCGCGGGGTACCGAGTATGGGATACCGGAGCCCAATCGGGGTTGCAGATAGCCCGAGGTGGCATAGGCGCCCGGCAGGGGGCCCATGCACTGGAACAGCGACTCCAGGAGATTCACATCAACCACCTGGCCCACCCCCGACCACAGTGCGGTCATGGTGGCAAAGGCCCCCACGAGGGCGGTGATCTCGTCGGTGAGGGCAATGGGGGGCAGCAGGGGGCCGCCGTCGGGTTCCCCGTTGAGGGCGGCGAAGCCCGACAGCGCCTCGGCGATGGTGGCAAAGCCGGCTTGGCGGGCGTACGGGCCGTCCTGTCCGAATCCGGTCACTCGCAGGATCACCAAGGCGGGGTTGCGCGCGAGGAGCACGTCGGGGCCGAGGCCGAGTCGTTCCAGCGTGCCGGGCCGAAAGTTTTCCACCAAGACATGGCCTTCATCGACCAGGCGCAGGATAGTGGCCCGGCCTTCCGCTGTTTTGATGTCCACCACCGCGCAGCGTTTGTTGCGGGACACCATCTTCCAATACAACGAAGTGCCATCGGCGGGGTGTGGCACCCCCATCCCGCGGGTGGCGTCGCCGGTGCCGGGGCGTTCGATCTTGAGTACGTCGGCGCCGTAGTCGGCGAGGTAGCGGGCGGCGCCGGGTGCGGCGATCACCGTGGCGAGGTCGAGCACTCGGATCCCCGCGAGCGGGCCGCTCATGCGGGGATCATTGGGTGGCAACGGCCATGGCAAAACAGCGATCGCCGAGGCGGCCCAGGGCGTATTCGGCGTAGGCCCCGGCGTACATGTGGCGAGTCTGCTCGGTCCAGGCCAGTGCCTCAGGGGTGGAGATCCGCCGGTGCACCTGCAGGATGCCTCCCTCGAACACGCGATATTCGGCCCAGGTGCCGGGGTAGTCCTTCACGCAGGCCACTTCCGCCCAGGGCCGCTCACCGGTGCTGGAGATTCGGCGCACCCGATTTCGATGGGTGTGGCCGGCGAAGTAGCCGAGGATGCCTGGATGGCGCGCCACGGTGGCCACGAGTTGTTCGGAGGGATCGGGGAGAATCCCGAAATAGCTTTCCGGTCGTGAGGAGCTATCGGGGTTCCACACATGGTGGTGGCCGAACACGAGCACCGGTCGGTCGGCGGTACCAGCGAGATCGTCCAGCCATGCCAGTTGGGACGGCGTGACCCGTCCCGGAGTGCGGCCGGGATCGGTGGTGTCGAGGACGGCGACGGTGACGCCGGGCAGGTCGACCCGTTGGGTGGGGGTCGCGGCATAGTGGCCGCCGTAGTAGCCGTCGTGGTTGCCGCGAACGTGCACCAGTCTGTCGCCGAAGGCGGGCTCGTAGGCCGCCAGGAAGGCGGCGTATTCCTCCAGCGTGCCCTTGGCGGTGAGGTCGCCCTTCACGATCACCAGATCGGGGTTGAGGGCCTTCATCTCGGCTACCGCAGCGCCATTCATCACCTCGGGATAGGGATCACCCCCGGGTTCAGAACTGAAGACGGGCCCCATGTCGACACCCTCGATGACCCCACAGGTGGTCTCCCCGAAGTGCACATCGTTGACGGTGGTGATGGTGGCGAGGCGCTCACCCAAGCGCGGGAGGGTGCGAAAGTCGAACCCGTCGATCTGATGGTCGGTATCGGGGGCGAGGCCACCGAATACCCGCATCTCGGGGCCATCGTGGATCACGGCCTCGTCGTCGGCCACGGTGGTGAGTTCGGCCATTAGCGGGGGGCCCACGGCATGCCGCGGGGGCCGAGGGGGGCTGAGGTGGGGAGGTCGCTCACCGCCTCAAGGATAGGCAACTTCCGGCATCGGTAGGAGATCACCCGGGTCGGGCGCGGCGAGCGGGGATTGGCTTGGACCACCAACGGCCCGCGAAGCGCCAGCGAGGCGGCTCGACGTCGGGGACCAACGCCGCGACGGTTCGAGGCCATACGACCTCCACCGCCGCCGCGATGGCGGCAGCCTCTTCGTCGCTGGGGAGGGGAGTGATCTCCATCAGCGGACCATCACAGGGGAACGTTGCCGTGCTTGCGTTTCGGGAGTTCCTCGCGCTTGGAGCGCAACAGTTCGAGGCCGGCGATGAGCTTGATACGGGTGTGGGCGGGATCGATGACGTCGTCGACGAACCCACGTTCTGCTGCCACGTACGGGTTGCAGAACTTGTCGGTGTACTCCTCGACGAGTTCGGCTCGCTTGGCGGCGGGATTTTCGGCGGCGGCGAGTTCCTTGCGGTACACAATCTCCACGGCCCCCTGCGGCCCCATCACGGCCAACTCGGCGCTCGGCCAGGCGAAGGCGAGGTCGGCGCCGATGGACTTCGAGTTCATCACCACGTAGGCGCCTCCATAAGCCTTGCGGGTGATCAGTTGGAT
The DNA here is from genome assembly GCA_945898515.1 of Candidatus Neomicrothrix parvicella RN1. GTDB lineage: Bacteria > Actinomycetota > Acidimicrobiia > Acidimicrobiales > VFJN01 > VFJN01. The sequence goes on along the minus strand of CAMDIH010000027.1, from coordinate 7,296 downwards.
GCGCGGCACGGTGGCCTCGCAGTAGGCGTAGAGGAGTTTGGCGCCGTGACGAATGATGCCGCCGTACTCCTGGTCGACCCCGGGGAGGAATCCGGGCACGTCTACGAAGGTGATGAGGGGAATGTTGAAGGCATCGCAGGTGCGCACGAAGCGGGCCGCTTTCTCAGCGCTGTTGATGTCCAGCACGCCGGCTAGCACCATCGGTTGGTTGCCCACGATGCCCACGGGGTGGCCGTCGAGACGGGCGAAGCCACAGGTGATCGAACCGGCCCAGTGGGGGAAATACTCGACATAGTCGGCGTCGTCTACCACGGCGCCGATCACGGATTTCATGTCGTAGGGGATGTTGGGACTGGCGGGCATCAGGTCGCGGAGTTCGGGAGTCTCCCGATGGGGGTCGTCGGAGGGGGCGATCGCCGGCGGCGCGTCGAGGTTGTTGGAGGGGAGGAAACTGAGCAGGTATCGCACCTCTTCGAGGACGATCTGTTCGGTGTCGCCTACGAAGGTGGCGACCCCCGACTTCGAGGCGTGGGACATGGCGCCCCCGAGTTCTTCGAGGGTCACCTCCTCGCCGGTCACGGTCTTCACCACCTCAGGGCCGGTGATGAACATGTGCGAGTGCTCCTTCACCATGAAGATGAAGTCGGTCATGGCGGGGGAGTACACCGCACCGCCGGCGCAGGGTCCGAGGATCACACTGATCTGGGGGATCACGCCCGACGCCTGCACGTTGCGGTGGAAGATGCCGCCGTAACTGGCCAGGGAGACGGGGCCTTCCTGGATGCGGGCTCCGGCGCCGTCGTTCAACCCGATGAGGGGCGCACCCACCTTGATGGCGAGGTCCATGACTTTGTGGATCTTTTCGGCGAACACCTCACCCAGCGCGCCGCCGAAGACGGTGAAGTCCTGGCTGAAGAGAAACACTTTACGGCCGTGGATCGTGCCCCAACCGGTAACCACGCCGTCGGTGTAGGGACGCTCAAGCATGCCGCTGTCGTGAGCACGGTGCCGGGCCAGCATGTCGAGTTCGTGGAACGAACCCGGGTCGAGCAGGAACTCGATCCGCTCTCGGGCGAGCATCTTGCCCTTGCTGTGTTGGCGTTCAACAGAGCGATCGGATCCGGCGTGTAACGCCTGCTCCTTGCGCTTGGCCAACTCGGAAAGACGGTCGCTCATCGTGTGCTCGGTCACCTCTCTACGGTAGCGGTGGGCCAGCGACGGCGGAAACTACGTCACCGATCCCCGCCTTGCGGGAATCGGTGAATGGCTATCCTCGTTTGTAACATCGGGACGTCTTTCAACGAGGAGAAGTGGAAATGCACGACCTGGTTATCCGTGGGGGAAGTGTGGTGGATGGCACCGGTATTCCGGCGGTTACGGCTGATATTGCCGTGACCGACGGCCTGATCACCGAGGTGGGGCGGGTAGATGGCCGAGGCGAGCGCGAATTGGCTGCCGATGGGCTCGTCGTGGCGCCGGGGTGGGTGGATATCCACACGCATTACGACGGTCAGGTGACTTGGGATCCCGAACTCACACCGAGTAGTTGGCACGGGGTGACCACGGTGGTGATGGGCAACTGTGGGGTGGGGTTCGCTCCCGTTCGCCCCGACGCGCAGGGTTTTCTCATCGAATTGATGGAAGGGGTGGAGGACATCCCGGGTACGGCACTGCACGAGGGCATCGACTGGGACTGGGAGAGTTTCCCCGAATACCTCGACGCGCTCGACAAGACGCCCCGTGCTCTCGACGTGGCCGCCCAAGTCCCCCATGCGGCGCTGCGCGCCTACGTGATGGGGGAGCGGGCCCACGAGCAAGATGCGACCGCCGCTGACATCGCGGCCATGGCCGCCCTTGCCGAACAGGGGGTGCGGGCCGGGGCCTGTGGCGTAAGCACCAGTCGCACGATCCTCCATCGCTCGAAATACGGCCTTGTGCCCGGCACCGAGGCCCTCCCCCACGAACTGTTGGGGCTAGCCGAAGGGATGGCTCGCGCTGGCCACGGCGTGTTCCAACTGGTGTCGGACCACCAGGGCGGCGCTGGCGACCGGGATTGGCTGGTCGATCTTGTCGACCGCACCGGGGTGAAGGCCACCTACACCCTGGCCCAGTCGCCCTACGCGCCGGATCGTTGGCGCGAGGCCCTCGCCGCTACCGAGGCGGATCTGCGGGACGGTCGGCGGATCATCCCGCAGGTGGCCTGTCGCCCCACCGGAATGCTGTTCGGTCTTCAATCTTCGCTCCACCCCTTCTCCACCCATCCCACCTACGTGGCGGTGCGGGATCTTCCCCTGAGCGAGCGGGTGGCGTACCTGTCCCGGCCGGAGGTGCGAGCCGCGCTGGCGGCTGAGGCGCCCGCCACTCAAAACGTCATCGCCCTGGCTCTGATGCAACGGTGGGACCAGATCTTCCCGCTGGGCGACCCACCGGATTACGAGCCGCCGCGTTCGGCCAGCGTGGCCGGGGTGTCGGAACGGGAGCGCCGCCCCCCTCAGGAGGTGGTACTCGATTGGCTCTTGAAGCGCGACGGCACCGCCTTCCTGTTTGCTCCGTTGGCCACCTACATAGACCACGATCACGAGGTGGTGCGGGAGATGATGACCCACCCCAACACGGTGCTCGGTCTCTCCGACGGGGGCGCCCATTGTGGGCTCATCTGCGACGTAAGCATGCCCACCTATCTCCTCACTCACTGGGTGAACGGGCGTGAGCGCGGTCCGCGTATCGGGTTGGAGCACGCCATCAGTTTGCAGACGTCCCGCACTGCGGCGGCCTATGGCTTCACCGACCGGGGGGTGCTCAGCCCTGGGATGCGGGCCGATATCAACTTGATCGACCTCGATGGCATGCACCTGCGGGTCCCGGAAATGGCGTTCGACCTACCCGCCGGTGGTCGTCGACTCATCCAGAAGGCCGACGGCTACGTGGCCACGCTGCTGGCCGGGCAGGTCACGATGGAACACGGCGAAATGACCGGCACGCGACCCGGGGGTCTTGTTCGCCTCTGATGGGGCGATCGCGCCGTTATCAATGCGGGAGCCGCCTGCGGTGCGCAGTGGCGGCGATCGGGTGGCTGGCGGGCTCCCTCAACTCTTGGGCAGGGCGCTCCAGGGTTGTCCTTTGAGGGGGTCGGGCTCGCGAGGCAGGCCCAGCAGACGCTCGGCGAGGATGTTGCGTTGGATGTTCTCGGTGCCACCGCCGATCCGACTGGACCACTGGAAGAGGAAGACGTCCTGCCAGAAGCCAGCGTCAGGGGCATCGTCGTGCCACAGGGTGCCGGTGGCACCCATGATCGACATCACCGTTGATCCGGTGTGTTCCACCTGATAGCTGTTCAGGAGTTTCAGCACCGAAGCCTCCGGTCCCGGCGCTACGCCCTGGGCCACCGCTGTACGCACGCGGTATACGAGCCACCGTTGAATCATTTCTAGTGTGGCCAGACGGGCGAGTTCCTGGCGCAGCACCAGGTTGTCGTTCACGGCAAAGAGGCGGGCCAACGTCACGATGTCCCGCCACCCTGTCTGGCCGCCTCCGCCGATGGAGGTGCGTTCGGCGGTGAGGGTGGTCATGGCCACCCGCCACCCATCGCCGACGTCACCGACCACGTTGGCGTGGGGCACCCGCACGGCGTCGAGGAACACCTCGTTGAAGTGGATGGCCCCGTCGATCTGGCGTAGGGGGCGCACGGTGACACCAGGCGAGTGCATGTCGACCACGAAGTAGGTGATGCCCGCGTGCTTGGAGACGTGGGGGTCGGTGCGGGCGAGACAGATGCCCCAATCGGAACTATGGGCGAAGGATGTCCACACCTTCTGGCCGGTGATGACCCACTCGTCGCCGTCTCGTTCCGCCCTTGTGCTGAGGGAGGCCAGATCCGACCCCGACCCGGGTTCGCTGAAGAGTTGGCACCACACTTCCTCCCCCCGCAGCATCGGTGGGAGGAGTCGTTGCTGCTGCTCGTCGGTGCCGTGGGCCATGAGGGTGGGCCCGGCCATGTCGATGCCGACGACAAAGAAGTTGGCGGCCACGTCGAAGCGGGTCTCCTCCTCGGACACAACGCCCGCCTCGATGCCCGACCGTCCTTGCCCGCCGAAGTGGCGTGGCCAATGGGGCGCCGCCCACCCGGCGTCGAACTTCTGTCGCTGCCAGGCCTTGGCCATGTTCAGTTGGGCAACGTCGGCGTCGTCGGTCTTGGCCCGAAAGGCTTTCCAGTGGCCCTCGCCTTCGCCACGGATCTTGGCCACCGACTCGAACCAGGCCCGGGCCTCGGCTCGAACGGCCGCTTCGGCCGGGGTGTCGTCAACGTCCACTAGAACAGGTTCTAGTTCGGGGGAGAGTCAGCCGTCGATCCGGGTGGGTCCGGCAGCGCCACCTCAGGGTGCGATGGGATCGAGCGCCTCGGCGGTGTAACGCACCCGCGGGTTCCACAGCAGGAACCCGTCTACTCCGACGGCGGCGGCGCTGACGATCTGGGCCCGCACCTCCGCATCGTTGTACGGCACGCCGTAGAGGGTGAAGTCCTGCAGCCATGGCAACAACCGCACGCCGGTGCCCTTGGTTACCCGCTGGAAGTCGGCGAGGGATGCCGCGATGATCTCGCCGGGCTGTTTGATCGGGTTGGCCACCCGATACATACCCGCCCCCCAATGGGACGGGTACAGCATGGGGGCGAGGTAATCCACCGCAGTGGCCATCTTCGGCACGTCCTGGGCGATGCTGTCACCGGCGGCCGCCGCGATGCCGAACACTGATGCTCCCTGGTAAGCACCCTGCCGACGCAGCGCCTCATGAGAGGTGCTGAGGAAACCGGCCACCGAATCCGAACTGGTTCCAACGAGATCAGGCACCACCATGGTGTCGGGTGCACCCTCCGGTCGGCGGATGTAGTCCCAGAGGATGTCTTTTACACCGAGCGACACCGCTTCGAGGGCGATATCGAGGTTGTAGTCACGGACCTTGGCGTTGGCATAGTTGGTGAAGCCGCCGTATGCGCTCAGCATCCCGCCCTCGGGGGTTTGGAGCACCTCGTCCTGGCGGTTTTCAGACCAGGCGGCCTCTGCGTAGATCGGATCGCGGAACGCCACGAGGCGACCGACGACGCGCACCCCCTTAGCGTCGAGGGTTCGCACGACTTCGGCGAGGTCATAGATGCCCGCGATGGACCCGATGCGAAGGGCCTCGGGGATCTTGGACTGGTAGCCGATCATCCCGGACTCGTCTTTGAGGTCGAGCTCCACCGTGTCGATGCGGCCCTCGTCGATGAGGTTGAGCACGCCGGTCCGCAGTTCGTCGTCGGCCCAGGCGGCCGCACTCACGTGGATGCCGCGCGACGCCTCCGGGTAGGTCACCGGCACCACCGTGGTGGCGAGGGTTTGGTTGCCCGCCTCATCGGTGGCCTCGAAACGAAGGACACCGGTGGGGGGGCTGTCGAAGGTCACCTCGAAGCGGCCGTCGTTGGTGGCGAGCGGGTTGCCGGCGAAGGTGAGTGATGCGCCCTTCTCCACCGAGCCCTGCACCGTCACCTTCTTATCGATGGCCACTGGCTTGAGGCTCGATGGCAGGTCGATGACCGGAGCAATGCTGTCGACCGAATAGCGCCAAGTGAAGTGCGAGTCGCCGAGGAGGAACCGTCCCACGGACACCTTGATTTCGTGGTCCCCCTCGTCGAGAGCATGCTCCACCACCTCAGAGGTAACGAGTTGCTGTGGGCTGATCAGCACGGTCGTACTGGCATCATCGCCGGGAGCGAGATCTTGTTTCACGTCGACACCGTCGAGGGTGAGGGTGCTGCGGAAGAGTTCGTCGGGGGAGGCGAAGGCCAGGGTGACGTTCAACGCGGCGGCGTTGCCCGGGGTGAGGGCCTGGCCGTTGTCCACCCCGGCGACGGCGATCTCGATACGGGTGGAACTCCAGAACGCGTGCCCGATCCAGGCCGCCATGGCCACCGCCACGAGCGCCAACGTCCACAGGAACAGGTCTATCGGTCGACGCGACCGATAGACGCGGCGGCGCCGGGGCCGGTGGGTCGGCAGCGGCCCCGGGGTGAAGTCGAGTGAGGGACGGCGCGCCGGTTTACGCAGGCCCCGGGGGGCCTGGCGGCGACGGGGCCCTTGGGCCCCGGGGATGTCACGAAGAGAAGAGACCATCAGAAGGTGGCCACGCACACATGCACGCACGGGCCAGGTAAGAGTCTGCCCGCTCGACCCCCCTCGGGGCCATCGCGATGACCATCACCGCGTGGATCGCGGCGGTGCGCGGGGTCCAATAGAGCCGGCTAGGAGGGTTATTCGGGACCGGGACCGACGGCCATGACCGGGGGGTGTCCGAGGGTTCTCGGGCCAACTTGACCCGCCGGTCAGGTTGGTTTCTACTGGTGTGATACACCCACCGTCCAGCGGTTCCAGGGGGATCGATGACCGACACCACAGAGCGCCTGGTCCATGCCAACGAGGCCGTTGAGGCCGTCAAGGTGTGGTTGGCAGAGAACTGGGACCCCGACCTCACCGTCGCCGAATGGTGGAACCGTCTTGGTCTGTCGGGCTGGGCGGCCCCTGGCTTGCCCGAGCATGCGTACGGCAAGGGCCTGAACCGCAACGACACCGTGGCGGTACAAAACGCCATCGTGGAATTCGGCGCCCTCGGAGCCCCGGGTGGCCTCGGTCTGCTCCTCGCCGCTCCCACCATCGCCAGCCACGGCACCCAAGAGCAGATTGATCTGTACGTGCGAGACATCGTGACCGGGCAGAAGGCCTGGTGTCAGCTCTTCAGCGAGCCCGGGGCGGGTTCGGACCTTGCTGGTCTGCAGAGCCGGGCGATTCAGGACGGTGACGAGTGGATTGTGACCGGCCAGAAGGTGTGGACCTCCGGCGGCCAGGTATCGGACCTCGGCATGCTCATCGCCCGCACTGATCCGGATGTGCCTAAGCATCAGGGCATCACATACTTCGCCATCGACATGCACCAAAAGGGCATCGACATTCGGCCCTTGGTAGAGATGACCGGCCACGCCCTGTTCAACGAGGTCTTCATGGAAGAGGCGGTGGTGCCCAACAGCGCCGTCGTGGGTGGTCTGAACAACGGGTGGGCGGTAGCCAACACCACGCTGCAGAACGAGCGGGCCGGGCTTGGATCCGGGGGCGGACACGCGGCCGGCGGTGCGGCTACTCCCGGGACGGTCGTGAACGATCTTGCGCGGCGTGCCGGCGACTTCGTGCCCACCGGGGGCAGCCGCCCGCGGCGCGGTGGCGGTGGCGGCGGGATGTTCGGTGCGTCCTACAACCTCTTGGTAGATCTGGC
>CAMDIH010000026.1 GCA_945898515.1 Candidatus Neomicrothrix parvicella RN1 | reverse complement strand
CTGGGGTGCCCGGCCACGCGTCCGATCCGCCGCCATGCGTCCGCCTCGACGTGGGTCGCACGGGTAGCCAGGTGGTCGGACGCCCAGGCCAACTCCGCTAACTGCTCCGCCACGGTCCCCTCCGCCGGGGGCCACTCCCGCTCGGCGGGGTCCGCCACGCCGGGGTGCAGGAGCGGCTCGTCGTCGATGAGGGTTTGCTCGAGGGCTCGACCGTGGAAAATGAAGGTGCGAGTGGCGGCGGCGAGGTGATCAAGCGGGGAGTGGCCGTCGCTGGTGATGGTGCGGGCGGCATCGTGGCGCCGCTGGTCGTCGGGGCCGTCGGGAGCCAAGAGGTGACGCCAGCGGCGCTCCATCGACCGCAGGGTCACGATGGCATCGGCCGGCGGGCGGGCGGCCATGTCAGCCTGCACCCGGGGTGCGGCTCCGATGGTGGCGCACCATCGCGCGAAGCAGGCAGCGGCCATCGTCCATGCCTCAGTCTGCCCTACGGGTGACGGGCCCTAGGCTGAGGTCATGCCGGACGTGTCTCAGTTGGTGCTGCGCCACGGGCGTCGGTTGGCCTTCGACGACGTGGGTGACCCCCACAAGGCCAACCCGCCTGCCCCCCAGATCATCGCCGAGTTCGACCTCTACAAGCGGATCAGCGCCCGTCACGGGTGCGCTCAGAGCCCGATGTTGTGGATCGACCGCCGTCAGATCGAGGCGATGGGCAGGCTGTGAGCGCGCGCGACGGGCGGCGCGTGGTGCTGGTGTTCGCGCTGGTGGCCCTGGGCGTGAAGTTGTGGTTGGCGGCAACCACGTTCGGCACCGACGATGTCATGAGGTGGATCGATTTCACGCGTGGGGTACGAGAGTTCGGCGTGTTCGACATGTACGGCCGCGAGTACGTCACTGTTTACAACCACCCGCCCTTCGCTGGAATGTGGCTCATCGCGGTGAACTGGCTCGTCGAGTCCGGGGTATCTGACGTGCCGTTCCTCATCCGAGGGCCGTCGTCGGTGGCAGACCTCGTGACTACGCTGCTGGTGTTCGAACTGGTGAGATTGCACCGTTCGGTCCGTGAAGCCACCGCGGCCGGTGTGCTGATCAGCCTCAGTCCCGCCTTGATCGTGATCTCAGGATTCCACGGCAATACCGATTCCGTGTTTGTCATGTTCAGCCTGCTCGCCGTGTACCTCGTGATGAAGGATCACTCGTTCTCCGCGGGGGTCGCCATCGGTCTGGCGATGAGCGTGAAACTCGTCCCCATCGTTGTGGTGCCGGTCATGGTCGTGTGGCTGGTCGGGGCCGGCTGGCGCCGCCTTCGGGCCTTTGCGAGCGGTGCCCTGGTGGTGTTCGTGGTGCTGTGGGTGCCGCACCTGGTTGTCAATGGGTCAGCGTTCCGACGGGACGTCCTGGGCTACGCAGGGGCGCCGGAGCGCCCCTGGGGGCTGTCGCAGTTTGCGGTCTGGGCCGATCTTCCCGGGGTGACGGTCGCTCTTGATGGCCCCGGTCGTTTCGTGGCGCTGCTCGTGGCGGGCCTAGTCCCGGCTGTGTTGGTATGGCGACGGCCGAGGTCGTTCGTACCCGCCGTGGGTCTCAGCTTCGTGCTGTTCCTCCTGCTGAGCCCCGCCTTCGGGATGCAATACCTCAGTTGGTCTCTCGCAGCCGCGTACCTCATCCGTATCGTCCCCGCGACCGCCTACAACCTCGCCGCGAGCCTCTTCGTGCTTTGGGTCTACAGCGAATGGAGCGGCGGGGGTTGGCCCTGGGCCTGGGACGAGGCGCCCTCGACATCGCTGAGTTCGAGAGCTTTTGCTTTCATGGTGGGCTCTTGGGTCGCGCTGGCGTGGGTCGCCGGCGCGGGAGTTTGGACGGCGGTCCGTCGCGATGAGGACCGGGCGGCCGTGTCTCCGGAGCCACGGGCCGGGGTCGATGGCGGTGCCGCGCCCTCGACCGAGCACATGATGGACGATTGAACGCACCCCGCTCGGCCGGGTATCACTCCCGGTGTGCTGCGGCTCCGATGGTGGCGCACCATCGCGCGAAGCAGGCAGCGGTCATCGTCCATGCCTCACTCTGCCCTACGGGTGACGGGGCCCTAGGCTGAGGTTATGCCGGACGTGTCTCAGTTGGTGCTGGGCGACGGGCGTCGGTTGGCCTTCGACGACGTGGGTGACCCCCACGGGGTACCGCTCGTTTACCTCCACGGCACCCCCGATTCGCGCCTGGCGCGTCACCCCAACGACCGGCTTGCCGCCTCGGCGGGGATCCGACTCATCGCGCTGGATCGGCCCGGGGCGGGAGCGAGCGACCCTCACCCCCGCGCCACGCTGGTGAGCCTGGGCGACGACATCGCCGCGTTGCTCGATCACCTCGGGCTCTCCCACACGTTGATGCTCGGCTGGTCCAGTGGTGGTCTGTGGGCCCTGGCGGCGGCCACCGTGCTGGGCGAGCGCGTGAGCGGTGTTGGTTTGGTGGCGCCCGTCCCACCGATCGAGGCGTATCGCGACCCAGCCCTCCTGGCCGCGCTAGCCCCGGGGCGGCGCCAGGTCGTGGAGTTGGCCCTCAGCGAATCCGCCACCGCTTTAGCGGCGGCGATAGCGCCGTTCCTGGTGCCCGATCCGCTCACCCCCGCACTAGCCCTGGCCCATGTCCTCGAGGGGGCCGGGGAGCGGGGCCGAGCCGAGTTGGCGGAGGTTCCGGGTGCTGCTGAGCAACTAGGCCGGGCTCTGGCGGCGAGCGTGGAGGGGGGCCGGGGCGGTATCGAGCACGACATTGTCCTGCAGTTCGAACCGGGGCTCGATCTGAGCCGGATCACCGTCCCGGTGAGGACCCTTCACGGCGATGCCGACGGCCTGTCGCCTCCCTTGGTGGGATCCTGGCTCGTCTCGCGTCTCCCCGTGGCGGTTCTCGACCTCTTCACCGGCGGTTCCCACCATCTGATGTATCCGCGCTGGGCCAGGATTCTGCGCTCCCTGCGCCGCGATGCAGGGCTCTGATCCCGCCGCCGGGTAACGTGTATACCCAATCCACCTTCCAACCCTGAGGGGACCAGATGTTCGACGGACGCTGGCGATCGAACTTCGAAGTGCGGCTCAAGCCGGTGGGGGCGAACATTCGCCGCACCGGGATCACCGCCGACCACCTCACCATCACTGGTGTTGTGATGGCGGCGGCCGCTTCGCTGGCGATCGCCAATGGTGCCCTTCGGGGGGGCTTCGTGCTGTTGTTCCTCTGCGCGCTGCCCGATGTGCTCGATGGTGCGGTGGCCAAGGCCTCGGGAACCGCTGGCCCGCGGGGTGCCTTCTTCGACTCCGTTGCTGATCGCGTCGCCGATGCCATGTTGCTCGGGGGCGTGGCCTGGTACTTGGCTTCCACCCATCCTGGCCGCATCGCCGTGCTTCCTCTTGCGGTGTTGGCGGGTGCGATGCTCGTTTCCTACGAGCGAGCCAAAGCCGAGGCCCTCGGGTTTGACGCTCGCGGTGGCCTCATGGAACGAGCCGAGCGACTCATGGCCCTGGGCATCGGCCTGCTGTTCGATTCGCTCCTGATTCCGATCCTCTGGATCATGTTGGTGCTCACCTTGTTCACGGCTGCCCAACGCTTCGTGAAGGTATGGGGTCAAGCCAGCCAAGTGGGTCCGATCGCGCCGCCGAGCCGGTGGAAGGCCCGCCGCGCCGCTCGTCCTACCGAGCGGGCCTGGCGCCGACAGCCGCGCATCACGCGCCGCTAGCGCCCCACTGCCGTCGTCGTGGTCGACGTCGTTACCCCCGCGTATCAACTCGCCGCCCGAGTGGCGCGTTCGCTCCCGCCGCCCGCCGCCGCCGCCGGCGCGCGCGTCCTGGGCCGAGCGGCGGGGCACCTCGCTCGGCAACGGCGGGCTCAGGTGCGTCGGAACCTGCTCCGTATCGACCCGTCGCTCTCCGAGGCCCGGCTTCGGCACCTCACCAACCACACCTTCGAGAGCTATGCCCGCTACTTCGAAGAATCGTTTCGTCTCCCCGGGATGACTCCTGTGGCCATCAACGCCGGCTTCGTCCCCGATGGATGGGAACGACTCGATAGGGCCCTGGAGCAGGGGAACGGCGCCATCATGGCGATGCCCCACCTCGGCGGGTGGGAGTGGGGTGGTTTTTGGATAACCCAGGTACGACAACGTCGTGTCACCGCAGTGGTGGAGCGTCTGGAACCCCCCGCCCTGTTCGACTGGTTCGTGGAGCTGCGCCAGGCGCTCGGGTTTGAGGTCGTGGCGCTCGGTCCTGAGGCCGGGGCGGCCACCGTCCGGGCGCTGAAGGCCAATCACACCCTGGCCCTGTTGTGCGACCGCGATCTCGCCGGCACTGGCCCCGAGGTGGAGTTTTTCGGTGAGAGAACCACCCTCCCCGGTGGTCCGGCCACGCTGGCATTGCGCACCGGCGCAGCCCTGTTGCCTACGGCGATCTACTTCGATGGACCGTACTCCCGGCGCAGCGTGGTGTTACCGCCGCTGGACACGACCCGCCAGGGCAAATTTCGCCAAGACGTGCAGCGCGTCACCCAAGACCTAGCCCACGGGCTTGAAGATCTCATTCGTCGCGCCCCGGAGCAGTGGCACCTGCTGCAGCCAAATTGGCCCAGCGACCACGCGAGGTAATCTGAACCCGTGCGCGTCGGATTGGTCTGCCCTTACTCATTGACCATCCCCGGTGGCGTGCAAGGTCAGGTCCTCGGATTGGCTCGGTCGTTGCGAAGATTGGGCCATGAGGTTCGGGTATTGGGTCCATGCGATGGTCCGCCGCCGGATGCTGGGGTCACCCCATTGGGGCGCAGTGTGCCCGCCGCGGCCAACGGTTCAGTGGCACCGCTAGCCCCCGATCCCTCCGCCCAGTTGCGCACGATCCGGGCGCTGCGCGACGAAGGGTTCGAACTCGTCCATCTACATGAGCCCTTCGCCCCCGGACCCTGCATGACCACGTTGCTCTTTGCCGACGCGCCGAGTGTCGGCACCTTCCACGCCGCCGGCGAGAGTGCCGGTTATCGGGTGATGGGATGGGCTATGCGGCGGATGGCACGCAAACTCAACCGCCGCTGCGCGGTGTCTCCCGACGCGCTGAACCTGGCGCAAGACGCCCTGGGCGGGGAGTTCGAGTTGCTGTTCAACGGCGTGGAACTGGATCGCTTCGCCGGAGGCGAGGCCTACCCGATCGAGGCACCCACCGTCTTCTTCTTGGGTCGGCACGAACCGCGTAAGGGCCTCAGTGTGCTCCTCGACGCGATGGCGTACCTGCCCCAAGATGTTCGGTTGTGGGTAGGGGGTGAGGGTCCGCAGAGTGCGGCGTTACGGCAGCGATTCGGGGGCGACTCCCGTATTGAATGGCTCGGACGCATCAGTGATGAGGAACGCAATGCGCGCCTGCGGGGTTGCACCGTCTACTGCTCACCGTCGGTGCGAGGGGAGTCCTTCGGGATGGTGCTGCTGGAGGCGATGGCCGCAGGCTGTGCCCTGGTGGCCTCGGACTTGACCGGCCATCGCAACGTCGCCACCGATGGGGTTGATGCGCTGCTCGCTCCCGTGGGCGACGCCGTTGGGCTGGCCAAGGCCCTGCAGCGGGTCCTCGACGACGATCTGCTGCGGTCGAACCTCGTGGCGGGAGGAAAACGGCGGGCCGAGGCGCTTTCGATGGGATCGTTGGCGAGCCGCTATGTGGAGATCTACCGGAGCGCGCTGGCCGACTGACCCACGTTGGGAGATGGCTAGGGCCGGTATACAGTAAGCACCCTTCGACGAAAGGCATCTTGGTATGGCGGGGTTTTGGATACTCCTGGCGCTGGTGATTCTCCTCGCCCTCTACGTGATCATCACCTACAACGGCTTGGTGTCGATGCGGAACCGGATTGAGAACGCTTGGGCGCAGATCGATGTGCAATTGAAGCGGCGCTACGACCTCATCCCCAACCTCGTGGAGACCGTCAAGGGCTACGCGTCCCACGAAAAAGAGACACTGGAGGGTGTTGTTCAGGCTCGCAACGTCGCCATGGCGGCGTCGGGTCCGGCGGGCCAAGCCGCCGCCGAGAACATGGTCACCGGGGCGCTCAAGTCCATCTTTGCTCTCTCCGAGGCGTACCCCGATCTCAAGGCCAATACCGGCTTCTTGAACCTGCAAGAGGAACTCACCGGTACCGAGAGCCGGATCGCCTACTCGCGTCAGTTCTATAACGACAGCGTGCTGAAGTACAACACCCGTATCCAGACCTTCCCGTCCAACACCATCGCCGGGAAGTTCAGCTTCGTCGCCCGGGAGTATTTCGAGGTAGAGGAGTCGGCCATCGCTGCGGTGGTCGTTGACTTCGGAACTACCCCTGCCAGCGGAGCCACGACGCCGCCGGTTCCCCCCGCCACCCCCTGATCGGAAAGTTCCTTCGTCGTGTACGACCAGATCGCTCAGAACAAGCGCCGCTCTATCGGCATCATCGTGGTGTTCGTCCTCCTGGTGGCGTTGGTGCTGCAGGTCATCAACCTCCTCTTGGGCGGAGGAATCTACTTCGGCATCTTTGCGCTGCTCTTGGCGGGGGGCTCAGCGGCCTTGTCCTATTGGAAGTCCGATGCCATCGCCCTGCGCGTGAGCAAGGCCAAGCCGGCGTCACCGGAGGAGTATCAGCGCCTCCATAACATCGTGGAAGGTCTGTGCATCGCCGGCGGCCTGCCGAAACCGCGCGTCTATGTGGTGGAAGATTCCGCCCCCAATGCCTTTGCCACCGGACGCGACCCGAAGCACGCTGCCATCGCGGTAACCACCGGACTGCTCGAGCGGATGAACCGAGTTGAACTCGAAGGGGTGATCGCCCACGAACTGAGCCACATCAAGAACTACGACATCCTCGTGTCCACTCTGGTGGTCACCATGGTGGGGATCATCGCCATCATCACCGATGTGGGCGTAAACATGATGTTCTGGTCCAGTCGTGGTAATCGAAGGTCCAATGACAACGCCGGGGTCGCATCGTTGCTCGTCGTCATCGGCTTCGTGTTCCTGATCTTTTCGCCCTTGATCGCCCGGCTGCTGCAGGCGTCCGTGAGCCGACAGCGCGAGAGCCTCGCCGACATCTCGGGCGTGGAGCTGACCCGGTTCCCACCGGGGCTGATCTCCGCCTTGGAGAAACTGCGGGACGACAACACCGAAGTGCGTTCCATCTCTCACGCCACCGCACACCTGTGGATCGAACAGCCGCAGGCCATTGAGGCCAGCCTGGGTCGTAAAGGCAAGGTCAACCGGATGTTTGATACCCATCCACCGATCGAAGAACGCATTGCGTTGCTGCGGGAGCTGTAGACACTGGGAGTGTTCAAGACCAGAAATCAACGCATCGCCGCAGGAGTAGGCGCCGGCGCCATCGTTCTCGGAGGCGTCGCGTTTGCCCTCGTGTCCCGAGGCGATTCCGAAGCCACCCCCCCGCCCACCTCGGCGGCGACCACCACGGTGCCTACCACCATTCCCCAGCCGGTGGCGGCGCTGACGGGCCTGGCGGGGGATTACGGCGATCGGCTGTCACGACCAGCGCTGGTCGTCAAGATCGACAACGGAGAACCGAAGGCGCGGCCTCAAGCCGGGATCAACGAGGCTGACGTTGTGTACGAGGAGCGTGTGGAGGGCTCCGTAACTCGTCTGCTGGCGGTGTTTCAATCCACCCCGTCGGCGCCGGTAGGTCCGGTTCGTTCGGCTCGCACCTCCGACATCGCCATCGTCTCGGACCTCAACCGTCCCTACTTCGCGTGGAGTGGGGCGAACCCCACGTTTGCTCGACGGATCCGCAGCGCCAATCTGGTGGATGTCGGTTACGACGCCATGCCGGGGGAGTACTACCGGGAGCGAAGCCGGTCCGCGCCCAGCAACCTCATGCTCAAGTCCACCGACGCCATCGTGGCGCTGGGGGCGGAGGGTTCGAGCCCTCCGCCGGCCTTGTTCTCCTTTCGGAAGCCGGGCATGACCACCGCCTATCTCGAAGACTCGGCAGGCGTACGCATCACCTTCGGATCCCGCGGTGGCAGCGCCCCGGTGGAATACCGCTGGAACGGATCCGGGTGGGCCCGGACGCAGTCGGGCACCCCCCATGTTGATGCGGCCGGGGTGCAAGTAGCGCCCGCCAATGTGATCATCCAGTTCGTTGATTACATCGGCAGCGATGTGAACGACCAGTTCGGCAACGCCATCCCCGAGGCGCAGACGGTGGGAGAAGGCGAGGTCTGGGTGCTTACCGGAGGGGGGCTCAGCAAGCCTGGTCTGGTGCAGGGTCGCTGGAAGAAGCCATCCATCGAAGCCGTCACCACTTTCACCGACATCGCCGGGAATCCAATTTTGCTCACCCCGGGCCGCACCTGGCTGGCCATGCCGTCCCCCGGTGGCGCTGTTCGCCTCTAATCGGCGTGGTATTGGCTTCGGCATTTCCATTCCGCAGCGATACCATCGAGGGTATGTCTGACGCTGCATCCCGACCGGCCACCCACGAAACTGGCACCAGCCGAGTGAAACGAGGTTTGGCAGAGATGCTGAAGGGCGGCGTGATTATGGACGTCGTGAATCCTGAGCAGGCCAAGGTGGCGGAGGACGCCGGTGCGGTCGCGGTGATGGCCCTGGAGCGGGTGCCCTCGGACATTCGGCGCGACGGGGGTGTGGCCCGTATGTCCGATCCGGAGATGATCGAAGGCATCAAAGCGGTGGTCACGATTCCGGTGATGGCCAAGGCCCGGATCGGGCATTTCGTTGAAGCGCAGGTCCTCGAAGCGCTCGGAGTGGACTACGTCGACGAGTCGGAGGTGCTCACTCCCGCCGACGAGGCCCACCACATCGACAAGTGGGCCTTCACTGTGCCGTTCGTGTGTGGTGCCACCAACCTTGGCGAAGCCCTCCGCCGGATCAGCGAAGGGGCCTGCTTGTTGCGCTCCAAGGGCGAGGCGGGCACCGGGAACGTGGTGGAAGCTGTCCGGCACCTGCGTTCCATCTTGGGCGATGTTCGCAAGATCACCCAGGCCGATTCGGCCGAACTCTACGACTGGGCGAAGCGGCTTGGAGCACCGATCGGTTTGGTGCAAGAACTGGCCGAAAGCGGGCAGTTGCCGGTGCCCCTGTTTTGCGCCGGGGGTCTGGCCACTCCCGCCGATGCGGCATTGGCCATGCAACTCGGGGCCCAGTCGGTGTTCGTTGGGTCGGGCATCTTCAAGTCCGATGATCCCGCTCGACGGGCCAAGGCCATCGTGGAAGCCACCACGCACTTCTCCGATGCCTCCATCGTCGCCAAGGTGTCCCGCGGGTTGGGGGCGGCCATGCCGGGCCTGGAAATCGACGGGCTGGAGACGACCTTCGCCGACCGGGGCTGGTAGGGCTCCTCATCGCCTTCTACGCTGGTGTCCAATGACCACCGCGAGGCCCCCAGGTGAAGGTAGGCGTGCTCGCCCTGCAGGGCGCGTTCGTGGCGCACGCGACATGCCTGCGCTCCCTCGGCGCTGATCCGGTCGAGGTACGCACCCCCGATGAACTCGCCGGTGTCGACGCGCTGGTGCTCCCGGGGGGCGAGTCCACCACCATGTCGATGCTGCTGGAGTCCGCCGCGCTCTTCGACCCCGTCGCCGAGCGAGTGGCGGAGGGGATGCCCACGCTCGGGACCTGTGCCGGGATGATCTTGCTCGGCCGGGAGATCCTCGATGGTCGACCCGACCAGCGCGGTTTGGCGGCGGTAGACATCTCAGTGCGCCGCAATGCCTTTGGTCGCCAGGTGGACTCCTTCGAGGCCGATCTGTTGCTGCGCGACCTGCCTGGTGGTCCCTTTCGGGCCATTTTCATTCGGGCCCCCTTTGTGGAGCGGGTGGGAGCCGGGGTGGAGGTTCTCGCTACTGTCGACGGCCATCCGGTGCTGTGTCGACAGGGCCGCGTGACGGTGGCGGCGTTTCATCCGGAACTGTCTGACGACCTCCGTTTTCACGACCATTTTTTGAAGGGAATCTGATGTCCGGTCACTCCAAGTGGGCCACCATCAAGCACAAGAAGGGTGCCGCCGATGCCGCCCGGGGCAAACTTTTTGCCAAGCTGATCCGCCAGGTCGAGGTGGCGGCCCGTGAAGGCGGGGGCGATACCGACATGAACCCGACCCTGCGCACCATGTTCCAGAAGGCCCGTGACGCGTCGGTGCCGATCGACACCATCGAGCGAGCGGTGAAACGGGGGATAGGCGACCTCGAAGGCGTGATCTATGAGTCCATCACCTACGAGGGTTACGCCCCCGGCGGGGTGGCCGTGCTGGTGGATGTGCTGACCGATAATCGAAATCGGACCGGTGCTGAGATCCGGAATCTTTTCACCAAGAACGGGGGATCCATGGCCGAGCCCGGTGCCGTCGCCTGGCAGTTTGAGCGCAAAGGTGTCGTGGTGGTTGATCGGTCCGCCGAGGAAGATGACCTGATGCTCTTGGCGCTCGAGGCCGGGGCGGAAGACATCGCCGATGACGGCGATGCCTGGCGTATCACCACGGGGGCATCTGATCTCCATGCCGTGCGCACCGCCCTGGAGGACGGCGGGGTAGCGGTCTCTTCGTCGGAACTCACCATGGTCCCCACTGCGTCGATCTCGCTCAGCACGACTGAGTCGGCCAAGAAGGTACTGCGCCTGATCGACATCCTCGACGACAACGACGATGTGCAGGACGTCTTTGCCAACTTCGACATCCCCGATGGGATCATTGCCGAGTGGGTAGATACGCCATAGTCGCCCCGGTACGGCGCCAGGCAGCAGCACCACCGTCTCGGCGCCCTCGGATCCGGGTTGCGAGGGGGGATCGACTCGCCCGGCGGGAGACCGTCGGTCTCGCAGCGGGTGGTGATGCCACGACGGGGCAAGTGCTTCTAGACTATGGCATGGGTTGTCTCCGGGGGCTCCTGTCGAATCACTTGTCCACCTCCGCTTCCGTCAGCGCGGCCACCCGATGACGTCCGTAGGTGATGTCGCCCCTGATTTTGCCCTCCTCGGCAGCGACAACACCCCGGCGGGCCGCCGCACCTATTCTCTCGCCGAGTATCGCGGCCGACCCCTGGTGCTGGTCTTTTACCCCGGCGACCACTCCCCCACCTGCACACGGCAACTCAACTCCTACACCGCCGACATGGCGTCTTTCACCGACGCCGGTGCACAGGTGGTCGCCCTCAGCCCACAGTCGGTGACTAGTCATGAGGCCTTCTCCGACAACCAAGGCGGGTTCGGGTTCCCTCTGCTCGCCGACACGGACAAGGCGGTGGGTAAGGCCTACGGGATCCTCGGCCCGCTGGGGTTGTACCGGCGCTCCGCGTTCGTGGTCGATGCCGGCGGGATCATTCGTTACGCCCACAAAGCGGTGGCGGGTTTTAGTTTTCGCAGCAGCGAAGAACTGGTGGCGGCGGTGGAGGCATGCTCGGCCTAACGCGGACCTCGCACCAAACACCCCGGTAGGGCCCCGGTGAATTCGTCGTCGGCCACGGTCTGTGTCCCTGCTACGAAGGTGGCCGTGTAGCCGCGGGCTCGCTGCACCAAGCGGCGGCCCTGGGCCGGGAGATCGAAGGCCATGCGGGGCAGGCCAAAGGAAAGATCGGCGAAGTTGATGATGTTGAGATCGGCTCGCATCCCGGGAGCGATGCGCCCGCGATCCCCGAGACCGTAGAGCGCGGCCGTCTGCGCGGTTTGGCGATGGACGAGGTATTCGAGGGGGATGGTGGGGCCACGGTGTCGGTCTCGGGCCCAGTGGGTGAGCATGAAGGTGGGCGTGCCGCCGTCACAGATGGCGCCGCAGTGCGCTCCGGCATCGGAGAGGCCGACGCGGGTATGGGGATGCAGGGTGGCCTCGTGGGTCATGGACAAGTCGCCGTAGGTGTAGTTGAACAACGGTGCGTAGAGCATGCCGTTACCGTCATCGGCGGTCAGTTGGTCCAGCACCACTTGCATCGGCGTCACGCCGCGTTGGGCGGCTTGGGCCACCACTGCGGTGGCGGGGGTGGGTTCGTAGTCGATGTTGACACCATCAACGAGCCACACCCGGTCGAGTTTGTCCAGCACCTGACGAGCAAAGAAGCCGCCGTCGTCGGGCACGTCTTCGATGATGCGGCGGCGGCGTTCGGGGTTCCGCAAGGCGGCCAGACGCTCGGGCATGGGTAGATCGGCCACCTCGGCGTAGGCGGGGTGAAAAAGCAGTGGGTGCAGGCTGCCGTGGAGGCAATAGAGAATCCCGATCGATCGACCGGCGATCTGGGCCACCAGCGGCAGGCCCTCGTCGGCGGCCTCATCGAGCAGATGGAGCACTTCGCGCCACACCTCCGGGTCGTGGTCTGGTTGGTTGAGGTTTATGCTCACCGTGCGGCCACTGCGGCGCGCCAGTTCCTTCATCCATGGCCATTCATCGACCGGCACACGGGCGTGGTCGGGGGAGAACTGAAACACGCCGTGGCCCGCCGCCGCCATGCCATCGGCGATGGCGAACAACTCTGCGGGAGCGGCATCGGTGCCGGGTACGAGTTCGCCGGCCTTCGAGCGGTGCAGAGGGGTGCGGCTGGTGGAGAAGCCGAGGGCACCGGCGACGAGCGCTTCGGTGACCAGCCCGGCCATGGCCACTCGGTCGGCCTCGGTGGCGACCTCGTTGGCGGCGCCGCGTTCGCCCATCACATAGCCGCGCAGGGGGCCGTGGGCGATCTGGGCCCCCACGTCGAGCACCCGGGGCATCCGTTCCACCGCATCGAGGTACTCCGGGAAACTCGTCCATTCCCACGTGATCCCTTCCGTCATGGCGGAGCCAGGGATGTCCTCCACGCCTTCCATGAGGTTGATGAGCCACTCATGGCGATCGGCCCGAGCGGGCGCAAAGCCCACACCGCAGTTCCCCATGACCACGGTGGTGACCCCGTGCCACGAACTGGGGGTGACGTAGGGGTCCCATGTCACCTGGGCGTCGTAGTGGGTGTGGACGTCGACGAAGCCGGGAGTGACGAGCTGCCCATCGGCGTCGATCACCCGAGTGGCGCCGGCGGTGGATGCCCCCCCGGCGTCCTCCACGGCCACGATGAGCCCATCGTTGACCACCACATCCGCCGCCCGGCCCGGCGCCCCGGAGCCATCGACGAGATGGGCATTGCGAACGACGAGATCAGCCATAGGACATCAGTTCACCAGATTCCCGAACAATCTGCCCGCTCGGGGCGAGGGGGCAGGCCGCCGCGGGTGACTACTTTTCGTCGGCCACGCCAAGGAGCCGCGCCCGCGTGACCGAGCGCACCCCCCGCCAGAGGGCCACGATGGCGAGGAGCCAGGCCACGCCGCCGATGTACCACGCCACCGCGTCGCCGCCGTAGAGGCTGCCAGTGGCTTGGGAATAGGCGACGATGATCAAGGGGAGACTCACCAACGCCGAGGCCTGCTGAGCCGCCGCGGTGGACTTCACCTTGGCCGAAAGGCGCAACACGAGCGACAGGGTGAGCGCCAGGAAGGGCGGGACCACCCAGAGCATGAGGATCCACCACTGCCTGGTGGGGAAGAACCATCCCCCCACGTCCGGCCCCACGATGGTGTTCACGATGAGGGCGTACACACCGAAGCCGATCACGGTGGTGAGGTACCCGGGGATGAGACTGGCCAGGAGTTTCCCGAGGAAGATTTCACGGATGCCAGCGGGGGAGTGAGCCAAGAACTCGCCGGTGCCCCGCTCGCGTTCGCCCACGATGGTGGCCGCCCCCACCGCGGTCGAGATGGTGATGGGCACCACCACCGCTACCGGGGCGAAGAGGTACACGGCGAGCGCGTACCCGGCCCGTCCCGCCCCGGTATCACCGGGGATCTGGCGGCTGGCCGATTCCGGCAGGACGTCGAGAATCTGGGAAATTTGGGAGACGGCATCGACACTGCCGATCTGGGTGATGGTGAGGAGCAACACCGTGGGCACGAAGACGAAGAAGAGCGCGCCGAGGATCAGCATGGGAATCCAGTAGTCCCGAGCCTGGGCCAGTTGTTTGAGGTCGGTCCGGGCCACGGTGCGAATGTGGACCCACTGCAGCGCCTCGCGCCCCGGGGCGACGGTGGTGCTCGTCATTACACGGTGCTCCCATCCACGGCGCCGAGGCGGGTGTGGCCCGATGCCTGGCGGACCGCAAAATAGAGGTCTTCCAGCGTGGGCTCATGGGGCTCCACGCGTGTCACCCGCGAGCCGGCGGCGGTGAGGGCGAACACGAGGTCCGGGATCCGCTCAGGGCGGTCGAGGCGAAGGGTGGCGACGTGATCGGCGCGCTCGTAGGCCACCACGCCCTCATGGTGGGCGAGGGCATCGAGCGCCACGGGATCATCGGTGCTGAGGCGCACCATGGCTTCGGGCCAGAAGCGCTTGGTGAGGGCGTCGGGGGAGCCATCAATGATGTCGCTGCCATCCTGGAGGATCACCACTTGATCCGCCAGGCCCTCCGCTTCCAACAGCAGGTGGGTGCACATCATCACGGTTGAACCATCGTTGGTCATCTCTCGGATCAGTTCCAGCACGGCATGGGACGATTCGGGGTCTAACCCGGAGGTGGGTTCGTCGTAGAGCAGTAGTTCGGGCTGATGGAGGATCGAGCGGGCCAGGGCGAGCCGAGTTTTCATCCCGGTGGAGTAGCCCCCTACCTGATTGTCGAGCGCCTCGTCGATGCCAAATCGCCTGGCGCAGTGAGCGATGCGGGCATCCACCCCGGGGCCCCGGCCCAGGCCGTGGAGTTCGGCGGAGTACCGCAGGTTGTCCTGACCGGAGAGGCGGTCGTAGAGCGATGGCTTGGCCGACACGACGCCGCACCGAGAGCGCACCTCACGGCCCTGCATCGTCGGGTCGAGTCCGAAGACCTTGATTACGCCGGAGTCCGGGCTGAAGGCGCCGGTGATGGTGCGGATCGCGGTGGTCTTGCCAGCTCCGTTCGGGCCGAGCAGCACCGTGATCTGGCCGCTGGGTACCCGCAGGTTGAGATCCGCAAGCGCCATGGCGGGTCCGAAGGCCTTGGTTACTTTTTCGAGAAGAACCACTGGTTCGGGCGTCGGCACTCCGCCCAGGGTATCGGCAGGGGTGCTCGTGATCGCGTTCACACAGGGGTATCGGAAGCCAGGGGCGGGGTCTTGAGGGTCCGCCCGCTCTGCCCGGCTGGCCGCTAAGATCGAACGCGTGTACGTCCTCGGTATCGATCCTGGGCTCTCCCGATGTGGCTACGGGCTTATCCAGCAAGGGCCCAGGGCTACTCGCGCCGTAGCCGTGGGTGTGCTGCGCACCTCGCCGGCCTTGCCCACACCCGACCGTCTCGCCGAACTCCAGGTGGATCTGCGGGCCCTGATCCAGGAGCATCGGCCCGCGGTGGTGGTCATCGAGCGGGTGCTGTTTCAGGTGAACGTGCGCACCGCGATTGCTACCGCCCAGGCGGCGGGGATAGCCATGGCCGAAGCCGTGGCGGGGGGCGCGCAGGTGGTGGAGTACTCCCCCAACCAGGTGAAGCAGGCCATCGCCGGCGTGGGCGGGGCTTCCAAGGATCAGATGGAGCGCATGGTGCAGGTGTTGCTGGGCGTCAATCAACCGCTGCGGCCCGTGGATGCCGCCGATGCGGTGGCTCTGGCCCTGTGTCATCTTGCTCACGCCCCGATGCGCACTGCGGTGGCGCGGGCGGTGGCCCGATGATTGGCACCCTGCGGGGGACCTTGCTGGATCGAGGCGCGGCGGAAATCACCGTTGAGGCGGGGGGTGTGGGCTACCGGGTCACCGTGAGTCCCACTACCGCGGTGGCCGTGGGCGACGTGGGCAGCGAGGTGTTCTGTTGGGTGCACCACCACCAGCGTGAAGACGCGGTGACGCTCTATGGCTTCGCCACCAAAGACGAGCGAACGTGCTTCGAGGCGCTCATCGGGGCCCATGGGGTTGGGCCGGCGTTGGCCCTGGCGATCCTGTCGGTGCACGCACCACTGGCGCTGGCCCGAGTGGTGGCCGAGGCCGATCTCGGTGCCCTGTGCCTGGTGCCGGGGGTAGGTAAAAAGACGGCCCAGCGGCTCTTGATCGATCTGTCGTCACGGTTGTCGATCCCCGTGATCGATGGGCTCGAGGCCACCACGGGGGCTGGCCTCCACCGCGGCGGCGGCGGGGCACGGGCCGATGTGCGCGATGCCCTGGCCGGGCTTGGCTACTCCGAGGCGGAGATTCGCGACGTTATGGCTGATCTAGACCATCAGGACGACACCGACTCGGGGGCCTTGCTGCGGGATGCCCTTCAGCGGCTGGCTGCGGCCCGGAAGTAGACCGGCACGATGCGCGAGGAACTGTTGCGGGCAGAGGAAGTGGGCGACGAAGCGGAAGTGACCGCGGACGTGAGCCTGCGCCCTCGCACCCTCGATGAGTTCGTGGGCCAACGCGAACTCAAGGCCCACCTCGAAATCATTCTCGAAGCGGCCCGCCGCCGCGCCCAGGCGGTAGATCACATCCTGCTTGCTGGCCCGCCCGGGCTCGGCAAGACGAGCCTGGCCAGCATCGTGGCCTCCGAAATGGGGGTGACCATCCACATCACCTCGGGGCCGGCGATCGAGCGGGCCGGAGATCTCGCCGCCATGCTCTCGCAGCTCGGGGAGGGTGATGTGCTCTTTATCGACGAGATCCACCGTCTACCTCGCGTGGTGGAGGAGGTGCTCTATCCCGCCATGGAGGACTTCCAAATCGACATTGTCCTGGGCAAGGGTCCGGCGGCGCGATCGATACGCCTTGATCTCCCCCGCTTCACGTTGGTGGGGGCCACCACCCGCACCGGGTCTATTACCGGACCCCTGCGGGATCGCTTCGGACTGGTGGCGCGACTGGACTATTACGAGCCGAGCGAACTCGAGTTGATCGTGACCCGAGCGGCGGGAATCCTCGGTGTGCAGGCCGACACCGATGGTGCCCGAGAGATCGCTCGGCGGGCGCGGGGCACGCCGCGCATCGCCAACCGCCTGTTGCGGCGCGTGCGAGATTTCGCTGAGGTCAAGGGCGATGGCACCGTGGATCTCGCCACGGCGGCGGCGGGCCTGGCGTTGTTTGGGGTGGATGAACGGGGCCTGGACAAGGTGGACCGCTCGATCCTGTCGGCTATTTGTGAGCGCTTCGGTGGGGGCCCGGTGGGGTTGTCCACGCTGGCGATCAGTGTGGGTGAGCAGACCGAGACGGTGGAGGATGTGTACGAGCCGTTCCTCATTCAAGGCGGCCTGCTCATGCGCACCCCCCGGGGACGGGTGGCCACGGCGGCGGCCTTCACCCACCTTGGCTTGACGCCCCCGCGCCAGAGCCCGGCGGAGGAACCCATCCCCGGGCTGCTGGGCTGATTTCGCGCGACGGGGGCGCACTCGGGACACTGGGGTTCAATGGATACCAGCGCGGTTCACTACCACCTGCCCGAGGAGGCGATCGCCCAGGTGCCCCTTGAGCCGCGGGACGCGGCCCGGCTGTTGGTCGACCGCGGTCCCCGGTGTCGCCCAGGGCATCGACACATCGGCGATCTCCCCGCCTTGGTGGGCCCCGGAGACGTGGTGGTGCTCAACACCACTCGGGTGTTGCCGGCGCGGTTGGTGCTGAGCAAAGCCAGCGGGGGCCGGGTGGAAGTCCTGCTGTTGGAGCCGCGTCAGGAGAGCCTCACCGAGGTGTGGGAGGCGTTGGTGCGCCCGAGCCGGAAGGTGTCGCCGGGCACCGCGCTGGTGGCGGGGCCCGATCTCACGGTGGTGGTGGGGGAGGATCTTGGTGAGGGTCGCCGATTGGTGGAGTTGTGTCTCGCCCCGGGCGGTGATGTCCTGGCGGCGTTGGACCGCCACGGTGTGGTGCCGCTGCCCCCGTACATCACCACGCCCTTGACGGACCCGGAGCGCTACCAGACCACCTACGCCCAACACCCTGGGTCGGTGGCGGCGCCGACCGCCGGCCTGCACCTCACTCCTGAGGTACTCGAGGCGGTGCGCGCCACCGGGGCGCAGGTGGCCGAGGTGGAGTTGGTGGTGGGCCTGGGCACGTTTCGACCCATCGCCACCGCCGCGGTGGAGGATCATCAGATGCATGGCGAGCGTTATCGGGTGCCCGAAGCCACCATGGACGCCTGTCGGTCGGCCGAGCGGGTGGTGGCCATCGGCACCACCACCGTGCGCGCTCTGGAGTCGGCGGCGCAGGGGCCCCTGGCGGGCCGCACCGAGTTGTTCATCCACGGCCCCCGGCCCTTCGCCATCGTGGACGCCATGCTGACGAACTTCCACCAGCCTCGTTCGTCGTTATTGGTGCTGGTGGATGCCTTCGTGGGACCGCGGTGGCGGGAGTTGTACGACGAGGCTCTCCGGGAGGGCTACCGCTTCTTGAGTTTCGGTGACGCCATGTTTCTGCAGGGAGAGCGGGGATGACCCTTTCGTTTGCGGTCACCGCTCGCGATGGTGCGGCGCGCACCGGAGTGATGCGTACGGCTCGGGGCGACGTGCAGACGCCGTGCTTCATGCCCGTGGGCACTCGGGGGGCAGTGCGGCACCTGTCCTCGGCCGATCTAGAGGACCTCGGAGCCCAGGTGGTGCTGGCCAACACCTACCACCTGATGCTCAAGCCGGGGGTCGACGTGATTGCCCACCAAGGAGGATTGCACCGGTTCCAGGATTGGTCGGGCCATCTCCTCACCGACTCGGGGGGCTTCCAGATCTTCTCACTGGAGTCGGGCGGCAACGTGAAGGTGGACGACGATGGCGTGACGTTCCGGTCCACCTACGACGGCAGTTCTCATCGGCTCACCCCGGAGTCGGCGGTGACGATACAAACGGCGTTCGGCAGCGACATCCAGATGGTGCTCGACGTGTGTGCGCCGCTCCCGTCGCCCGAGGCGGTGCTGCGTCAGGCATTGGAGCGCACCACCCACTGGGCGGCCCGGGCGCGGAGCGCCTTTGTGGCCCAGGGGCGGCCGGAACTCAGCCAGTTCGGCATCGTCCAGGGCGGCACCGACATCGACCTCCGGGTGGAGAGTGCCGAGCGCACCGTGGCCATCGGCTTCGATGGGTACGCGGTGGGCGGGCTCTCGGTGGGGGAGTCACGCACGGAGATGTTGCGCACCCTGACCGCGGTGCTCCCCGCCCTCCCGGAGGACCAACCGCGTTATCTCATGGGCCTGGGCGATCCGCTAGGCATCGTGGAGGCCGTCGCCCTGGGCGTCGACCTGTTCGATTGTGTCCTGCCCACCCGCTTCGCCCGCCACGGCACGATTCTTTCGGGGGCGGGGCGTTACAACCTGAAGCGAGCCGAGAATGCCTCCGCCGACGCTCCCCTCGATGCCACCTGTGGTTGTCCGGTGTGCGCCCGGTGGTCCCGCAGCTATCTGCGTCATCTTTTGGTGGTGGATGAGCCCACGGCCCCTCGACTTCTCACGATCCACAACCTGTGGTGGACGATGCAGTTGGTGCAGGAACTTCGGGCGGCCATCGCCACGGGCACCCTGGGGGCGGTCCGTTCGCGTATCGAGGCGGCTTATGGGTAATCTCAACCTTCGTCTCCTGGCCAGCCGTTCTTCTTCCTTGGACTGAGATCCCCACCATCATGCGCCGCAACAAACTCACCCCCCTCGTGTTCATCGTGCTGGTTGCGGTGCTCGCCCTGGCGGCCGCCTTCTCTACCAACACTTCCCCCCAGTTGGGCCTCGACCTCCAGGGCGGTGTGTCGGTGGTACTCCAACCCACCAAGGCCACTAGCGATGAAGCGCTGGATCAGACCATTGAGGTCATCCGCTCTCGGGTGGATGCCCTCGGGGTGGCGGAGCCTGAGATCGTGCGTCAGGGCAACTCTGTGGTGGTGCAACTCCCCGGGGTGAAGAATCAGCAACGGGCCATCGAACTGGTGGGCACGACCGCCGAACTTCGGTTCCGACCGGTGATCGCCTCGATTCCCGGCAGCGTCGAGGATCTGCAGCAGGCCGTCAGCACCACCACCACGACGGTGGCGGGCGCCACCACCACCACGGTGGCGGGTGCCACCACCACGACGACGGTGGCACCCATTACGGGTCAGTCCACCGGGCAACCGGCCGCGCCGTTCCAGGAGCCGGTGACCGACACCGGAGCGCCGGGGGGTACCACCCCTGCGCCGGTGACCGGGGGCGATCCGCTCCCTGCGGGTCTCGGCGAGGAACTCTTCAGCGGGTTCGAGGTGACCGCCCCGGAAGATGACCTCGCCGATCAGCCGGTGGTGCTCGAAACCATCGAGGACGGCAAGGTCACCGAGACCTCCAAACTCGGCCCCACTGCCGCCAATGGAACCATCGTGGAGACGGCCAAGGCCGAACTAAGCCCGGCTGGTGCGTGGTCGGTGAACCTGGTCATCAAGGGCGGCTCGGGGATCGAGCAGTTCAATGCCATCGCGGCGGAGTGCAACAGTAAGTCCGAGATCTGCCCCAGCGGTCGCCTAGCCATCGTGTTGGATTCCCGGGTGGTTTCGGCCCCCACCATCCAGCAGCCCTCTTTCGAGCGCGACCAGATTCAGATCACCGGGTCCTTCACCGAGCGCGAAGCCAAGGATCTCGCCCTCGTGCTGCGCTACGGGTCCCTGCCTGTCGTCCTGGAGACCCAAACGGTCCAGACGGTGTCGCCCACCCTCGGCAGCGAGTCGCTGAAATCGGGATTGTTGGCGGGTCTGCTGGGTCTGTCGCTCGTGGTGATCTACATGATTTTCTATTACCGGGCCCTTGGGGTGGTTGTGCTGCTCGGGCTCATGATTTGGGCGGCCCTCAACTACGCCATCATCTCGTGGCTGGGGGCCACTCGGGGCCTGGCGCTGAGCCTGGCGGGGGTAACGGGCCTCGTGGTCTCGGTGGGCGTGACGGTGGATAGTTATGTGGTGTTCTTCGAACGATTGAAAGACGACGTTCGGATGGGTCGGTCCCTGCGCACCTCCACGGAACGCAGTTGGAAGCGAGCGTTCCGCACCATCATCGCCGCCAACGTGGCCAGCCTCATTGGTGCGGTGCTCCTGTATCTGTTGACGGTCGGCCCGGTGCGGGGCTTCGCCTTCTTCCTCGCCATGGCGACGTTCCTTGATCTGGTGGTGGCCTACTTCTTCATCCGCCCAACGGTGGCCTGGATGGGGCGCAGCGCCTTCTTCTGCGGCGACTCGTGGTGGGGCCTGCCCAGTGGTCTGGGCATCTCGGCCGCCCGGGGCGCCACCGCTGTTCCGGCCCGGGGGGGTACGGCATGACCGAACCCAAGGTGCGTCGATCCCTCTGGGGGCGTCTCTACCACGGTGAAACCGACTACGACTTCGTGGGGAAACTCAACCGCTGGTTGCTCATCTCGGGCGCCATCATTGTGGTCGGTTTGGTATCGCTGTCGGTGCGCGGTCTCAACCTGGGCATCGACTTCGAGGGCGGCGTGGTGTGGGAGGTGCCCCAGGGGGATCTGTCCGTGGCCGATGCCGAGGCGGCGGTAACCGATCTAGGGGTGGAGAGCGTTTCGGTGCAAACCCTCACCTCTGATGGTGCGACGAAGCTGCGCGTGGAGTCGGAGGCGCTGCCGCTCGAGGAAGCCAACGAGGTCACCGCCACGTTGGCCAAACTCACCGGGAGTTCTCCCAACGACGTGAGTTTCACCTCGGTCGGGCCGTCGTGGGGCCGTGAGATCAGCAGCAAAGCCCTGCGGGCCCTGGTCTTCTTCCTGATCGCGCTCACGCTGTACATCACCTTCCGCTTCGAGCTGAAGATGGCTATCCCCACGATTGTGGCCTTGGTCCACGACATCTTGATCACCATCAGCGTGTATTCCCTGACGGGCTTCGAGGTGACCCCAGCCACCGTTGTGGCGCTGCTCACCATCCTGGGTTTCTCGATCTACGACGGCATTGTGGTGTTTGACAAGGTGGATGAGAACACGCCCCTAGTGGGGGTGAGTCATGGCCTCACCTACAGCGGCATGGTGAATCTTTCGCTGAATCAGGTGCTGATGCGGTCACTGAATACGTCGATCACGGCGCTGTTGCCGGTGGCCTCCCTGCTGGTCCTGGGGGGGTTCATCCTCGGCGCTAGCACCCTGGAGGAGTTCGCTCTGGCCCTGCTCGTTGGGCTCTTTGCGGGGGCGTACTCCTCGATCTTTATCGCCTCGCCGCTGTTAGCGGTGCTTAAGGAGCGTGAGGGTCGCTACCGCGACGTGCGCCAACGAATCGCCAGTCGGGCGCAGGCGACGGCCGTATCCGCCTCGCGGGCCGCGGTGGTAGAGGGTGAGCCGGGCGAGGCGATGAACGTGGCGGCAACCCCGGCAACCACGGTGTTGGGCGCTGGCTCGCTGCCCCGACCGCGCAAGAAGACCAAGAAGGACAAGAAGAGCTAGGCCCAGGTCGGTAGCCTGGGACGATGACCACCGATTCGTCCTGGCTTCGCCAGCATTTGCGCGACGTGCCGGACTTTCCGCAGCCGGGGGTGTTGTTCAAGGACATCACACCGCTACTGGGCCACGTGGAGGCGTTCCGGTACGCCGTGAATGCCCTGGCTGAGCAGTGGGACGATGTGGAGTTCGATCTAGTGGCCGGGATAGAGGCCCGAGGGTTTCTCTTCGCGGCCCCGCTGGCGTATCGGGTCGGACGGGGGCTCATCCCAGTACGCAAAGCAGGGAGGTTGCCCCGGGAGACGTGGGAGCGGAATTACAACGTCGAGTACGGAGCAGGCCGCCTGGCGGTCCATCAGGATGCGGCGGGCGTGGGCGAGCGAGTGCTGCTGATCGACGACGTGCTCGCCAGCGGGGGAACGTCGGCGGCGGCGTGCGCCCTGTTGGAGGAGTTGGGGGCCACGGTGGTCGGGGTGGGGGTGGTCGTGGAGTTGGGATTCCTCAACGGTCGGGCGACACTGGAGGAGCGCGACGTGCGATCACTGCTCATCGAGGGGTAGAGGAGCCACCTATGCCTACGGCCGACCGAGTGTTGCCCTGGAGGAGAAACGAGCGCCCGCCGACCGATGAGGTCGCCCCGTTGCTGGCCGTCTACCAGGCGCGGCATCCGAAGGCGCCGACGGGCCTGATTGCCCGGGCCTACCTGACGGCGACCGATGCGCACCGGGGGCAGTACCGACGCTCGGGCGAGTCGTATATTCATCATCCCCTGGCGGTGGCGCGCATCGTGGCCGATCTTGGGCTCGATGACGTCACGGTGGCGGCGGCCTTGCTCCACGATGCGGTGGAAGATACGGGCACCACACTGGAAGACGTTGCGGCCAACTTTGGGGCGGACGTCGCCGAGATCGTGGATGGCGTGACGAAACTGGATCGGATCAAGTTCGATACCAAGGAGGCCCAGCAGGCCGCTTCGATGCGCAAAATGCTGGTGGCCATGGCCAAGGACCTTCGGGTGCTGATCATCAAACTGGCCGACCGTCTCCACAACATGCGCACGATCGCCGCCATGCCGGAGTGGAAACAGGAACGCACGGCCCGGGAGACCCTGGACATTTATGCGCCCTTGGCCCACCGGCTCGGTATGCAGGAAGTGCGTCAGGAACTCGAGGACCTGTCGTTCGCTGCGATGCACCCGAAGCGTTATGCCGAGATCGACCACATGGTGTCCACCCGTAGTCCCGAGCGCGATGTGTACCTCACGCAGGTGCTGGATCAGGTGCGGGAGCGCTTGGCGGAGTTGCGGATCAATGCGGAGGTGACCGGCCGACCGAAACATCTGTATTCGATCTACGAGAAGATGGTGGTCAAGGGCAAAGAGTTCGACGACATCTTTGATCTGGTGGGCATTCGCGTGATCGTGGACTCCGTAAAGGACTGCTACGCCGCCCTCGGTTCGATTCACGCCACCTGGAAACCGGTGCAGGGCCGCTTCAAAGACTATGTGGCGATGCCCAAGTTCAACCTCTACCAGTCGCTCCACACCACGGTGGTGGGGCCGCAGGGGAAGCCTCTCGAAGTGCAGATTCGCACGTACGAGATGCACGCTCGGGCGGAGCAGGGGGTGGCGGCACACTGGCAGTACAAAGACGACGGCGGTTCGGCCAACGCGGCGGCCGATGCGGCCTGGTTGAACCGGATCGTGGATTGGCAGTCCGAGACCGAAGACCCCGCCGAGTTCATGTCGAATCTGAAGATCGATCTTGAGCAGGACGAGGTGTTCGTCTTTACGCCCAAGGGCCAGGTGGTGACCCTGCCGGCGGGGTCCACGCCGATCGACTTTGCCTATGCCATCCACACCCAGGTTGGTCATGCCTGTATTGGGGCCCGCGTCAATGGGCGCCTGGTGGCACTGGATTCGAAGTTGTCCTCTGGGGATGCCATGGAGATCTTCACCTCGAAGGTGGAGGGTGCCGGCCCCTCACTGGACTGGCTGCGGATCGTGGCCACGCCCCGGGCCGCCTCGAAGATTCGCCACTGGTTCTCCCGCGAGCGTCGCGAGGATGCGGTGGATAGCGGTCGCGATGAGCTGGTGCGGGCTCTTCGCCGAGAGGGTCTTCCGGTTCAGAAACTTCAGCAAGGAACCTTCCTCCACGACACCGCTGCCGAGTTGAACTACCTCGATCTGGACGCGCTCTACGCCGCGGTGGGGGAGAGCCATGTTTCCAGTAAGGCCATCGCCGCCCGGATTGCCCGGAAACTTCGTGAGATTGATCCGAACAATGAGGATGACCAGGTCCTCCCCAGCACGGCCCGTCAACCCCGGCGCCCCGGTTCGGCGAAACGGCCCCCTGCCGGGGTGCATGTGGAGGGCCTCGACGACCTGATGGTGCGACTGTCGCGTTGCTGCACGCCGGTGCCCGGCGACGAAATCTTGGGCTTTGTGACCCGCGGGCGGGGTGTGTCGGTGCACCGTGCCGACTGTGCCAATGCCGTGTCTCTCGCCGCCGGCCAAAAGGATCGTCTCATCGATGTGGACTGGGACGAGGCTCACGACGGCACCTTTGTGGCGACCATCGAGATCAAGGCGTTCGATCGGGGTCGACTCCTGCGAGATGTGGCGGCCTCAATGAGCGACAACCACGTGAATATTCTCAGCGCCACTACCCACACCGGGCCCGATCGGGTGTCGAAGATGCGATTCGAGTTCGAACTGGCCGACCCCGGTCACCTCGATTCGTTGCTGGGTGCCCTCAAGGGCATCGACAGTGTCTACGAGGCCTACCGGGTGGTACCCGGACAGGGCGGGTAGCGCATGGGGGGCTGGCCTGGGCCGATGACCGCAGCGTCGCAGTTTCCGCGGTTACACAGGTGAACGACGCGGCGACCACAACGAGCACAGCACCGGGGTCTCGGTGGTGGCCGCCGCAGAGTACACAAGCTGCAGATCCACAGACGTCAGCCGAGCCAGACCGCAATAGATGCGGCCCCGAACAGCTCGCGTCGTTGACGGTTGGTCAGCGATGCGTACCTGTCGAGCGCTCGGAGCGCGGCCCCACGATCGACCAAATCCCACGCACGGTTCGGCGCGTCCGCCAGAACGTCTGTCAAGAACTCGATCCGGTCCGTTGCGCCATGGGAGTGGAGGGTTGCCATCAAGGTCGTCGGCCGGAGATCGGGCACTGCCGCCCCGTTTCCCGCAGGAGAGCCCGCGCTCGGGTCGGTCGCGGCCATCGCGTCGAGATGGGCGCTGGCGCGTGTATCCCATCCGGGGTCGGTGAATCGGTGCCGCACGAGCCGTTCCGAGGCCATCCGCATCACCTCCGCGAAGAGAAGCTCCGACTGGCGGTCTCGACTGTCCAGAGCCATGGCGGCGCGCACAGCCGTGCGAGAGTAGAGCGGCACCACATCGGAATCGCCACTGAGCTCCTCCCGCGCCCCACCCCGAACGAACCGCATCCGCGAGCCCGCATACAGCATGTGAAATCGGTCGAGTGGATCTGCCGCGGGGCTTGGCTCGTTCGCCAACTTGTCGAGGAAGCGCGCGTACAGGTCGTCGGCCAAGTCCCCACGCAAGAGGCCGAGCTGACCGAATTGCGATCGAGGAACCCGTTTGGCGAGTTGTTCGGTCGTCCAATTCGCATCCGGCAACTTTCTATACGTGCGCAGCAGTTCGCCGCATAGGCCGGTGAGCCGTAAATCCGGGGACTTCGGGTGTCCGCCGAACTCTCTGCCGTTGACCATGCAGCCGGTGCGCTCCACGAAGCGTCTGAAGCGACTGGCGAACGGTTCGGAGGTGCCCAGCTCGAGGAACCCGACCTCGTGCTCGAGCGAGAAGTGATGGCAGAGCTCCGATGCGATCTGCACGTCAGCAAGATCGGGTGGACCGATGGTCTCGTACGTGAACTCGCTCGCCAACCCAGCACGCAGCGCGACTGCGAGCACGAGCCGTGAGTCCTTGCCGCCGGTGAGTCGGATGATGTGCCGTTCGGCCGGGTATGACAGCGCAGCCCGAAGCGACTCGCCGACGTCCTCGTACAGGATCTCGCCCAGCTCGCCAACCGTGCATGACCGCAGCTCATCGCCGGGGTCGACCACCAGCGGGTTGGTCTGCACCCATGTCGGTGCCGCCTCGTGCACTAAGAGGTGCGCTCCCTGTGGTGCCACCTGCACCCCCTGATAACCGGTGTCATTACCCACCCGGAACCCGGTGAAGGCGAGCCAACATGCGCTGGTGTCGTCTCGGGGCGGCTCGTCGCGGAAGCGGGCCAGCCCCTCGGCCACCAGCGCCGCTCGCGACGAGATCACCGTGACGTCTTCATCTTCGCCCCAGTAGAGGAGGCGCATGCCCATCACATCGGTCATCAGCCAGCCATCTCCAGCGGCACTCAGATAGCCGGCGACGAACAGACCGCGGAGTTGGTCGTGCAGGTCGTCTAACGAGCGTGAGGGCGCGGCTGCGACGAGGTGCCGGGCCCACCGGGTAGGCGAGTACCAGTCCTCGCCGCGCCAGCGAACACTACCGGCCACGAACCCGACGGCGCCGTCCTGCTCGTGCCATGCGCCCGCGCCCCGGTCCTCCTCGTTGTGCCAGCAGGCGACCTGCACAGCACCGGAGCCGTCCGACCAGTCGAGGCGATGCCGAGGCGTGAAGCCGAGCTCCGCGACGCTGGGCGAACACCCGAGCCAATTCGGAGCGGGCGCACCACGCCGGTTACTGAACGCGACAGCAATGGCGGCATCCACGTCGGCGATGCTACTCCCACCCGTCACGACACCCGGGGCGTTTCACGTCGGGACGCGCCCCGTCATGCGAGAAGCCGGTATGTGAGGCAAGTTCGTCGCTAGATGGGCCGAGCATGGTTTCGCGTGCGCTGATGAAGAAGTTGCGGTGCTCGGCGTTGCTGAGGATCGAGGTGATTTCGTTGGGGTTGACGAGGGCGGCGAACTCGGACACACCTGGGCCGATCTCGTTGCGGAGGCTACGACGGAGGCGTGGTGCCAAGTAGAGGGAAGAAAGAATAATGGCTGTAGAAGACCTGATCAGGATGCAGCAGGAAGTCATGAGTGGATTCGAGTGGGGAGATCCTCGGTCGAAGATTGAAGACACCCCGGCAAACAAGCGGACCTACCTGAACATACAGAAAGACATCGCCGATATGGACGCAAAGGGAATCATGCCTTCCTTCGTTTCGTACGACTGAATAGTGCCTCGGCGTCGGCCTCGGTCTTGGCGAGAAACACAGGCTCGTCGTCCAAAGGCTCAAGATGAAGGTCGTTGCCAGACCATATCTTCGTCGGGATACTGGTCGGCGGGCGGGGGTTGTCACCGACCATCGGGGTGTGCAGCCGACGCAGGGCATCGGCTAGCAGCGCAGAGAGGCTCTCGTAGTGGTGGTGGCCGCCCCGGGTTCAGGGGGACGTAACGACGATTGCGTGGCCGCCTACCTGGGTGTGGAGTAACAGATCGGCGCCGCGATGCTCCACTTCGACCGCTACCCCATCGGGGGAGCTCGCCGTGAACGCGCCGGGGTCATGCAACCCCGTTACGCGAATCGTCGTTGGCGTACCGGTGACGGTCTCGTTCATCGCCTGGAGTCGCAGGTGGAGCTGGCGCGTGGCGCCGTCCCACTCGGCCTGGGTGAGGGCGACGGTCGGGAAGTCAACGTCGCAGACAGTGGGCTCGTCGAACCGCGCTGCCGTCGACACGTTGCCGAGGCGCCACCACGCCCCTTCGGTCATGGCCTCGGCGGCGGCCATCGTGGCGTTGTACTGCCCGCGTGGATGTGGCTCACCGAGCCCGAAGTCCCAGGTCATCTCCCCGCGCTGGTGGTCCCAGGTCGGTGGGTAGAGCTCATCGGTGGCGGACTGGAGCACCTCGGCTAGGTCGTTGACCCCCCAGTTGCGAGCCAGCATCAGGTCGATGGCGGTGAAACGGGGCCCCAACATCGTGGGCGGGCCGGTGAGTTCGAGCGTCCCGAGTTGCGAGCGGGCGGCGTCCCAGAGTCGGCGGGCCTGATCGGGGACCAGGGGGGCAAGGTAGATGGCCGGGATCGAGCCCATCATCGCCGGTACGTCGAGGTGCTCGTCGATGACGGGATCGAAGTACAAGGTGACCGCCGCCGGAAAATCGTCGCCGTCGAGATGGAGGTATGTGCTCTGGGCGTGCTGCCACCACGTTTCGAACGCGTCATGGGTGTTGGTGCCGAGGGTGAGGTCGGCGAGTTGGAGACCGAAGCCGGCCCCGGCGAGGCAGTAGGGCCAGATCTTGGTGTTCTCGCAGTGGCAGCCCTCGGGGTGGGCCCGCCACTGCTCAGCGAGGTGCTCGGCGATCTTGGTGTGCCACCAGGTGAAGGTGTGGTCGCCGTCGCGTACGATGTCGAAGGGCTCGTCCCAGCGGGCGCTGCCGGTGACCCGGCGATGTATGCCGAGCATCACCAGGAAGAACCCCTTGAAGAACAGGTTCCCGTCGGCCCCGATCGGATCCCACTGCAAGCCCCACGGTTCGATCCCGTTGGCGGTCCAACCCGGCACGTTGTAGTTACCCCAGTGCGCAGGTGGGATGAGCATCCGGTACTGCTCGGGATAGTTCTCGCGGTCGGGGTCGTCGCCGATCTGAGTTAGCCAGTCCTCACCCGCCCACCAGCCGGTGTGGCGGAAAATGAGCTCGTCGAGGATCCGTTCGTACACCTCTCGCCAGGCCGGGGTCCGGTCGGCCATCAGCGCCACTGCGTAGGTCGAGTCGATCAGGTCGAAGCGGTGGAAGCAGAGCATCGGGGCTTCGCTGATGTTGTCCCAGTGCTCGTGGGGGTGGTCTTCCCGATCCCAACTGTCGGGGGTTGTCGCCTTGCGATGGAGGTAGCGCAGCCAGCCGATGTTGCGATCCGACAGGGGTTCGAGGGTGGTCACGCCGACACGATCTCGGCACATGGTCCCCCGGGCGTTTGTGCGGAGAAGCACGACATCAGGCGGCGCCGTGGCGCTCGCCAGGCGGTGAAGGTGATCGCGATGGGAGCCACGTCCAGGTGAAGGGCAGCCATCAGTCGACCCGCTGCCTCCGACCACGATGACGCTTCAGTCACTTCCGCTCGCTTTCTGTTCCGGTATCGAGTGCCGCACGGCGCAGGGCCGTAGCGCAGGTTACCTACCTCAACGCCGGGGTCGCGGGTTACCAGCCGGCCCACCGAACACGGTCGGGCGGCGGGGACGCACCGGCCACGGTGTTGCCCCTTTCCCCCGAGGGGGTGGGCGAGGCGTGTCGCCCTACGACGCCCGGATGGCCCGCACGAGCAGCACGCGAGGAATGGTGGCTGCTTCGGGGAAGTCCCAGTGCTCGGCGGCGAAACGCGGTGGCGGGGGGGTCTCGTCCATGTCGTCGATGAGGAGCCCGGCCTGCCCCATGGCCCGCACATAACGACTGAGGGGGCGGTGGACGAAAAGCAGGTCGACCCCCGGGGCCGCTTCGTGGAAAGCCCGCTCCTCCTCCAGATAGGCGCCGATTCGCCAGTAGCGCTGATTGAGGACGCGGTCATCAACCCAACCCGCCCCCGGTGTTTGCAGGAAAGGATGGGCGAGAACCAACACGAAGCGCCCCCCGGGCTCGAGAACGCGGGCCACCTCCTGGAGGGCTCCCTCGAAGTCCTCCACATGTTCGAGGGCGGCGCAGAGCACCACGGTGTCGAAGGTCGCGTCGCCACAGGGGAGGGCCTCGGCGCGCGCCCGGAGGTATCGCGGCCCCCCGGCGCGCCCAGAGGCGGCGGTGATTTGCGCCGCCGTGGGATCCAGGCCCACGACCCGAGC